>JBCBZL010000049.1:0-19237 GCA_039815385.1 Cyanobacteria bacterium P01_A01_bin.114
ATCTGGCTATTGCCTAGCGGCATTTGACCATTACCTAAAGGCAGTTGGCCATTACGCTGAGGATCGTTTAGGGGAGGGTTCTGCTGTAGCATCTCTCGATATCAAGCGCAACATGCGCAGGGACAAAGTGGCTGATAGGCCCACCAAACCTGGCAATTTCTTTCACAAGACTACTGCTTAAGAAGCCATACTCAGTAGACGTCGCCAGAAAAACGGTTTCAATGTCATCTGCCAACGTCTTATTAGTATGCGCCATTTGGAGTTCTTTCTCAAAATCAGATAGAACTCGCAACCCCCTTAACAATACTTTAGCCTGGCGCGCTCGGGCATAGGTCACCGTTAAACCGTCAAAGCTATCGACTTCAACATTCGATAAGTGATGAATTGCTTTCTCAATTTGGACAAGCCGTTCTTCGACGGTGAATAGCGGCTTTTTGTTAGGATTTCGGGAAATCACCACGATCACCTTGTCATAAAGCTGGCTACTGCGCGCAATGATGTCAAGATGCCCCAGCGTGACGGGATCAAAGCTGCCTGGGTAGATAGCAATCACAGTAGCAATCACAGTGTCAAAAGTGGGCGTCAAAAGCAGATTACCTCGCGATTATAGTGAGCATCCCTAAAAGGAGCAAGATGCGCGGCTGAGATTAGGCCTGGTTTCCCCAAAGCTTTGGCCCTTGGAACAATCAAAGCTTTATAAAACGATATTTCTTTATGCGGTATTCCCAAAAAATGGAGCAGATGCACGGGTGAATAGGATTAAGCTGCGTATTAAGGTGTATACCCTCTACCAGTCTTTAATTTAGGTACAGTTGCAGCCTACCAGCGGACTCTTAGAGGGCACCGGAGACCCGTCTAGGAGGAGGGCAGCATGAGTACCGCAGCAGAATACCTGGCCCAAATCCAGCGGATTGAACAGGCCAACCACCGTTTGCAAAGGCAGCTTGAGCAAGCCCAGCGTGATCGACGTCACCTTCAAGCAACTAACCAGAAAAAAGAATGCCTGCTAAACCAAACCATTCAGGAGCTTAATCAGGCTGAGCGACAGCTCCAAAGCCTGATTGCAGGTACGGCAGCTTCGACGGGTAAGGCTTTTTTCCCTGCCTTGGTTCGCCACATTGCTGAGGCGCTGAACGTCTCCTGTGCAATCGTGACCGAAGCCGTTGACGAGGTGCTGCACCCTTTAGCAGTTTGGGTAAACGGTGCCTTGCAGCCCCACGTGCCCTTCACCTTCGAAAAAACGCCCTGTGAGTACGTCTTAAAAAACGGAGAATTTTTCTGCGAGTCTGCTGTTCAGCAGCGCTTTCCTGAGGATCTAGACTTGGCTGAGATGGTTGCAGAGAGCTATCTAGGCATTGCCTTACGAAATACCCAAGGCGCTGTCATGGGTAGTCTCTGCATTCTCGATCAGCAACCTATCCAAAACCAACAGCGGGCAACTCAGATCCTGCGCGTTTTTGCCGCCCGTGCCGCCGCTGAGTTAGAGCGACAGCGAGCAACGACCGCACTGGAGAAGCTCAACCAGGCCCTTGAAGCTCAGGTGGCAGCGCGTACAGCCGCACTTCGGGAACGAGAGCAATTTTTACAAACGGTGCTAGATACGTTCCCCCTATCGGTTTTTTGGAAAGATCGGGAGCTGGTTTACCGAGGCGGCAACTGTAACTTTAGCCGGGATGCTGGGCTCTCGTCCGTGGCAAACATCGTCGGCCAGACTGACTACGATCTGCCGTGGGGCGCTGACGAAGCTGAGGCTTACCGGGCCGACGATCGGCAAGTGATGGCGACTAATCAGGCCAAGCTTGGAATTATCGAAACCCAGATACAGGCGGGAGGCAAACAAATCTGGCTAGAAACGAATAAACTGCCTCTGCACAGCCTGACGGGAAAAGTGGTGGGCGTTTTGGGCACCTATCGAGATATCACCGATCGCAAGCAGGCCGAGGAAGCCCTGCGGGAAAGTGAAGCGCGCTGGCAGTTTGCCCTAGAAGGGTCGGGATACGGTGTCTGGGATTGGAACCTTCAAACCAACACGGTTTTCTTTTCGCAGCAGCTGAAGGCCATGCTGGGCTATGCCGAAGATGAGATGGCAAATTGTCTAGATGACTGGACAAGCCGCATCCATCCGGATGATAAAGACCAGGTTTTTGCCGATGTCAATCGATATTTCAGCGGGGAGACGGCGACTTACCAAAACGAACATCGGCTGCGCTGCAAAAACGGCAGCTATATCTGGATTGTCGATCGCGGTAAAGTGGTCGAGCGGACTGCTGAGGGGCAACCGCTGCGGATGATTGGCACCCACACCGACATTACCGCGCTTAAGCAAGCCCAGAGCGAGCTGCAGGCGCTCAATCAGCAGCTTGAAGCTAAAGTCGAAAAGCGGACCGCTGCTTTGCAAGAGCGAGAAACTCGCTACCGGGCTCTGATGGATCGGGCCAGCGATGCGATTTTGCTGGTCGATCAGCAGGGGAATGTTTTAGAAGCCAATCGCCGGGCAGAAGAATTGCTGGGCTACCCCCAAGCCAACCTGACGGCGATGCACCTGACCCAGCTCCATCGCTCAGACGAACTGACTCGGATTATGAAGGCCTTTGAGGCGCTGGCCCACGATCAGCCATTTGCACAGGTCTTGGACGTGCATTTCTGCTGCAAAGCGGGGCACAGTGTGCCAGTGGATATCTCGGCATCCGTCATTGAGGTCCACGGTGAAAAGATTATTCAGGAGATTTTTCGAGATATTAGCGATCGCAAGCAGACAGAGGCCCAACTGCGCAAGACTAACCAGGAGCTGGCCCGCGCCACCCGCCTCAAGGACGAATTTCTGGCCAACATGAGCCACGAGCTGCGGACACCGCTCAACACAGTTTTAGGAATGTCTGAGGCGTTGCAAGAGCAAACGTTTGGCCCCGTCACCTCGGGGCAAAGTAAAGCGCTGCAAACGATTGAGCACAGTGGCGCGCACTTGCTAGAGCTGATCAACGATATTCTGGACGTGGCCAAAATTGAAGCGGGCCAGATGACTCTTCATCGAGCCCCGACCGCCGTAGCTCTGCTGTGCCAGTCGAGTTTGGCCTTTATCAAGCAGCCCGCCTTAAGAAAACGCATTCAGCTGCAAGTTAAGCCGCTTACCTATCTCCCCGATGTTTGGGTAGATGAACGGCGGATCCGTCAGGTTTTAATCAACTTGCTTGACAATGCCGTGAAGTTTACCCCCGAGGGCGGCCAGATCACCTTAGACGTCAGCTGTCAGCAGCGCCCCGCCGCAGACGCCCCCTCAGCCTCTGAGCCAGCTGTCCCCACAACCTATCTGCGCATTGCCGTCATCGATACCGGCATTGGCATCGCCCCAGACCATATAGACAGCCTATTTCAACCCTTTGTCCAGATCGACAGCGCCCTCAACCGTCAGTATACGGGGACGGGCTTAGGGCTGGTCTTGGTAAAATGTATCGTTGAGCTTCATGGGGGGCAGGTTGAGATCACTAGCCAAGTCGGCGTTGGCAGCTGTGTCACGATTGAGCTGCCCTGCACCGATTCGCTGGCGGCGGTAACGACGGTCCAACCGCCGATTGACTCTGGCCCTGCCTGTCCTCAACCCAGCCGCCCGTTAATAGCGCCCCTAATCTTGCTGGCTGAGGACAACGAAGCCAATATCAGCACGTTTTCGAGCTACCTGAGCGCTAAGGGCTATCGTCTGCGGGTGGCCAAAAACGGCCAGACCGCCATCGCCCTGGCTCAATCTGAAGCCCCAGATTTGATTTTGATGGATATTCAAATGCCAGAAGTTGATGGGCTAGAAGCTATCCGTCAGATTCGTCATACCCCAAATCTGACAGATACACCCATTATTGCCCTGACCGCCTTAGCCATGCCGGGTGACCTTGGGCGCTGCCTTGCAGCGGGTGCGAATGATTACCTCAGTAAACCCGTCAAGTTAAAGCAATTAGCCACCAAGATTCAACAGCTCTTAAGTCGGGGTGTCGAGTCAAAGGGAGAATAACGCATGGGCCGTCAGTATCAGACTCAAAGTTTGAGTAGTTTGCACATCATCAAGCGAGGCTTTTTTGTTAAGCGAGTTTTGCTCTTCACGATTATTTTGTGGGTGGTCGGCCATTTTTTAAAGTTTGAAGTTTTTGAATCTCTGGCTGCTTTTCTGCAAAAATATGAAGCTTTTGAAGCAGACGAGATCTTTTTAATCTTGCTGATTTTGCTACCTGCCGCTTTGACTGACTACTGTCTAGTCACCTGGCAACGTCTCAAAGAAACTAACTTAAGTCTGTTGAACACCAATACTCAGCTTGCCCAGGCGAATCGCTCAAAGGATGAGCTGTTGTCTATCAGCAAACAGGCTGAGACAAAGCTACGCCAAACGAACCAAAAACTGGCCCGCGCTACCCGCTTAAAAGATGAGTTTTTGGCCACCATGAGCCACGAACTACGGACGCCGCTCAATACGGTTTTAGGCATGAGCGAAGGGCTGCAAGAGGGCATTTTTGGTGGGCTCAGCGCTGAACAAAGCAGGGCTTTACAAACGATTGAGCGCAGCGGCTCTCATTTGCTAGAGCTGATTAATGATGTGCTGGATGTGGCCAAAATTGAAGCGGGTCAAATTGAGCTAAATTGCGCGGCTACCCCAGTTGTACCGCTGTGTCAGGCGAGCCTGGCCTTTATTCGACAGCGCGCCCTTCAAAAACGCATTCAACTCAAGATTAAGCTCTCCCCTCAGTTGCCCAGTTTATGGGTCGAAGAACGGCGCATTCGGCAAGTTTTGATCAACCTGCTCGACAATGCGGTCAAATTTACCCCAGAGGGGGGGCGCATCACCCTTGCTGCTAGCTGCCCTGATGTTACCGATACGCAAGCTCAACCCCGCCTAAAGATTTCTGTCACTGATACGGGTATTGGCATTGCCCCAGAGAATATGGACAAGCTCTTTCAGCCCTTTGTCCAAATCGATAGTCGGCTCAATCGCAAATATCAGGGCACGGGGCTGGGGCTGGCGCTGGTCAAACGCATTGTCAAACTCCACGGGGGGCGCGTTGGGGCCACCAGTAAGGTTGGGGTTGGCAGCCGCTTTACGATCGAGCTGCCCTGTGACCAATCTGCCTTTACTGGGGCTGCATTCACCGATGCTACGTTCACTGCTTTGAAACCAGACCTCCAGCCAGTGCCCAGGCCTAGCCCATATTCATTGGAACCTGTGGGCTCTCCTTTAGTCTTGCTGGCTGAAGACAACGAAGCCAACATCAGCACCCTTTCGAGCTACTTAACTGCCAAGGGCTATCGCCTGCTGGTGGCGAAAACGGGGCAGACTGCGATTACCCTGGCTCGCGCTCAGCGCCCTGACATAATCTTGATGGATATCCAAATGCCTGAAATGAATGGGCTAGAAGCCATTCAACGACTCCGCCGCGATCCCACTTTAGGGGGCATTCCGATGATTGCGCTGACCGCTTTAGCGATGCCGGGCGATCGTGAGCGCTGCCTGGCGGCGGGCGCAGATGAGTATCTCAGCAAGCCGTTTAAGTTGAGGCAGTTGACCACGGCGATGCAGCAGCTTTTAGTCCGACAGGAGGCGTCACCGTGCTAAGGCCATCGATTTTGATCGTTGATGATGAGCCCGATAATTTTGATGTGCTTGAAACCATTTTGAGCCCTCAAGACTATCAGCTGCACTACGCGGCGGGGGGGCGAGCTGCGATCGCATCCCTCAGCACCTTTCAGCCCGACTTAATTTTGCTAGATGTGATGATGCCTGAGCTAGACGGCATTGAAGTCTGTCGCCAGATCAAAGCCATGCCCCAGTGGCAGACAGTGCCGATCATGATGGTGACGGCCCTCAGCACCAAAGCCGATCTAGCCCAGTGCCTGATCACCGGAGCTGACGACTTCATTAGCAAACCCGTTAACGCGGTTGAGCTACGTGCCCGTGTGCATTCAATGCTGCGGATTAAGCGACAGTATGACCAGATTGAAACCCTCTCTCAGGTCCAAAAAAATACGATCGGCGTTTTAGAAACCACCCTCAGTGAACTACGCGGCGGCATTGCGGCCAAGCTTGCCCACGAGATGAATACCCCCTTGAACGGTATTTTTGGCATGATTGAGCTGCTCAAACACAGCCTCAAAGACCTCGATGTTGCTGAGGCCCTTGAAATTTTGGGCTGGGCTGAGCAATCTGCCTATCGCCTAGAAACCCTAACCAGAAAATTTCTGGTTTATCTAGAGCTAGAGCAGCTCTCTGCCAGCTGCCAGCCCCCCATCGACTTTACTCCGGCCCAGATTTCAGGCCCTGCAATCGAAGACGGCTTAAAAACACAGGCTCAAAAGCTCCGTCGCAGCCACGATCTAATCTTTTATATCGAACCCGCCAGGGTCGCCGTCACCCCAGACTATCTCTCGATCATTTTTCACGAATTGGTAGACAATGCGCTAAAGTTTTCCCCACCCGATACCCCTATCAAAGTCAGTAGCCATATCGTGGGCCAGCGGCTGATGATCTCAGTCCATGACAGAGGGCGGGGTATGACTGCAGAGCAGATTGCCAAAATCGGAGCCTTTATGCAGTTTGAACGTGAAACCCACGAACAGCAGGGCATCGGTATGGGGCTAAAGCTGGTCCAGAAAATTGTCGAATTGGCTGGCGGAAAGTTTTTAATCGAGAGCGTCTATAAACAGCATACGACGGTCAAACTCACGCTACCGATTGTTTAGACCGATTGTTTAGGCTGATTTTACAGGCCGATTGTATCGGGTTAGAGCCCTCATTTTCTGAATATATCTGCTTAACATATATTGACTAAACGCCGCAAAATTAGCCTATAAGGGGCAAAAAACGCCAAGACACTCGCCTACAGATTGCTTAAGATATAAAAGTTTCAACAAGCTTACAAAAGTAGTCCGAAATCTGAGCGTGCTCTCCAGTTCATCGCCAACGATTAGCAAAGCTACAGCGCTTCCCTGTAGTGTCTACAGATTAAAAAATTTGAACAAAAGGTTTTAGGGAACCAAAGGGTGTTGTTATTGGTGACTCGTTATTGGTGATGAGTGACTTGTTCGAAAACGCCAATAGCCCATAACCTATCACGCGTTGCCCAACCCCTAATCCCTAACACCTAGTACCCGCCCTAGAAGCGGGATGTTATTTAATTGCAGCTCCCTTAAACGGTTTTAACCCTCCCCGGAGATTACCCCCTATGGGGCACTACACAGGTGGGGGGTAGACAGCTTCTCCTGCAGGCATTTTAAGCAGGCTGAGTTCACTTCGCTGACACGTCAGGAAAATTTCTCCTATGGATATGCAAACACCCAAAGCCAATAGCCTGTTTCTGGGTAAAAACGGACAAATCATTTTAGAAGCAGAATCAGCCACGCCGACCGGTGACTGGAAGCAAGTCACCGTCCAGGGCGAAACCTCTTTGCTGTGGGATGCCTCCCAGAGCAGCTATGGCAAAGTCCCAACCGGTCAAACCCTGAGCTACCAGTTTGAAACAGACAAAACCGGCACTTACAGCATTGCGATGCATTCAGGACGCGTCAAGAGCGCGATGAACGCCAGTGACCGTTTTGAAAATGGCAAAGAGCGCACCGATACCGGTAATGATGCCTATGTTTCGATCGTCAACGCTGAAACGGGAAAAGTAGTTCAGAAACCGACCAAACTTTTCACCGGGCTAGGCAGCTCGGATAAGACGTTGAAGTGGGGGACCACCTTTGATGCCAGCCACAAAAAATCACCCGCCCAAGTCTCACTCGAGGCAAACACGCAGTATCGACTCGAGATTGCCGGACGCTCTGATGGATATGCGTTAGATCGAATCACCCTGAGCAACAGCGGATTTTTGAAGAACGCAGACTTGCCTCAGTCGCCCACCCAAGGAAACGCGCCGAATCCTGCGCCAACGCCGACGCCCGCTCCAAACGCTTTCATCGGACAGTTTGACCACATTGTTTCGCACTTTGACGGCAACAATAACGACGACGACGACATTGCAGCACTGCCCGTTGCCGCCATGCTAACCAATGCGGCGGGCTTGCAGAAAAAATCAACCTTCTTTTACAGCAACAATGTCGGAGAGCCTAACGACAACTATCAGGTTGGCGCGATGAGAGAAAGCGCGGCCTTTGCTGAAAAGCTCGGCATTAAGACCTACGATTATCAGGCCAATGCCGATGCAGCCACCACAGCGCTGGTCAAGCTGTTTAACTCTGGTAAAAAAGTCTTGTCGATCGAAGGCGGCCCGATGGAAGCAGTCTATCGAGCCCTCGAGAAAACAGCGCCCAAAAATCTAAAAAATATCCAGCTGCTGTCTCACTCGAGCTGGAATGAAAACCGTGATATCGCCTCTCGCCCGGGTGTTAAAGATGTGCGCACCTGGAGCGACATTCGCAAAGACTTTCCGGATGTAAAACTGATCGAAATCGTTGACCAGAATGGGCCTGACGGGGGTGGGCCTTTAGGCTTCAACAGCGACCAGTGGAAATGGCTAGACGGCTCTAAAAATCAGGTTTTGCAAGAAGCTCGAGATCTGATGGTCAATGCCAGGGCCAAGGTCAATGACCCCTCAGATGCAGGCATGCATTTTTATGCAATTACCGGTCAAGAAAAGGCGAACCCCAACGACGCCAGAACGTTCTTCGATGCGAATCCTCCCAAGTTTGGAGCAGGGCCGACTCCGCCGGTTGATCCGCCCACGCCAAATCCAACAGATGCGATTCGGATTAATGCGGGTGGTGCAGCGTTTACCGACAGCAGCAGCAAGGTTTGGGGCAAAGACACTTACTTTAAGGGCGGCAACACTTACACGACCGGGGCCGGTATCGGCAAAACCGCTGACGATACGCTGTTCCAAAGTGAGCGCTATCAAAAAAATCTGGCCTATGCCATCCCAGTTGAGAATGGTAGCTATCAAGTAAATCTCGACTTTGCCGAGATTTACTTTGGGGCTGCGGGCAAACGAGTCTTTGACGTCAAGGCCGAAGGCGCGCTCAAGCTAGATGATTTCGATATCTTTGCCGCGGCGGGTGGCAAAAACAAAAAGGTGCAAAAGTCTTTTCAGGTTAAGGTCACAGACGGCACTTTGAATTTAGACCTCGGGGCCAGCGTCAACAATGCCAAACTGTCAGCCATCGAAGTGCTAAAAGCGTCTGGCAGTGCTCCACAGCCGCCAGCCCCCAAGACGCTGCGGTTTGAGGCCGAAGAGATGCAGCTGACGGGCTATCGACCTGAGTCTGGCGCATTTGCCTCAGGCGGAAAGTTTATTGGCTTAGTCGGGGGCGCTGATAACGAAACGGGTAAGGCCACGCTGAAATTTTCTGGGCCTACCGGAAAATATGACGTTCGCGTAGGTTACTTTGACGAGAATGATGGGATTGCGAAACTCTCGGTAGCACAGGGTCAAAACGTGCTCGAAGACTGGGCTTTGAACCAGCAGCTCGGTAGCAATCTGGCCGCTGCTAAGACGAAAACCTCTCGCCAAGTCGCCAGTGGATTGCAGGTTGAGGCAGGCGATGTCTTTACCCTCAAAGGGGTTGAGCAGGGCATGGCACCTCAGGCTGAGCACGCTCGAATTGACTATATCGAGTTTGTGCCCAGCGGGGCAAACGGGCTGGGGGCGAGCAGCGCGATCGCACAAACTCCACTCGCTGCCTGATGGCTGCCGCCGGTGCATCATCACGTTTCTCTAGCTGCATTCAGGAAATAACTTAACGTGGCGATAATCGATTTTTCTAAGGTCAACGACTGGGGTAGCGGCTTTACCGCCAGCCTAGAGGTCACCAACGACCAGGCGTCTCCGTTGAATGGATGGACCCTATCATTTGAGGCTCCTTTCGAGATTACAGAAATCTGGGGAGCCGAGGTGGTGAACCGGCAGGGCAGCACATACACTCTGCGCAGTGCCGACTGGACCACGCAGATTGCTCCCAATCAGTCGGTAGCCTTTGGCTTTAACGGCGACAAAATTGGTAATGGCCCCATCCAGCCGACTAATTTTGTCCTGAATGGGCAGTCCAGCGGCGGCGGGGCATCACCGCCCTCATCCGATCCGGGTACAGCCAGCAGCGACGACTTTGTCATGCACCTGACATTTGACCAAGCTTCGGGCAAACAGCTGGGCGATAGCTCACCGGATGGTCAGCAAAATCCAGGTTTTTTGGCAAATGCAGCAACGGTGCAACCCGTTGCAGGCCGGGGCAGCGTGCTGCGGCTAGGCAATAAATCTGACCATGCCTATGTGGCCGATACGGCTGACATTAATACGGGGGTGCATAGCGATCGCACCGTCGCAGTCTGGTTTAAAGCCGACAGTGTCTCAGGCCGCAAGCCGCAGGTGATTTATGAGCAGGGCGGTACGTCTCGAGGGCTAAATATTTACCTGGCAGAGGGCAATCTCTACGTCGGCGGCTGGAATCAGCCCGAGAGCCAGTGGACCGGCACCTTTTTGTCTACAGAGAATGTCACCACAGGTATCACTGCTGACAAGTGGCACCATGTCGCCCTGGTGCTAGACGCCAACCCCGGTGAAAAAAAGGCTCAGGCAGGTGCATTCACCGCCTACTTAGACGGCCAGCAGTTTGGCCAGGGCGAGGGCTCGCAACTGTGGAAACATGGGGATGATATTGGAATTGGAGCCATCCGGGGCAGCACCCGATTTCACAAGGCCACCACCCGCGGCAACGGCAAACGCGGCCTGGCTGGCAGCCTCGACGACCTGCGACTATACAATCAGGCCCTAACCGCCAATCAAATCAAAGCACTTGCCACCCCCCCAACGGAGGATGGGAATCCGCCAGACAATCCGCCAGACAATCCGCCAGACAATCCGCCAGATAATCCACCGGACAATCCACCGGACAATCCGCCGGGCGATAGCTCCACAGGAATCAACTATGGTGAAGCGCTACAAAAATCCTTTTTGTTTTACGAAGCGCAGCGCTCGGGCAAGCTCCCCAGTGACAATCGAATCGACTGGCGCGGCGACTCGGCCCTAGGGGATGGATCTGATGTCGGGCGTGACCTCAGTGGCGGCTATTACGACGCTGGGGATACGGTGAAATTTGGCTTTCCGATGGCGGCCTCGATGACGATGCTGGCCTGGGGCGTTGATGAATATCGGGGCGCGTACCAAAAGAGCGGTCAGCTAGACGACTCTCTGGATGCGATCAAGTGGGGGACTGACTATTTGATCAAAGCCCACGAAACCCAGAATGGCAAAACCAAAGCGTTTTGGGCGCAGGTAGGCGCAGGGGACATCGATCATCAGGCCCAGACTTTTGACGAGGCGATGTCATTCTCGCGACCCTCGTTTAAGGTGGATGCCCAAAATCCTGGCTCTGATGTCACGGCAGAAACCGCCGCTGCCCTGGCCGCTGCCTCGATCATCTTCAGGCCAACTAACAAAAGCTATGCTGACAAGCTGCTGCAAAACGCTGAACAGCTCTATGAACTTGCCGATACCTATCGGGGTAAATATTCAGACGCCATCGCTGACGCCGGTAAGTTTTATAACTCCTGGAGTGGCTACGGAGACGAGCTAACCTGGGGGGCAACCTGGCTATACAAGGCCACAGGAGACAACAAATACCTGGCGAAGGCAGAGCAGGCCTATACCGGAGTCTACTCGACCCAGAGCTGGGATAATAAAGAGCTGGGCAGCGCGGTCTTGCTCTCACAAATTACCGATAAGGCCCAATATCGCCAGGATGCAGAGAAGCTGCTCAACGACTGGGCCAACGGCACGGGCGGCATCCAATATACCCAGGGCGGGCTGGCCTGGCACAGTCAGTGGGGCTCTGTCCGCACAGCGGGAACGGCTGCCTTTGTAGCTGGCGTCTATGGCGATACGGTGAATAACCCTGGCAAACGCTATACCGACTTCTCAGAAAAACAGATCGACTACATTTTGGGCAAAAACCCGAATAAGTTTAGCTACATGGTGGGCTTTGGCGACAGCTTTGCCAAGCAGCCCCACCACCGCGCTGCCGCCGACTATCCGAGTTTCAATGACCCTAGAGATAACCGCCATACGATCTACGGTGCGGTGGTGGGTGGCCCGACTGCGCCTGACGATAACGCCTACCAAGATATTCGGTCAGACTATGTGGCAAACGAGGTGGCTCTGGACTACAACGCCGGTATCACCGGGGCGCTGGCCCGACAGTACGATGTGTTTGGGGGGAATCCGCTGAGCGATGCTCAGTTGAATGCACTACCGGGGGTTTCGGTAAGTAACTAGTATCGGAGAGGGGAGGACGCGGAGAAGCGGAGATCTATAACGAGAGCGATCCCCGCGTCACCCAATCCACCCTTTGTCCCTTCGACAAGCTCAGGGCAAGCCCCCGTCTGTCTTTCTGTCTTACCCGTACTGCAAAGATGCTCTTATTGTAGGCGGGTAGGCGAGTCAGCTAATCCAGGTCTCCAGCGGAAAAAAACGCACCTCTTGAATTCGGTCAAAATCGCTGTCTGCTGAAACAATTGTCAAATCGTATTGAACAAATTTCACTTGTGAGCGCGTATTGTAAACCAGCTGCAGACATTCCTCAAAATCATCCCCCTCCCAGGTTCCTGCAACCTCTAAAAGGTCAGCTGCTGTAGAATCACGTAAAACTACTTCTGACTCATTTGAATCGATTAAACTCGGCTCGCTAGCAGTTTCTATTTCAGGCGCAGAGGGTTGCTCTGTACCAGACTGCTGAGTTCGCAATACTAAGAACGCTAAGAGGTCGGCAATCCATTTCAACTGCTCAAGTGAGAGCTGATTTAAGTAACGATTAATTTGATGACGTAACTTAGCAGTTGTTACAGACATGACAAACTGTTATTCAGTTTCTACATTTTATACGAGCTGGTGTTATTCAAGATCTTCAGCCGTCAGTCGTTTGTCAACAGGGTTGTATTCGTTATCAAGGTTGAAGCTGTTTGCGATACGCGCGATCGCACCTCGACGTTTCCACCCGATCTTCCGGCAGATAGCCGTTTTTCTCGTACATCGCCACAGCTGCTTTAAACACTGTGGCGGTTTCGACCCAGATCGACTGGTAGCCTTTGGCTGCGATCGCACCTTCCAACTGTCCGAGCAAAAACTTGCCCAATCCCTGCCCCCGCACTTCCGGCAGCAAATACATCTTGCGAATCTCAACCGCCCTGCCAGTTTGCTCATCGGCTCGATCGATCGGATAGTACCCCCCTGTCCCCACAATCAGGTCAGCGGCCTCAACCACCCAAAACTCGCCCCCGGTTTGCCAGTAATACTGTTCGATCTCAACTGCGTCTTTATCAGTGCCTGCCCCGCAGTTGGTCTCCCAGCCCAGGCCATATTCTGCTAAAACCGTTTTAACCAGGTTAGCAGCTGCATCCCGATCGGTTGGTTGCCAGTCACGGATGAGGAAATCTCGATACTCAATCTGCATAACTCGTTAATTTACTCTGATTCCCAATCTTCAATTTGTAAATTCCTGACTCTGCTGAATTCTCGAACATTATGCGTGATTAACGTCAGATGATGGGCAAGTGCGATCGCGGCAATTTGAAGATCGTAAGGACCGATAGGTGTTCCTAGATCCGCTAAATCGGCTCGGATTCGACCATAAACATCTGCAACCTGGTCATCAAATGGCAGTGAAACAAACTGATCGAGAAATCTTCGCTGAGACGCCAGCGTTCTTTGAGGGGTACGGGTTCGCATTGCGCCATAAAACAGCTCTGCCTTAACTACCGAACAGATAGCAATTTCGTCTGGCGATACCCTTTCTAAACATTTACGAACATTGGAGTCAGGTCGATTTAGATAGACAATGCAAACATTGGTATCCAAAAGATACTTCACTCCAGCAGCTCCCGAGTTTCATACTCACCTTGAGGCGGTCTCACCAGCGGATCATCTTGAAGACATCCAGCTGTTTCTTCAAAAAATCCTGAGGGCCATGCTGATGAGGAAACTTTAGACTTGATGGCAATCGGTTGATAAACCAGCAAAATCTCTAAATCCTGATCCTGTAACTCAATCGGAATTTGAAGTCGTAAGACGCCATCATCGCCCACATGGGACTGTAATCGAATCGTTTGCATACTGAGTCCAAAGATTGCCTTGTAGTCATGCCTTCATTGTATGCGGACAACCCTTTTGGTTTTCAAAATCACCATTCCAGCTTCCTCGCGTCTCCCCATTTCCCCTACCCATCTACATCCTGAAATAGGCAGGACTTCTACGTTGAGCGTTCGACTGAGCTCACGCCGAAGTCTCAGTCGAAACGCACAAAGCCAGCCCCTAACCTCTACCCTCCATTTCCATCCCCGCAAAATGCTCCAGCAGTTCCTTGTGGATAAACCGATACCGCCCCCCAATCCGCTGCATCAGGCGACGCTCGACGCAGTAATTAAGGAAACGGGTATAGTTCCAAGGCATTTTGCCTGTATGGGTGAGTACCAAGCGAAGGACAAAGTGCTGTAGACAAGCCTGCCCACCCAACTCTAATCCGATAAGCAAACCAAAAAAAATGGCTACCAACAGGCTTATCTCAGTCGCCGATAGTATAACTTCATCGGATTTAACAAACAACGTAAAAAGCAACTTACTAAGCTCTAAAAAAGTCAAGCTAACAAGAAAAAAAACGCACAGACTACTTAGAATAAAGCTTTTTAATGAATTCCAAATTCCTTGATTTGAAAAGCTTTTTTCCTTAATTTCTACCCCTTCAAAACCACCTAAAAAACCTACCATTCCGCTAAAAAGGAGGCTCATGACAACTCCTCCTAAGATCCCAGCTTTACCATACATTCCGATCCCAATAGTGATGCAAATGGGCAAGCCCAGTAAAAAACCTAGCGATGAAACTCTAAGTGCCTGACGCAGTTCTAGTCTGATCTTTTCCGCTAAGACTATCTCTTTTAATTCATTTAACAATCCACCGTTTATAAAGCCTAGGCTACCCAGAATAAACGTCAAAGTAAGACCAATTAAAAACTCGCCACTTAAAAAAATACAAAGAACACCAACAAGGGCGAATAAAATCCCGCCAATCAGACGAACTATAGATTCGTAATTATAAACTACTCTCTCAGAATCTATCCAGGAAGGCTGAAGCTTTTCAATCAAAAAATCAGTAATATGTTCATCTGAAAGTTTTTTAGATAACCAATTTAAGTATTTAGAAGTCTCACTGAAGCTAGGTTCATCTTTGATATCTTTCCAAACCCAATTTCGACTAAAGTGACTGCGTTCGAAAAGTCTTGTTTCCTTATCAAGTTGCTTATGAGTATAATCTGATAGCAATTTCTTTTTGTCATGAATAGAGACGTCAGGCTGAAAAATAGCTATAAAAATATTGAGGAAAAGTGGAATTCTTAATATATTAAAATCTATCTTTTTCCTGGGTGTCAGACTATCTTTTTTTTCTGTGTACTGTTGGATGGTTTTCCAGATTTCGAAGTGTTTCAGTTGTCGCAAGTATTCTTTGATCTGTCGATTGCTTAGTGGCTGTAAACATACTGCATCTTTTAAAGCTTCCAATCGTATTTGTCCTCGGTTATATTCCTCGCTTCGACAGCAAACAACGCAGTGAGGATAGTTGAAATCTTGAATGAAATTATTGATATGCTCAACACATTTTTTCTGTCGAAAGCCTAGTTCATCTAAGCCATCTAACAGGGGTAGTAGCTGCTCTTGAGCAAGCCATTGCTTGCTAATTTCGGGGCTGACATTGTAGTTCAGTTTCAATTGCTCGATCAGCCAGTCGTGGATCGATTGCTTGTCATTCTTCCAAGTGGAGAGTTCAAAAATCAGTGGGATGAGCTGACTGCCAGTTTGAAGCGCTTCTTCTAAAAGTCTTTCGGCCAGTTTTAGAAGTGTCGTGGTTTTACCAGAGCCAGGAGCACCTAAAATCAAAAGCTTACGCCCTACATCTTTGCGGTCAAAGGTATCAAAAATCGATTCCTGTGGGTCTAAATCATTATCAGTCTGACCTTCTCGTCGCAAGGTTCGATTGGGCAGTAAAATCAAATTTGTCTCAGTTTGCCTCGCTTTAATTTCCTCTAGAGAAATTAGTTTTTCATTGCGTCGGCGATTCACTTTCTCTAATTGCTGATGCATCATCAGGTTGATAATCACCTGCTGATTTAGCGAGTCTTCTAAACGCTCAGCTACCTCATTTTGAAATACTTTGAGCAAACGTGTACGTAAATCGAGGCTGGAGGTATCCAAGGGAGCGGATGCTTGATGTGATAGTCCCCTATGTAGATTCCATAGGTCGACGACTAATACAACTGCCAGGGCAACAATGCCATATTCTGTCCAAGTTTTGATATCTACATTGAGTGTTTTATCAGACCAAATCTGATGCACTACCGGAATCAACGTCACCCAGATCAGCAGGCGTAGCAACAGCCAGTTTTTGCCCGGAAAGTTGGGCACCGCCGCCAGGTTATTGACCAGATATCCAGCAAAGGTCGTGACCGCCGCCGTTGTGGAAATAATCAAAATCAGAGACATTAGCGCCAGATCGCAACCTCCATATCACTATATCCAGCGGATATTGAGTAATTCTTGTTGATATGCAAAGTTTTGAGATCCTGTAACGCTGTACCTCAGTATTTACAGTGCGGTACCTATTAAATAATAAATCAGAACGTTTCCTCTCTTCCCTACCGCCTTCTCTTTATCTCACTACTCCCCTATCGTCTTCTCTTTACCTCATCGCTCCGTCACTGCCAACCTCAGCCCTAGCAAAATCAAAACCGCCCCGGTCAATCGCTCTAACCAATAGGAAAACCTCACCAACGCTTGCCGAATCCACCGTTGTGAAACCAGCAGAGCCAGCAGGGTAAACCAGACCAGAGACAGTAACGCTACGGTACCGCCATAGGTTGCCTTAGCGATCAGCGGTGTCTCTGGCTGAATAATTTGGGTGAATAGCGCCAGAAAAAACAGCGTGGCTTTGGGATTGAGCAAATTGCCAAATAGCCCGATGCGAAAAGCTGCTAGCCGCCCAACGGTGCGTTGAGGGGTCGCTGTCTGAATTGTTTGTACGTTGATCGGTTTGGCCCTGAATGACTTGATGCCAATGTAAATTAGGTAGCCTGCCCCGATCCATTTGATCAAATTAAACAGCACGATCGATTGAGAAATCAGCGCCCCAATCCCCACCAGCGAATAGGTGGCATGGATGGTGTTGCCCAGGCCGATGCCACAGGCCGTATACATCCCAGGGCGGCGTGAATAGGCCAAACTATTCCGCAGCGTCAGCGCAAAGTTTGGGCCGGGGGTCACAACGGCAATCAGGCCTACGGTTAACACTGTTAGCCAGCCACACGGTTCATCCTCCAATAAAAACGTGCAGGAACCACTCTGGACTATTTACTGCAAAGGTCAATTTACCCCATGGTTAAGCTCAAATAGTATCAAAGCTACTCAGTATCAAAGCTATTCATCGACGTTGCGACGTAGGGCTTTGAGTTGACTCCGTTTGGCTTTGTTATCAAGGCGCTTTTTCTTAGCACTTTTGGACGGCTTGGTTGGCTTGCGCCGCTTGGGGGTCACCGTCACACTTTGGACCAGAGCTTTGAGGCGATCAAGGGCGTCGTCTTTGTTTTGCTTTTGGGTGCGGTGCTGCTGGGCTTTGATGACGATGATGCCGTCTTTGGTAATGCGGCTGTCATTGAGGTTGAGCAGGCGCTCTTTATAAAGGGGCGACAGCGACGACGCCTTAATATCGAACTGCAGGTGAATCGCACTGGCAACTTTATTCACGTTTTGCCCCCCAGCGCCTTGGGCGCGCACGGCGCTAAGGTCAATCTCACTGAGAGGGATGGCAGTGCGTTTAGTGATTTGCAGCATAGATGAGACCAAGCTTCTGACTCCACCATAACCAGAATTGAGCCTGGAGGACAGCCCTATAGCGGTTCTCAACCCCTCCGTCAAAAGAGTTTTAAGGCAGGGGGGTGTCGATAAACTCGGGCAGCTGCTCAGTTTCTTCAGAAAACTTAGCCAGGGCTGGATACTGTGAGACGGTGATCACCTCAGGAATCATCAGCTGGGTAAATCGCCAGGCCACACAGACGGTAATGTCGGGCTGCATGAGACGATCTGTCAACAGCCAGGGAGCTCGCTGGGTAGTGGCTTGCTCAAGCAAATCATAGGCCGCCGACAGCTGGCGACTGACGCGATCTAGCCAGGGCTGATGCTGCTTTTCGGCAGGGCGCAGGGTACGTTCATAGACAATCTGCACTGTCTTGTCACAGGCCCCTAGGGCAATCCCTATCAGGCGTAAAGCCTGCTGTAGCTGCGGGCTATCAGCGGGCATCAGGGTTTTGGCAGGGCCTGCGATCGCTTCGATATATTCCAAAATTAGGGTAGAGTCTAGCAGCACCGTCCCGTCGTCACACACCAGGGTCGGCGCTTTAACCAGAGGATTGATCTGGCTAAACTCTTCAAAATTGCGAAAGACAGAAAGGGGCTTATGCTCATAGGCAATGCCTAGCCGCTTTAGAGAAATTGCCACACGCCGAACGTAGGGGGAGTCAAGCATACCAATGAGCTGCATGGGGGGCGTTGCCAAAAACGATACCCAATCTTACCGCTACTACCCACGGCACTAAAGTCTCCCTCGTGGATACCTTACAACCAAATTCTCCCTCAGCCCTGGCTCTGGCTTTGCAGCTTAACGCCCGCCTGCATGTCTCGAAACTGCTGCTCAACCTGGACAAGGAGACGCTGCGCTTCGTCATAAGCTGTGGTACCGGGGGGGATAGCTTGTAGCTCACCGATGACCGTTTGCAGCTCAGTCAATAAGGCCGGGGTCGGAGGCTTGTCTCGTTTTTCCATTAAACGCTGGGCCTGTTCACGGACCTGGCTTAGGGTTTGCTTAGCGTTTTGTTCTAAGGTTTGTTTGGCCTGAATTTGCTGAAGATTATTAATGTAGTTGACCCGCAAGGTTTTGGCCTCTGCAGCGCTGGGGCTGTTGGCGGGTACCTGTTCTAGCTGTGTGATAGCCGTTTGCCAGAGGGCAGCAGCGGTTTTCCAAGTTTCAACAGTAGAGGGCGGACTTTGGATAATTTTATCGGCCTGGGTCGCGTATTGCTGAGCGGCTTGGATGGCGGGGTGGCTCTGGCTGGCTGGAGTACTTTTACCCGTCAGCCCTTGATAGTTTTGTTGAAATGTGGCTAATTCTGCCTGGGCCAGTTTTCCAGCTACGGTGTTTGGCGGAATCTCGCTCAGCTTTTCGAGCCCTGCTTGCAGCTCAT
>JBCBZL010000351.1:0-4808 GCA_039815385.1 Cyanobacteria bacterium P01_A01_bin.114
GCTGCTGCTTATCGCAGCGAAAAAACAGCCTGTCGCTGACTCATTTTTGAGGCGAATTTGCCAGACTCCAGTCCATACTATCGGACAGTTATAAACTTGTATTAAGCGTCCTCATTCAGGTTCATTCCATTATGCTGTTTGATTTTCAAAGATTTCGAGCCTCTGCGGGACGATTTACGCGGCTTCCCTGGGGGGGCTACCGTCGGCGCAGCTTTGCGAGTGTGTTGGCTGGTCTGCTGGTCTGCCTGACACTTTTCAGCTGGCAGCTTCCGGCCCAGGCCCTGGGCGGTCCCCAGGTTCCCATTGGTGACCCGGCCCCGGAGTTTACCCTACCCTCCAACAGCGGTGATGGCGACGTTGCCCTGGCTGACTATCGTGGTCAGTGGGTGGTGCTTTACTTTTATCCCAAAGACTTTACCCCTGGCTGCACCCTCGAAGCACAGCGATTTCAGCGCGATCTGACTCAGTATATCGAGCACAATACTCAGGTATTAGGCGTCAGTGCCGACGATGTGGATGTCCATGCTGAGTTTTGCGACTCTGAGGGGCTGCGCTTTCCGCTACTGGCTGATACCGATGGAGCCGTCAGCAAAGCCTATGGCTCTTGGATGTCGCCGATGTCGATGCGCCATACCTACCTGATCGATCCCGATGGCATCATGCGTGAACGATTTCTGGGCGTTCGGCCTGCCATCCATAGCCTGGAGGTTTTAGCCCGGTTAGATGAGTTGCAGACTACTTGAGCCCTCTCACCCGCCCTATGGCTTCCCTAAGTCTTTCCGAAACCCCCGAGATTGGAGCAACCTCTGGCGTTTCTTCCTGCCCATATCCTGTAAATCCACGCTGCGGTCGGTTTCATCTACGATTTCGCCCGTCAGCACTTCGATCACATCTTCTAGGGTCACTACGCCGGAGACACCGCCATATTCATCCACGACGATCATCAAATGTTCGCGCTCACGTTGAAAGGTTTTGAGCAGCCCATCGGCACGCTCTGTCTCAGGCACGTATTGAGCCGGGCGCATCAGAGACTGTACGGGAACATTACCGGTACCCTGTACCAGGGCTGCTAGCAGCTCGGCTTTGAGGGCAACGCCTAAAACATGATCTAGGTCTTCATCAATGACGATAATCCGCGAATGCTGCGAGTCGATGACGGTTTGCTGTACATTCTCTAAAACGTCTTCACCATAGAGATAGGTGATAGCTACCCGGGGGGTCATAATTTTGGCGGCGGTCATATCATTCAGACGAAAGACCTGTTGGATCATCTCAGCCTCGTCATCTTCAATCAGCCCTTCTTGACGGCCAAGTACAGCCAATAGTTTAATCTCAGATTCGTTGGTAATCGGTCGCCGAGTGCCTTCTATTAGGGGAGCCGTAAGCTTTTCGAGCATTAAAATGATCGGCGTCATCAGCCAGGTCAGAAAGCGAATCGGAAACGCCACCAGCAGGCCAATGCGTTCGGCGTAGCGTTCGCCTAGGGTTTTAGGCACAATTTCAGCAAACAAGATGATCAAGAAAGTGA
This sequence comes from Cyanobacteria bacterium P01_A01_bin.114, assembly GCA_039815385.1. Lineage (GTDB taxonomy): Bacteria > Cyanobacteriota > Cyanobacteriia > Phormidesmidales > Phormidesmidaceae > SIO4C1. The sequence continues at coordinate 1,529 of JBCBZL010000351.1, forward strand.
GCACCGCTGAAAATAGGCCCAGCATGGCGTCGCCCAAGACCACCGTGGCGATGCGGCCAATAATGATGCTGCCAACGATATTAAAAATATTATTCAGGATGACGATCGTGGCAATTGGCCGGTTGATTTTTTCCCGAATGGAAAGCAGCGCGATCGCAGCCGGTTTACGGGTGTTGTCTAACTGTCTAGCCTTGAGCAGCGGCACCGATAGCAGGGCCGCCTCGGTCCCTGAACAAAGGGCCGATCCGAGCAGTACAATGAGCACTGCGATCGCAAGTTGAATCATGGTAGGAAGAAGCAGATGAATAATATGATACGCATCAAAGGATGACACATTGCTATGATTCTCCTAATTCAACTGTAAATTCTGCGCTGCCCTTCCCCGACCCTCCTATGCGAGAAAATAACCGCGAAAACAGCCGCGAAAATATTTTAGATGTCCGCAATCTCAAGGTGCAGTTTGCCACCGATGCTGGCTCGATCCAGGCCGTTAACGACATCTCATTTCAGGTGAAACGCGGGCAAACCTTAGGCATTGTCGGAGAGTCAGGATCGGGCAAATCTGTCACATCGCTGGCGGTAATGGGGCTGGTGCCGAGCCCCCCAGGGGAGGTAACCGCTGGCGAAATTTGGTTTGATGACGGTCAAGCCGACGGCCGAGCCGATAAGCCCCACGGCCCCGTTGACCTGCGGACTCAGTCGGCCCGCCGCATGCAAGACTACCGGGGCGGCCAAATTTCAATGATTTTTCAAGAACCGATGAGTTCGCTCAACCCGGTCTATACCTGTGGGTTTCAGCTGATCGAAGCGATTCGTCAACACCAAGACATTTCTAAAGCAGACGCCCAAAAGCTGGCCATTGAGCGCCTACAAGAAGTCAGGCTCTTGCCCAGCGATACGATGATGGCAGAAATCATCGCCGCAGAAGACGGCCTGACGGAGGCAGCTCAGGTCCGCCGGGAAATCGACCGTCGCAAAAAAGCTTTGCTCAACCGCTATCCCCATCAGCTCTCGGGTGGGCAAATCCAACGGGTCATGATTGCCATGGCAATTGTCTGCAACCCGTCGCTATTGATTGCCGATGAGCCCACAACCGCTCTAGATGTCACCGTTCAGGCTAGCATCCTAGACTTGCTGCGCGAGCTACGCGATCAGCGCGATATGTCAATGATGTTTATCACCCACGACCTGGGAATTATCGCCGAAATCGCCGACCAGGTTGCAGTCATGTACGGCGGCGAAATCGTTGAATATGGATCCGTTTTAGAAATTTTTTCGAAGCCACAACACCCTTACACTAAGGGTCTATTGGCCTGTCGTCCTCAGCCCGAGCAGCAGCTGCGCAAGCTACCGACCATTGCAGACTATATGCAGGTGGTCAAGCCTGATGAGGGCGGCGTTAAAATTTATGCTCGCCACCTGGATGAAGCCGAGACGCCTTCTACCACTGAAGAAGTCACCCCGGCAGAAATGCAGGCTCGCTTAGAAAACTTGCTGTCAGATGCCCCTTTGCTGACCGTGCAAAATCTCAAAGTGGGGTATCCCATCAAAGGGGTCTTCGGCCAAACAAAGCGGTTTATGATGGCTGTCAATAACGTCTCCTTTGAGATTCACAAGGGCGAAACCTTTGGCCTGGTGGGCGAGTCAGGCTGCGGCAAGACGACCCTAGGGCGAGCTCTGCTCAAGCTGATCCCATCCATGGGGGGCAATATTCTGTTTGAGGGCCAAAACCTGGATGGGTTGAGCCGCGCTCAGCTACGGCAGCGACGTCGTGAGATGCAAATTATTTTCCAAGATCCGTTTAGCTCCCTCGACCCTCGGATGAGTGTTGGAGCCGCTATTGCTGAGCCACTCAAAATCCACGGCGTGATTCGCAATCGGCGCAACCTGCGAGAACGGGTCGAATACTTGCTGGATCGAGTTGGGCTTAACCCTGGCTGCATCAATCGCTTTCCCCACGAGTTTTCGGGGGGGCAGCGACAGCGGATTTGTGTGGCCCGAGCACTGGCGCTCAATCCTAAATTTATTGTTTGTGACGAATCTGTCTCGGCCCTGGATGTGTCAGTGCAGGCGCAGGTGCTCAATCTGCTCAAAGAGCTACAGGCTGAGTTTGGCCTGACCTATTTGTTTATTTCCCACGATCTCGGGGTGGTGAAATTTATGAGCGATCGCATCATGGTAATGAACCAGGGCAAGCTAGAGGAGCTCGGCCCTGCCCATGAGATTTACAACAGCCCTCAGCAAGACTATACAAAACAGCTGATTTCCGCCATTCCAGTTGGTACCTTAGATCGCATCCAAACCCTGCAGGCGGCTCGGACTGCCGCAAGTTGAGGAACGGCGGCACGGTGAGAATGCGCTTTTGGTCTAGGACGGGCAAACGTTGTCTGTGGCCGAGCGCAAGATAAGATCGCAAGTTATTCCTATGCTCTCGACCCTCCTCACCCTGGAAGACCATCAGGCCCTAGCTGACATTGCTGCACAGGGTATGGCAAAAGTCGTTCTCCAGCAGGTGCAAACCGTACCTCCTGTCGCTGTCTGACGTCGGGAGCTCACGTTGCCTGCTAGGAGTTCTAAGACATAGTGTTCTGCTTTCAGTCAGTTGCGATCGCACTGAAGGCTTTGCAGTCATTATCCAACACTCCGCTGGGCAATTACCCTCTATCAAAGGACAGCATGACGAATCAAGATAGCGGTTGATAGGTGCTCCAGATAGGGACTGGTATTGGTTGTTTGGGATTCAAGGGCATAGGTAAGGTAGCCTAATGGCTTCTTGAGTAGCTGCAGAAAGTGAAACTACTCAACGAGCAATGGGAGTTTCAGCGACGAAAAAGGTTTATCCTGGCTGGTTGCACTAATTTATTCGAGGAATGGTTAATCCAAAAGTAGGCCACAGCTGTACTAGGGGTATGCGTAGTTATCTCTGCCAGCCAGCGTCTGCTATGAACTACCTCACTTCACCCCTACTTCAAATTCGTTCTGGTTTCCTGTGAAGATAGGATAGTTAATTTTTCTTTAAAGAACTAATTTATTTGATGATTTTGATGTTAGTAAGTTAAGAATCAAAGAATTCTCAACCAAGTATAGAATCCGTAGATTCGTCTATGTGTTCAGAAATCGCCAACTATTTTCCAGCAAATGTGCAAGATAGTTTGGAAATCTCACATGAATTTTCACCATATTAAGTATTTAAGGATCAGCGATAGTCCTCATTGAGCTTTCAACCCTTTAAAGGGTAAAGGGCTCTGTTAAGAACCTGAAAACGCTGCAGAAATATCAA
>JBCBZL010000189.1:0-9711 GCA_039815385.1 Cyanobacteria bacterium P01_A01_bin.114
GAAATTGAGGGCACTGTGGTGGAATCGCCGGCGAAAGGCCAGCGCATTGAGTTGAAGGCGAATCAAATTACGGTCTTTGGCAGTGCCGACGAAACGTACCCTTTGCAAAAGAAGCGCCACAGTTTTGAGTTTTTGCGCACAATCGGTCATTTGCGATCGCGCACCAATACTTTAGGAGCCGTTTTCCGTGTGCGGAATGCCTGCGCTCAAGCGGTGCACCAATTTTTTCGCGATCGCGGCTTTCTCTGGATTCACACGCCGATCCTGACAGCCAGCGACTGCGAAGGTGCCGGAGAAATGTTCACAGTCACGAGTTTGAATTTGAACAATCCGCCTCTGACAAAAGATCAGGGTGTGGATGTAGAGCAAGACTTTTTTAGCAGGCCCGCCTACTTGACCGTCAGCGGACAGCTCGAAGCAGAAATCATGGCAATGGCGTTTACAGATGTGTATACGTTCGGTCCTACCTTTCGCGCTGAAAATTCCAACACCTCTCGTCATCTGGCCGAGTTTTGGATGGTAGAACCCGAGATGGCCTTTTGCGACCTCGAAGGCAACATGGACCTGGCCGAAAATTTCCTCAAGTTTGTCTTTCGCCAGGTGCTCGACCAGTGTGCCGACGATATCGAATTTTTCAATAAGCGCATTGATGACTCGGTGCTGGCTACCGCCGACAACATTATTAATAACGAATTTGAACGCATCACCTACACAGACGCAATCAAGCTGCTAGAGAAAACGGATAAAAAGTTTGAGTATCCCGTCGCCTGGGGCATTGACATGCAGTCTGAGCACGAGCGCTATCTGGCCGAGGAGTACTTTAAAAAACCGGTGATCGTTACTGACTACCCCACTGAGATCAAAGCTTTTTACATGCGCCTGAGCGATGACGAAAAAACCGTCGCCGCCATGGATGTGCTCGCCCCTCGCATTGGCGAAATCATCGGTGGCTCCCAACGGGAAGAGCGGCTGGATGTGCTAGAACGCCGCATTGTTGAAGCCGGTCTGCCCAAAGATGACTACTGGTGGTATCTAGATCTGCGCCGCTATGGCACCGTTCCCCACGCGGGCTTTGGCCTCGGCTTCGAGCGCCTGGTACAGTTCATCACCGGCATGACCAATATTCGCGATGTGATTCCTTTCCCGCGCACGCCCGATAATGTGGAGTTTTAGCGATCGCATTCTAGCCCTCGACGACTCCAACATTCATGCTGGCCCCCGGTCTGCCTATAGCTGATGAGCTGCTGTATTAAAAATCCTAAAACGATCGCAGCACGCCATTGTTCATAGATAAATACAGACTTCTGAAATGTGGCAAGAATTTAGCAGTCTAGCTTTAGGTATATCTAACAAGCAAACTGCATTCGGACTTAGCATTACTTAATTCACAGGACCTTAATCCAGATAAGAATTTTAGGCTTTTTTTATCTGAAAAATTGCTGTCTATAATCCAAGGGTTTACTAAGTAGAAATAAGGAAAAGCTTTCTAATTGAGATAGTTGAAATATTGATAATACCAAATCCGAATGCAGTACCCCCGATTCAAAACTGGAGCCCCTCGGTATCGGGTATAGCTAAACAGGATTTCGTATAAGTTCGTCAGTCTCTGATGATTTAGTGAGCTATAGCCAATTTGCTTCATTAACTTCATTCAATTAAAGCTATGCGTAGGTTTGTAAATTTTAAATTTGAGATCGTTTTATTTTTATGTAGCGTTGGCTTGCTAGGGGTCGTCTTTTTAGGCATCTCAAAACTCGTTCAACCAGGGCCTTTCAGGGGTCAAACTGAGCTCACTTCAGAGCAGGCAAAATCGACCCCAGACGCCTCCCTAGACAACACCTCCCTAGGCGATCGTCTCAGCGATGGCACCCAAAGCCTGCTACCAGAGCCTTCACAACTTAAACAGCAAGGCATCTCAGCCTATGCAAAGGGTGATTATGCACAAGCAGTGGTCGCCTTTGAAGCCGCATTACAGGCAGATAAAAATGATCCTGAGACGTTTATTTATCTGAATAACGCCCGGATTGCCGATCGCGACCACCACACACTGGCGGTGATTGCCCCGGTAGGTAACGTGGGTGAAATTGGGTTAGAGATCTTACGCGGGGCCGGGCAAGCCCAGCAAGATCTCAACCAGCGAGCTGAGACCGAGGGTGTGCCCATCAGAATTTTGATTGTCAACGATGAAAATGATGCAGACGTAGCCGCATCGCTGGCTAAAGCACTTGTCAACCGACCAGATGTCTTGGGTGTCTTGGGGCACTACAGCAGTGGGGTAACACTAGCTGCAGCCCCAATTTACAATCGGGGTAAGCTCCCCATGATGTCAGCCATTAGCACCTCAGTCCAACTGTCAGGGTTGAGTCCCTATGTGTTTCGGACAGTCCCCAGCGACAGTTTTGCCGCTGCGACGCTGGCTCGCTACATGCTCGAAGATCTGGGGGCTCAAAAAGCCGTGCTTTACTATGACTCAAATAGTGCCTACAGCCTCTCACTTAAAAGCGAATTTTCGACGTCAGTCTTTGGTGATGGTGGCGAGATCATTACTGAATATGACTTAGCAGATCCGCAGTTAGATGCTCAAGCACAAATCGCAGCTGCTCAAGAGAAAGACGCAGATGTGATTATGCTGGCCTCTAGCACAGACACTCTAGAGCCCTCGCTAGAAGTGATTGCTGCAGCACAGCAACAGTTTCCTTTACTAGGTGGCGATGATCTATACCATCCAGAGATTTTGAAGGCGGGGGGAGAAAATGCTGAAGGTCTGGTTGTGGCAGTGCCTTGGCATGTTTTGTCAGATGCGGATTCTGAGTTTGTGCAGGCGTCTCGCCAGATCTGGGGCGGAGATGTGAGTTGGCGGACTGCCATGGCCTACGATGCATTGGTTGCATTGGGGACAGCCGGTTCACAAGCACCGAGTCGTGAAGGCATTCAGACGGCTTTGGCCGATACTAACTTTTCAGTGCAGGGGGCGACTGGAAACGTTGACTTTTTACCGTCGGGCGATCGCAACCGGGCTGCTCAGCTGGTGCAAATTCAATCAGGACAACGTTCGAGTTTTGGATTTGACTTTATCCCGATTGATTAGGACGCCTCTTCAAGCTGAGTTAGAAAAGTAGGGGTCTGGGTTGGCCAGATAATGCCATACAGTAGACGTAACTTTATCTTACGAAAGGCTTTGGTCATGGACCTAAGACCCCTGGGAACTTCCGACGTACAGATTACGCCCCTCTTAATGGGCACCTGGCAAGCAGGCAAACGGGGCTGGGTAGGCATTGAGGATGACACAGTTGTCCGGGCGATACGGGCTGCTTACGAAGCCGGTATCACCACGATTGATACGGCAGAGGTCTACGGTGAGGGGCATTCTGAAAAGCTGGTGGCCAGAGCGTTAAGCGACGTGCGCGATCAGGTTGTCTATGCCACCAAAGTGTTTGCCAATCATCTCAAAGCCGATCAGGTGATCGCGGCCTGTGAGGCGTCCCTAAAGCGACTCCAGACCGACTATCTCGATCTCTATCAGATTCACTGGCCGTCGGGAGCGTTTAACAGTGACATCGTGCCTATTGGTGAGACCATGGGGGCGCTGGTCAAGCTTCAAGAACAAAGGAAAATTCGGGCAATCGGGGTGTCTAATTTTTCGCGATCGCAGCTCCAAGAAGCACTTCAATATGGCCGCATCGATAGCCTACAGCCCCCCTATTCGCTGTTTTGGCGTCAGGTTGAGCAAGACGCCCTGCCCCTGTGCCGCGAGCAAAACATTACGATTTTGGCCTACTCTTCGCTGGCCCAGGGGTTGCTCACTGGCAAGTTTGGCCCCGATCATCAGTTCCCAGAGGCCGACATCCGCAGCAAAAACAAGCTCTTTCAGGGCGAGACCTATCAGGCAGCGCAACAGGCGCTTGACCGGCTCAGACCGATCGCCGAGAAACACCAGGCTAGCCTCGGCAATTTGGCCCTAGCCTGGCTGATGGCCCAGCCCCAAAGCTGCGCCATCGTCGGTGCGCGCAACCCAGCGCAGGCCAAAGAAAATGCTAAAGCAGCCGAGATTCAGCTAGCTGCCGAAGATTTGGCTGAGATCGACGCCATTAGCCGCAGCGTCACCGATCGCCTGGACAAGAATCCGGTCATGTGGAGTTTTTAGTTTTTGACAGATGTCTCATAGGTTAGAGACTGATTCTGTGGAACTCCGCTACTGTGGGAGCTATAGCTGATGCAAAGCTGATTATGGAAACCGATCGTCCGCCCGAGCCCCGCCCCGATTCACACGTCCAAGATTCACAAGTCCAACCCGCGCCCCCCGCTCGTCCGCAAACAGACGAGCAGGTTAACTCGCACCCTGGCCAGCCAATGGGCGGAGGTCTATCTGTCGTTCAATATTGGGCGAAGCATACCCTTGCCCCCGAGGGGCCTCAGGTTTGGAAAACCCTCTTTCATAAGAGTGCCTGCCTGTCTTGCGCCTGGGGCACAGGGGGGCAAAAAGGCGGTTTTACTAACGAAATTGGTGAGAACGTGCAGCGCTGCATGAAAAGTGTGGAGTCTATTGTCGCTGAGCTACAGCCGCCGGTTAAACCTCACTTTTTTGAGCAGCACTCGATTAACTCGCTACAGCAGCTCACCTCAATGGAAGCCGATCGACTCGGTCGTTTGAGTTTCCCTGCGATCTTGCGAGCGGGGGCATCGCATTACGAACGTATTGGCTGGGATGAGGTGTACGAAATCGCTGAAACTGCCTTTCGCAATCCGCCTGAGCGGGTGGCTTCATACAGCTCTGGGCGGTCTTCTAACGAGGCGGCCTACTTGCTCCAGCTGATGATGCGATCGCTGGGGTCAAACAATCTGGCAGACTGCTCCGATCTGTGTCATCGACCTTCGACCGAGGGGCTGAGTACGGTGTTTGGCTCAGGCACATCCACAGTCAGCTTAGAGAGCCTGCAGCAGTCAGACTGTGTGGTGTTAGTGGGGTCAAACGCACCTGCCAACCATCCCAGGTTGATGAACGAGCTGATCAAATTGCGCGATCGCAGCGGCACCGTCATCGTCATCAACCCCGTGCGCGAAATTGGGCTAGTCAAATTCGGCTCGCCGTCTTTCCCAGTCAAGTCGCTGATGCCCGGATCTGACATCGCCAACCTCTTTCTCCAGCCGATCCCTGGCAGCGATCTGGCCCTGTTTATCGGCATCCAAAAATCTTTGATCGACCGCAATCTGGTCGATTATGACTTTTTGAAAGCCCATACCGATGGGTGGGAAGCCGTTATCAGACAGGCTAATACCACCCCCTGGGCGCTGATTGTAGACACCTGCGGCATTCGCAAAACCGATATTGAAACCGCTGCCACTCTGATCAGCCGGGCCCAGCGCACCGTCTTTGCCTGGGCAATGGGCATTACCCAGCAGGCTAACGGCGTCGATAATGTCTGTGGCATTGCCAATACGGCCCTGCTCACTGGCAACGTTGGCAAGCCAGGAGCCGGGATGATGCCGATTCGTGGCCATTCAAATGTGCAAGGTTTCGGCTCAATGGGGGTCAAAAATGAGCTCAAACCCGCCCTGCAAAAAGCACTAGAAAAACTTTTAGGCCGTTCCCTGACGCGTGAGCCGGGATACCACGCTCGCGCCCTGATCGAAGCTGCCGATGCGGAGCAGGTTGATACGCTGCTGTGTCTGGGTGGCAATCTGTACGCTGCTAATCCTGATCTGGCCCAAGCGAAACGCGCCCTTGGCCAGATTGATACCGTCATTTACCTCGCGACTAAGCCCAATCTCGGCCATTTCCAAGGGCTAGCCCGACAAAATACGCTGCTCGTCCCAGTTTTTAATCGTTTCGAAACCCCTCACAAAACTACGGTCGAATCTGGCAACAACTTTGTGCGACTAAATGACGCAGGCAAAACCCATCTCAAATCCGCTGACCTAGTGGCAGAAGTTCACTTTTTAACGGAGCTGGCCCATCGCCTGCATGGCATATCCCCTATTAACTGGCGCAAGCTCCAAGATACCCGCTATGTGCGTCAGCTAATTGCTGAAACCATTCCCGGCTATGAAAAAATTGGCCAAATTGACGATACCCGCGAAGAGTTCACCATCGGCGGACGCATTTTCACCACCCCGCAGTTTGCCACCCCGTCTGGCAAAGCCCAGATGCAGCTAACACCTCTGCCCGAGCTGACTCTGCCAACCCATCAGCACTTCGGCCTTAGCGAAGCCAAAGGCATTGTTCTGGCGTTGATCACCGGGCGCAGCTATACCCAGCACAACACCGTCGTCTATCGCACCGCTGATAAATATCGGGGTATGCCCCATCGCCACTGCATCCTGATGCATCCAGAAGATGTGCAGAGCGCGGGGCTCACCGATCACCAGCGGGTCACTGTCCAGGGCGAAGCGGGCAAGCTTGAGCATATCGAAATCATTTGCGGCGCAGTGCGGCGCGGGGCCGCGCTGATGTTTTACCCCGAGGCCAACGTTTTGATGAAGGGACGCACCGATCCCAAATCCCACACACCTGTCTACAAGCGAGTGCCTGTAATGGTCTACGGCTAAACTCCTCCGGTTGGCAGAAAGCCTCAATCGAGAATCCCGCTATGATAGAAGACAGTTGACATTTCTTAACATGACGGCGACCCCCTCAAACGAAAGCAGCGGTCTTAAAAGGTTTATCGAATCTCGGCTCTTATTAGGCCAGCCGCTAACGACTGAGCTAGCGGCGATTTTGCTGGTTTATTTTGTCCAGGGCATCTTGGGGTTGGCTCGCCTGGCGGTGAGCTTTTTCTTGAAAGATGATCTGGGCCTCAGTCCGGCGGAGGTTGCTGCGTTAACCGGGATTGCTAGCCTACCTTGGACGATTAAGCCCGTTTTTGGCTTTCTCTCAGACGGTCTGCCGCTGTTTAAATATCGCAGGCGGCCCTATTTGATTCTCTCAGGGTTCATGGGGACAGCGGCGTGGCTGGCTTTGGCCACCGTGGTCAACACAGCCTGGGCAGCTACGGCGATGATTCTGATGAGTTCGCTGTCGGTGGCAATTTCTGATGTGATTGTAGACTCGCTGGTGGTAGAGCGCGCCCGCGCAGAATCTCAGGGAGAGGCGGGCACCCTGCAGTCGCTTTGCTGGGGGGCGTCTGCGTTTGGCGGCCTGCTGACGGCCTACCTGGGGGGCGTGCTGCTCGAGCAAACCAGCACCCAGATGGTGTTTGGGGTAACCGCAACGTTCCCATTGATCGTCTCGCTGGTGGCCTGGCTAATCAATGAGGAGCCCACCACAGAAGGCCCCAGTCTAAAGGCGGTTTGGCACCAGATCCAACAGCTCAAAGGGGCGGTTAGTCAAAAAGCCGTTTGGATGCCCGCGCTGTTTCTTTTTCTCTGGCAGGCTACCCCCACAGCCGATTCGGCCTTTTTCTTTTTTGCCACCAACGACCTGCACTTTGAACCTGAGTTTTTGGGGCGGGTGCGGCTGGTGACCAGTGTCGCGGCCCTGGCAGGCATCTGGGTCTTTCAGCGATTTCTGAAGGCGGTTCCTTTTCGGACAATTTTTGCCTGGTCTACGGTACTGGCCACGGTCGTGGGCATGAGCGCGCTGCTGCTGGTGACCCATGCTAACCGCAGCCTGGGCATTGACGATCACTGGTTTAGCCTGGGCGATAGCGCCATCCTCACGGTGATGGGCGAGATTGCCTTTATGCCCGTACTAGTTCTCTGCGCGCGGATTTGCCCGCCGGGGGTAGAGGCAACCCTATTTGCCCTGCTGATGTCGATTGTAAATTTGGCGGGTTTGATCTCCCATGAGCTAGGCGCAGTCTTGACCCACTGGCTGCACGTCACCGAAACCGAGTTCGACAACCTTTGGCTGCTGATAACCATTACTAATTTGACCACGCTGCTGCCGCTGCCGCTGCTGTGGCTGCTACCCAACTCAACCTCTCAACAAACGGATGCAGCAGCCTCCTCAATATCAGAAGAAGACGCCCAAGCTGAGTCACAGCAATCGTTAGAACCCTCAACTGACGCCAAATCAGAAGATATCGAAGTGACTGCGCTGATCGCCCAAGCAGGTACCGGCCTTTCCTCAGAAGCCGTTGAGGCCGCCCCCAGCGGCAATCTCGAAATCAAGCTCTGACTTTTTCACATCTGCTTTTTGCGTACCTTTTTTTACCTTTTTATCCATCCCATCTGTAAATATCTGCCATGCAAACGACAGAGCCAACGCTTAACTCATCAATGCTCAATTCAACCGCGTCAGCTAATCATTTGTCGTTTGACATGGATGACTGGCGTAGCGGCTATCGCTCTCAACCTAACGAGTATGACTATGAGATTGATGACATTGATGGTGAAATTCCGGCGGAGCTAGAAGGCACGCTATTTCGAGTGGGGCCAGGCCTGCTGGATATCAATGGCTACCCGGTGCAGCATCCGTTTGATGGGGATGGCATGGTAAATGCGATCGCGCTCTCCCAAGGCCGAGCCCACTACCGCAACCGATTTGTGCGCACCGAAGGCTACGTAGCCGAGCAAGCTGCTGGGAAACCCCTCTATCGCGGCGTTTTTGGTACCCAAAAACCCGGTGGCGCTTTGGCCAACGCCTTCGACGTGCGGCTCAAAAATATTGCTAATACCAATATCCTTTACTGGGGTGACAGGCTGCTAGCTCTGTGGGAAGCTGCCGAACCCCACCGCCTTGACCCCCATACGCTCGAAACCCAGGGCATTGACTCCCTGAATGGTCTACTCAAGGTCGGCGACGCATTCTCGGCCCACCCCCGCATTGACCCCAGCTGCGAGAGAACCAACGGCCAGCCTTGCCTGGTGAACTTTGCGGTTAAGCCTGGGCTCTCTAGCACCCTTACCCTCTACGAATTTGATCCCCAAGGTCGGTTAGTTCACAAATATTCCCACGCTATTCCAGGGTTCGCCTTTCTACACGATTTTGCCATTACCCCCAACTACTGCATCTTCTTCCAAAACCCGGTTAGCTTTAACCCTGTGCCCTATGCCCTCGGCTTTAAAGGAGCCGCCGAATGCATTGATTTCAATCCCAAGCAGGCGACCCAAGCAATCATCATTCCCCGCAACGGCACAGATCCAGCACAGTTCATCAAAACCCGTTCCTGCTTTGTGTTCCACCACTGCAACGCCTTCGAAGCAGACAACAAACTCTACCTTGATTCAGTTTGCTATCAAGACTTTCCGACCCTAAAAGGCGGCAAAAACTATCAGGAGGTCGACTTTGACCAAGTACCCGAAGGCCAGCTCTGGCGCTTTGAGCTAGACCTGACCACCCAAACCGCGACTGCAACGCGGCTGATCGAGCGCTGCTGCGAGTTTCCTGATATTCACCCAGATCGCGTGGGTCGACCTTACCGCTATCTCTACATCGGAGCCGCCCTGAAGGATCGCGGCAATGCCCCCCTCCAGGCTGTGCTCAAGCGTGACCTCAAAACCGGGGCAGAGCAGATGTGGCACTTGGGCAACCGCGTCTTTACAGGCGAACCCGTATTTGTACCCCATCCCCAAGGCACTGCCGAAGACGACGGCTGGATTCTCATCCTGCTTTACAACGCCGAATATCAGCGCTCTGAGCTAGCTATCTTAGACGCTAAAAATATCACTGCGCCGCCCCTGGCTCGCTTGAAACTAAAGCACCACGTTCCCTACGGCCTTCACGGCAATTTTACACCGCAGTATTTTGGTCCCCTCGGGTAGGGCCGATTA
>JBCBZL010000417.1:0-2921 GCA_039815385.1 Cyanobacteria bacterium P01_A01_bin.114
GTAGTCCAAATTCAGCGAATTGCAATAAACCCCCCAAGGATTGGGGAATGCAAGGGGACTATGCGTAATGCCAGTTCTGCAAAGTAGCGCTACAGATTGGTGATCCCCCGCTGTCATTGCTTTTTGGTGAAGGGGACCATACACTTTTTGGATGTGTAGTCCAAGTTCAGCAAATTGGTATAAATCCTATTGATGTCAGCGGATTATCCTAACCGTTTTTCGGTGGGGAACTTGCGATACAAGGCGGCCATGATCATATAAATCGCATAGGCAAAAAAGCCAAAGGCGATCGCCGTCAGCCAGATTTTGCCAAAGCGGACATCGTCTAAGCGATCAAGCACTTGGCCAACCCCCCCTGCCGCTTCGTCATCTAAAAAGTAAGCCGCCTTAATCAAATACGCGCCGACCAAGACAAAACTGACCCCTCTGGCGGTGTATCCCAACTTGCCCATGAAAACGGTCGAGCGCTTGACCGCCGAATAGAGCTTGGTTTGAAAGTTGCTAATAAAGCTGCCGGAGTAGGCTCCGTAAATATAAATCAGTCCGATACCAATCACGCCTACCCCACAAGCCGATAAGGCCCATGCTCCAATGGGTACTTCAAACAGGGTTTCGGCAATTTCTTCTGCGGTGTCATCAAAATCGACTGTTAGGCCGATAGCCAAACGTCCGGCGCTATAGCCAATTCCCAAATAGGTTAAACCGCTACAGGCATAGCCACAGCGCTGCGCGATTCGCTGCAGGGTCATCGGTTGATTAGCATGGTCTGGATCAACCAGCACCTGCACAAACCGCCAGAACGAATAGCCCGCTAGCCCAATACACAGCAACAGCAACAGCACACTGCCGATGGCGCGATCGTCGAGGGCAGCCATCACCGCTTCGCTGCCTCCGGCCGACTCGCTATCGTAGATGACGGACCGCATCGAAATCAGCCCGATCGCCCCGTACAAGCCCCCTTTAGCGGCATGGCCAAACCGGATCAACCGCTGCATCCAGACGGTGGTGAACAATTGATGTACCCAATGTTGAATCTGGGTAATTTGCTGGGCGGCAAATACTATGCATTGGTGGGTTGTGGGCATTAGTGATTGAACCAAGTGAAGCATTTGCAGTTAAGGGTGGCCGCGTCCAAGACCGGGCTAAGGAATGGCTGATAGACCGGTAGAGCCGCGCTCCTGGCAAATTACACCCGGATGAATTTTATCGGCTGATGCGCTGAGCTAGTCGGAGGCGATTCAGTGGGCTTCGGCATATCGCTTGACCCAAAACTCGTTCAGCCATTGTTGCAGAGTCAGGGCCAGGGGCAGTGCTAAGAGTAACCCTAAAAAGCCAAAAAAGAGCGAGAAAACGACTTGGGCGAGGAGCGTGATGGCTGGCAGCAGATTTACTTGCTGCTTCATTACGAAAGGGGTGAGGAGATTACTTTCGAGCTGCTGAATCAAAATGTAGAGACCGATCACCGCGATCGCTTTCCAAGGGGCTTCGAGTAGGGCGATCGCCACGGGGGGAATCACACTCACCACCGGGCCAATATTAGGAATAAACGCTAAAAGCCCCGCCAGCAGACCGTTCGCTAACACCAAGGGCACCCCCAAAAGCCATAGCCCGATCATGCTCATGACCGCAATGACCACCATGTTGAAGGTAATGCCGATAAACCAGCCAGCGATCGCGCCCTCACAGTGATCCAAAACCTGGTCCACCGTGCGACGCATGGAAGACGGAAAGATAACCTTAAAGAGTCGTCGATAGGGCTGTGGGTTTAGCAGCATCATGAGCATCACCACCAGCACCAACAAGACATTGACCGTAAGGGAAAGGGTATTCGAAAAAACTAAAAAGAAACGATTTACAAGCAGCCTTAAATCAAAGTTATTCAACTGGTTATACAGTGATTCAACCAGTTGAAAATCGTCTGGTAGGTCAGAATTTTCAATAATGCGGTTTTGTAGCCACAGCTGCAGGCGATAAACCATCTGCGGCGAGAGTTCGATCAGTTCTTTCAGCTGTCGGCCAAAGGGGGGCACAATGAGCATGCCAAATGTCCCAAAGACAATTAAGCCACCCAAGAGCACGAGCAGTACAGCAACCTTACGAGCCGGCACCCAGCGTTGCACAAAACTGACCGCTCGGTTTAAGACCACGGCAAACACGACTGCCGCAAACGCGAGTAGCAAAATGGTGCGAATTTGCCAGGATACATATAGGCAAATCACTAAGATGATGAGGGTCAGCCACTGACTGTATTTCACGCGTCTTTTTTACCTCAGTTTTTCGGAGTCTGACTCTCTCAACGGCTTCTGACCCCCAACTCAGATCAATGGCGGGCTCGCTATGCCGAAGGGGGACGCCGCCAGCGATAAACTACCCAACCCACAGCAGCGCATCCTAAAGCCAGCAAAACCCCTTTGCTGATGGGGGCTATAAACGCACTCACTTCTTCAAATCGATTGCCTAAGACGTAGCCCGCGATCGCTAAAGCCGCCGTCCAAATTACGGTGCCGATGGCGGAGTAAAACAGATAGGGGATCAGGGGCATTTTGGTCAGCCCCGCCGGGACTGAAACGTAGGTGCGAACGCCGGGGACAACGCGACCCAAACCTACAACCCAATGCCCGCCGCCCCGCTGAAAGAAAGCGATCGCTTTTTCAAGATCTTTAGGCTTTAGGGTCAACCACTTGCCATATTTGGCCGTCAACCTCATTAATTGCGCTTGGTTGACCTGCCGCCCTAAGTAATACCAAAACAGGGTGCCAACCATTGAGCCGATAGAGCCAGCCACAATCACCCAGCCAATCGTCATTTCAGAACTGCGACTGCTGACAAAACCAGACAGCGGCATCACCAACTCCGAGGGAATCGGGGGGAAAACGTGCTCTAGCACCATCAGTGCGAACACGCCAAAGTAGCCCAGAGAC
>JBCBZL010000115.1:0-13497 GCA_039815385.1 Cyanobacteria bacterium P01_A01_bin.114
GAAGGTGTCGGTGGAGTTAGCCTCACCGGAGTTGTTCAGGTAAGGATACTTCTTAATGCAGGCATCGTAAGCTTCTTTAGCGACATTGTCCAAGTTGCCAGCGAGCTTTTCAGCGGCTTCTAGACGAGCAGAGGCGCGCTGAAGGCTACCCTGAACTGACTCGAGGTCAGAGGCAGAAGGAAAACGGCCAGCAGCATCAGCAGCAGCGATAACCGTGGTAACAACAGATTTCATCGTTCTTTTTTCTCCAGTATTGGTTTGATCGAGTAGGAATGTTTCATGCTTGGGCTAAAAAGGTCTAAACCCCTAACCCCATCGCTGTGAAGCCTGTGCAGTAGCACCTAGCTCAGGGCAGCGATGACGCGATCAAAGTAGCCACCTGCTTCAGAAACCAGGCTAGCGCAGCGATCTTCAACGACTGGGCTACCCATCTTACGAAGCTTGTCACCAGCACGAGCTTCACTGGGGTTGTCTTGGATGTGAGCAGCGGCTTGAGCTTTCATGATTTGCACAGCGCGCACGGTAGAAGTAACCGGCACACCCAGCGCAGCGTAGGTCTCCTTAAGACCGTTTAAGCAGCGGTCGTCAAGCACGGAGGCATCACCAGCGAGCAGAGCGTAGGTAACATAGCGCAGAATGATTTCACCATCGCGCAGGCAAGCAGCCATGCGACGGTTGGGGTAGCAGTTGCCACCGGCTTGGATCAAGCCTTGGTTTTCGCAGATCATCCCAGCGATCGCGTCGGAGACCATGCAGCTTGCGTTAGAAGCAATGGCGTTAACAGCGTCGAGACGACGGTTACCAGAAGATACGAAGCTCTTGAGAGCAGACAGATCGTTGATAGGGGCGGTGCTAGCGTCAGCAGAGACGACGGCTCTGGAAAAAGCGTCAAGCATTGAGCTCTCCTTGTAATGTTGTTAAAAACTTTTCGGATGCGGCCTAGCTTTGCAGCTTTAGGCCTGTCACTAATGAACATAGTGAATCAACGTACCCGTCGTCTCTTTTATTAAAAACAAAGTAATATTCTGTTACAAAGGCAACATTTCAAAGCCTGACTGGCTAGATCCGCTCGTCAAAGCGAGTATGGAAACTGCCGTACTTAATCCAGTATTGCTGTAAGTCATGGTGGGGGGTATGCAGGCTCGCCTTTGCCTGATAAAGCACCACTCGACGATGGTTGCCAATCCAAATTTTCTTAGTTGGCTCTACGCAGATAACGGTGCCGCCTAAGGCCTGGACGCAGTCTTGAAACTTCTCGATGGTTGAATATTCCACCGTTTCAAACATGAAAAAGTTGCCTGAGCGAATCAGGTGACGGCTGCGGATCCAGGCCTGCATTTTTTTCTCAGCTTCTGGTGGCAGCATGGCGATGGTTTCAAGAGATCTCGGCACAGCATTGTTTTTAAGTGCCATCGGCACCGTATCTTTAAGTGCCATCGGCACCGTATCGGTGGGAACCCCGTCAGCTCGGGCCGTGAGGGCTACATCAGCAGGGTAGCTCATGGGCAAAGCTCTCCCATTTTTCAAACTTCAGCGTACCCTCGGTAGAGCCCCAAACATGCTCGTGGGTATTGACATCTCTACCCTGATCTAAGCTAACCCATGTATTGGAGGTAACCTCAACATGGCTGGTTAGATAAGTCATACATCCCTGACGCGGGATTAAACAGCCATTACCGGGCTCGACGCTGCCAATAAAGGTCTGATCGTTCTCGCGTCTAAATACCATCGAGCAGCCTTGACGTGGTTGAATGCAATCGTGAGTCAAGGTTTTGAGAACCTCTAAAGTATGCCCACCACCGGCATAGGGTACACCATCGCTGAGACCGTAGTTTTCAATATAAACATGATCGCCTCTATCAACCAGACGGTGTACCCCCTGCCGATAGGGTCGCCATAGATCATAGTCATAAGTTTGCTCAGAATATAGGCCGACCCCTGAGAAAAATTTGTAGGGCAGCGGCCTAAAAAAGATGCGGATATGGGCGAACTGGGTGGGAAACTCAAAGGCCTGTTTCTGATTGCTAAAATCGCCCGCCATCCAGGAGGCCAGCGTGATTAAATCACTTGTCTGGGATTGAGAAGCTGGAGTTGAAACGGTCATTTTATGCGTGGATATTTTATCTGTTAAGTCAGGGCGTTTATAGAAATCAGGGAATTTTAGAATTTAAGGGGAGCACGAGCTGGGGGATGCCGATGCCCCCAATCTCAACAGCCTCGATTGGCTGTTGGCCTGGCAAAGGAGTTTTGCTAAGCCGGGCGAGCTGATTTTCTCAGTGTAATTAATCAGCTTACCGATTGCTATTCTCCTTTGCGATTCTCATTTTCAGGGCGGTGGGATATCCGCTGCCGATTTGGGCTTCTGTCGCACCTCGGAAGATAGCGAGGCGGTGGTGACCCCTTTCCCGCTGCTGGTCTTGATCAGCGATACCCTAAATCTCAAATCAGGGGTTGCAAACCATATTTTCTCTTCTGCAGCTGCCCGGTCATAGGCGGTTGTCAGCACAAACGTGCCATCTGCCATCAGCTGATAGTCTCCGGCGGCCATCATTGTCTCAGCATATCCCTGCTCCCGCAGCAGCTTTCCCTGGTTGGGGCGGTTTGAATCCGGCACAGGGACTAAGATAGTTTCCCCTTTAAGCTCTTCCTCTTCATCCCAATCTGACTCGCCTTCCCAACTCATTTTGAAGGGGCTGGTGGCCTGCTGGGGGTCAATGCCATAGCTTTGGCAAAGCTGAAGCACACCTGGGTCATCTAGCGGCAGGGCAACAATATCAATGGTAGAACGCACTTCTTCAAAGTGACTAAAGGCTAGATGATGGGCACTTCTTTGAGAACGCCACTGACCAATAGATTGGGCAACAAAGGTGTCTATATCCATTTATCTCACGTCACACAGAACCGAAGCTGGGTCATCCCAGCTTCGGCCCTCAGTTACTCCAGGTTATGGGATGCGATCGCGCCGATTAAAGTGCGGTGATACTGACGATTGAGCCGCCAGCTCTTTGGATGTCTTTAATTTTGTTAGAGAGCTGATCGTAACCGACTTCGTAAGTAAATTTGCTGCGGGGTGTGCGCATCCCGCCAGTGTTGGCGCGAGTAACGCTAATGCGATAGCGACTATTGCGGCCGCCGCTGCCATAGCCCACCCCTCTAGGTGCCTCAATCTTGGTGGGCAGATTAATCGCGAGATCGGTAATTAAACGGGCTTTAGCACCGGAGTTGTTAGCGGCATTTCCCCCGACCAGCGCTAACGTGCGATTGAAGCTGACGTTTTTGGTGCCGGTCAGGGTCTTGCTGCCCCGCAGATAAGGGGCCGTGTTCTCGCCAAAGCTTCGAATATACTCATCGCTGTCGATATAGGAGTCAATCTCGGCATCGTATCCGTGCTCGTTGTAAATCTGCACATGCTCTGAGATTTCGCCCTGATCGGCAGGTGCGCGGCCCAGCAGATTCTTAAAGTTCATTTCAATGAACCGATACGGAGAAGATTCTTCAAAGAAAAAGCCGCGATAGAGATCTGACTTAGCGACGGCTCTCACAAAGCCGCGTACGCTGATGCCGCCATCGCGCAGCAGTGACTCGGCAGTGGTGAGCGCCTGACCGTCTAACACATAGTGATTAGCCAACACCTGCTTGTAGACGGCGTTGATAACGATATTGAGATCTGCTTCGGTTGAGTTAGGGCGCAGCTCAACTGGTTCAGGGTTGGTTACCCAAATAGACATCTGTAGATTCTCCGACGTATGATTTGCTGGACTGTATTTAAGCTGGCTTACCCAAAGGGGTAGCTATCAGCACTCGCGGGTCTCGATGATTAGCTCGCCTCAGTGATACTGAGGATTTTGCCACCGCTTTTCAGAATATTCTGAATTTGCTTAGACATCTGGTTGTAGGCCACGACGTACTCTTGCTTGCTGTTGCGGTTAATGGTTGCGGCTGAGGAAGCGGTTGCGATCGCAATCCGAAAACGCTTACCCGTATTGCTATAGCTACCCGAACCGCTACGGGGCTCCGAGATTTTGGTAGGTAGATTGCCCGCGAGGTCGCTGATTAGCCTGGCCTGCTGGCTGCGATCGCTGGTGGCATCGCCCCGCTCTAAGACAAAGGTGCGATTAAACCCAACATTTTTAATCCCAACCTGACTGCGATTGCTGCGAACGTAGGGTACAACATTTTCGCCAAAGCTAGAGCGATATTCTTCGCTGTCGAGATATGAATCAATCTCGGCCTCATAGCCCTGCTCATTGTAAATCAAAACATGGCGAGCAATTTCTGTCTGCTCTTGGGGTGCCCGACCGAGCAAATGCTTAAAGTTCAGCTCGATAAACCGGTAGGGGGAAGAAGACTCAAAAAACAAAGCGCGGTACAAATCAGACTTTGCAACTGCCCTTACAAACCCCTTAACTGTGATATCTCTATCCCGTAAAAGGGATTCAGCACCGATTAGGCGCTGATTGTCCATCACGTGCTGATTGCCTAGAACCTGCCTATAAACAGCCCGGATCACCGTTTGCAAATCGTCTTCTGAGGCGTCAGAGCGAAGCGCTACTGGGTCAGAATCAGACACCCAAAGTGCCATAAAGCTATCCTCCAAAATAATTGTTTTTGACTAAATCTCTTAAAACTATCGCAGCCTTCGAAAGCCAGTCCGACAATCGTATGCTGCGCTCAAAATCATCAAAAGCATGTGCCAGCCGTATTTCTGTCAGATCAACCTGTCAGACCAATCTGTCAAACCAACCTGTCAGACCGACCTGTTAGAACGATCTCATAGACCCATCTAGTCACGACAGCCCAATCACGACAGCCTGATCGCCACCCGATCGCCACGGAAAAATCCCATTGAAAATTTCCCAGGCTAGGTATTTATCTCCAGGCTGAGCATTTAAATTTTCAGGGCTTAAATGAGAAAAAAACTATTTTCTTAACAAACTGAAACAAACAAGAAATATCTGTGCCGCCATCTAAACTACTTGAGGCCGAAAAATAAGCGCGCGCTTATTTTTCGGCCTCAAGTAGCTGCCTGAGCTTGCTCAGATATGTGAGTCGGGTGCCGATGGCTTAGCCTTCAAGGTTTAAAGAGAGACTAAACAACCTCAGTAATGCTGACGATCTTGGCCCCGCTGCGCTGAATCCGCTGAATCTGCGGCGTCATCTTAGTTGCAGAGACAATGTACTCAGTGGTGCTGACGCGACGTGGTGCATCAAACTTCGCACCCGTGGTGAGAATCTTGAATTTCTTAGCGGTACCTGCATTGAGGTTCGTGGCAGCGGGCTTGACTTTGCCAGCCTTTTGCGCGCCTGCGACCTGGGCCACCAGCTGAGATCCTTTCACCGCGCTGCTAACCTGGGCAGGGCCCCGGTCAATCGCATAAATGCGGTTGTAGCTCGACTGCTTTTGACCGGACTGAGTAACGTTGGCGCGATAAAACGGCACAATGTTCTCACCAAAAGCAGATTGGTACTCTTCGCTATCAATGTAAGAGTCAATCTCAGCATCGTAGCCTGACTCGACACAGCGGCGGATATGCTCAGACAGCTCTGACTGATCCTCGGGTGCACGCCCTAAAAAGTGCATAAAGTTTAGCTCGACAAAGCGGTAAGGCGCACATTTCTCGAAGTAGCGGGTCCGATAAAAATTAGACTTGCCAACTGCACGGACAAACTCACGCACGGTGATACTGCCATCGCAGAGCTGAGATTCTGCCGCAACTAGGCGCTCGCTCTCCATTACGTGGGGGTTGCCCAACACATGGCGATATACAGCCCGAATAACGGCCTGCAAATCTTCACTGCTGCTGTTGGGCCATAGCTCAAACATTTCAGCCATTAGGGTTCTCCTAAAAATTGATTTATCTCAAGACAGCACTAAAGAGCTGAGTAGAGACTCAGTTATCAACTGCTTTTCTCTACCCAGCTGCACATCAAATGGTTTCTAATTGACCGGCGTAATGCTGGCGATCACACCGCCCTGCTTGTGAATACGCTGGTACTCCTGGGAAAGTTTGTCGTACGGCACAAGATAAACCTTGTTGGCCCGACGGAATTTGGAAACCCGATTGACGGCGTTAGAACGGTAGGCCGTGACCTCGACGCGATAAACCTTGCCGTTGGCACTGGCACCCACACCGTGACGGGTCCGCGAAGAGTCATCGGGGGTCTGGAAGGCCCAACCGTCTGAACCGCCGGACGGGGCAACTACCGGGGTTGGTGTCGCATTGATCACCAGGCCATTGAGGCGAGGGTTCTTGCCAGCGATGTTGCCCTTTAAAGAGCTGCTAGAGGCCCCACGAACGAGCTCGAAGGTATGGGTAAACCCAACCATATTCGAGGCTTCGGTCTTATAGCCCCGGATATAGGGGACAAGATTTTCCCCGAACGTATCCTGATACTCATCACTGTCGATGTATGAATCGATGTCAGCTTCGAACCCCTCGGTGTCGAGAACCGCACTATGGGCTTTCATCTCATCAAAGCTCTGAGGCGCTCGACCCAGCAGATGCCTGAAGTTAAGCTCGATGTTGCGGTACCGGGGGCAGCTCTCAAAGAAGCGAGATCGGTACATGTCAGATTTAGCGACTGCGCGCACAAACTCGCGTACGCTCAACTCGCCCCGTTTAAACTGGGATTCAGGGACGGATAAACGCTCACTATCCATCACATAAGCGTTACCCAAAACCTGCCGATAAACGGCTTTGATAATTACCTCAAGATCTGCCTCAGTAAGGCCGGGTACCCATTCTATGGCAGGGGTTTCGTCAAAAAGGCTGACGCCTAATCGGGAAGCTGGTCCGAAAGCCATTAATGCTATCTCCTAGATGACAACAATGGACTGGTGAAATATCTCAACAAGATATAAGGATTAAATAAACCCTGGTTGCAAACGTACTCGCTGAGGCCTCTGAATAACTTTTAAAAATTTGCTCACAAAATGGAGCCCACATATCAAAGAGCTATCGCCTGTAACAAGCTACCTACGAGCAAGCCAACCGCCCACAAAGAACATATTCGTACATAAAAGCCCCTCAGAATCGTCAAGAATTATAAATTACTCAGAAAAAGAAAATATTTCGACACATTTTTATTTGATTCAATATTTAGGAAGATCGGTCAAACCTCTTTTATCGAGAGGGGTTCAAGAGTCCTTCAAAAGGCTGCCTACCCTTAAGGGCCGATCGACCCTTCAAAGGCAAAGTGATACAAAACTTCATGTCTTTTCCTTTTTTTCTCAGGAAAAGGGTGGGCAGCTGCCCCCTCAGCTCAGCGTGTTTTGACTACTCTTCGGCCCCAGCCTGTCGCAGCATCGCGACGGCTTGAGATGACCGAAACGACTGCTTGGCCTCACTCAGCGCGCTGGCCCCCCAGCGATTTTTGGGAGTGACGTCTGCACCTTGATCAAGCAGTAAGTCCATGGTGTCAAGATCTCCTCGAGCAGAGGCCATCATCAGAGGTGTCCAGCCACCAATATTGGCTGTGTTGACCGCTGCCCCCAGCTGGATTAACCGTTTCACGGTGTGGGCATGGCCGTTGTCAGCGGCTAGGTATAGAGCGGTGTCTCCGATCCGGTTGGTGGCGCTGAGATCGGCTCCTCGCTGTACCAGGTGTTCTACGATGTCGGTGTGACCCTGACGGGCCACAATCATCAGAATGGTCTCTCGATAGGGATTGAGGGGAGTAATATCAGCCCCATGGTCTAACAGATATAGGGTAATGTTGCGCCGATCGGCTTCAGCGGCATACAGCAAAGCGGTGTAGCCCACTTCATTTTGGGTGTTGACATTGGCCCCGGCTGCTAACAGCGTTTGGACAATCTCAAGATGGCCTTCAGCTGCCGCCCACATCAGACCCGTGCAGCTACGCCACACCGCTTCCAGGTCGAGGCCTTGGGCCAGGTGCGATCTCACTGCCTCTAAATCTCCCTGGATGCAGGCTCGGACAAGTAGCTCCTGTGAATTATCCATAGCGTTAACTTTGATGCTTTACGCTTCTTAATTTAAGGACTCATTTAGGTAAAAGCAACGCTTAGAGGGTAGGCGGCTGCCTAGCAAGCTCGGCGTAGCAAGGCCGGCCTTGCAAGCTCGGCGTAGCAAGTTCGACGTGTCAATTAAAGTGGGAATTTCAACTTTCCGGTTTTGCCTGGGCCGGTTTTGCCTGGGCCGGTTTTGCCTGGGCCGGTTTTGCCTGGGTTTGAAAACTCGCCATCAGCTGAATCAAATGATCAAAGTAAGGGGCCAGTTCCGCATCTGCTGCCGTCACCCGTTTTAGACTCGCCATCTTCAGCCCCTCAAGCCCGGCTACCATCGCATCTAAAGGTACCCTGAGCTCTTGGTACAGCTGCTCCATATACCCCAGCCCGGTGGCGCTGGTGTAGTCGATACGCCGTGCGGCGATGCCGTAGGTGATGCAGCGTAAAAAATGCCAAAAATCTCGCCAGCAGGCCTTGGCCCGTATTTCTGGATACAGCCCGCCGCCGGGTTCGGTAATGCCTGGAAACTGATCTAGGACCTGCGCTCTGGCCTCGTCGACAATTTCGGTGGCCCGATCTCGCAGCGTCTGCGTGAGCTCAACGGCCAGCTGACTCTCTGATGTGGGTAGCCCCTGCAAATCTTCATCGGTGAGATAGCGCCCGGCATCGTCAGCGGCTTGCCAACGCTCAATCAGGTCGGCGCTGTACTGGGTTTGCCAGCCCTCAAAGCTGACGATGCGGGCTTTGGCGATGAGTTCTTGAACTTTAGGGCTGAGTTGAGAGGGCATGGGGGACGAGGGGGGAGGGGTACAAAGGGATGGATCTATGAGTTACTGAGTTTGGTCATGAGCTGCTGAATGACCGGTTCTACGATGGCTTGTACTTCCATATCGGCATCGCGTTCCAGGGGTTCCAGGGCTGCGATCGCATCCGGATTCCCCAGCGCGCCCAGGGCCTGCGCGGCCGCCTTGCGCATGGCTGGGTCACCGTCCTTAAGGCAGGCTACTAGGGGGTAATAGGCTCCGTCGTACTGTAGCTTGCCTAGGTATTGTGCTGTGGCCACTCGCACATCCACATCAGAGTCATTGAGGGCTTCTGTCAGCAGTCTAAGCTCGGTGCTATCGTCATTTTCTAAAGCTTTCTCAGCCACTTGAGCGATGGCTGCCAGGCGGACCTTTGCCGATGAGTGATGAATGGACAAATCAGGCGACCCCAACGCGGGTAGGGGCTGTTCATTGGAGCCAGTTTCTGGCGTCTCAGACATGATTTATGATCTTTCCAGCAAGTAATAGTCTCTATCCTACCTATGAATATCCGTGAAATTGAGGATGCCTTGAGTAACAAAGATTTTCAGTATCGCCTCAAGGCCATTGTCGCCCTCAGAGACTATGATGCCGACACCGCCGTGCCGCTGCTGATGAATACTCGGAAAGATCCGGAGTTTTTAGTGCGATCTTTTGTGGCCATGGGCCTGGGTAAAAAACGCAATGATGACTCATTTGCGGCTCTGCTTGAGATGATGCAGTGCGATCGCGATGCCAATGTCCAAGCCGAAGCTGCCAACTCCCTGGCCAAGTTTGGGCAAGCTGCCGTCCCCCACCTGGTACGCACCTTTCACAAAAACAAAAATTGGCTGGTACGGCGCAGCATTCTAGCCGTCATGCCTGACCTAGACGCCCCGGATGCCCTGCTCGAGATCTGCCTCGAATCTCTTAAAGACGAAGACCGAACCGTCATCGAAGCCGCTATTGACACCTTAGGTACCCTGGCCCACACTGCTCAACAGGCCACTGCCCTACAGACTCTGCTCGACTTTGTCCAAGACCCTGCCTGGAATATCCGCATGCACGTCGCCTACGCCCTCAAGCCCTTTGATGCCCCTGACGCAAAACAAGCTCTGCAAGCGTTTCGCCAAGATACCCACCATCGAGTGGTGGCTGCGGCCCTGGAGGAGCTGCTGCCGGAATAAAACGATCAAAATCACCCCTTCGTGTCCATTTTGTTACAGAAATTAACTTCATATATGTCATGATCTGAACACAGAGCAGACTTTAGCTGCTCTTCAGCTGCTGTTTAAGCATCCCCCTCAGACGGTCACCCACCCTGGAGCACGCATGACAGAACCTATTCAACCCCCTGGGCAAATGACTTGGCGACCGGAGGGCGCTACAGAGACGGTGCTCCACCTGCGCCGTAGTGCCACTGAGCCCTGGCAACATTACCGCCAGTTTCCAGAATATGCCCTGCCTGACCCCCCAGAATTTTCAGACGGCTATGCCACCTTCATGGCCCTCCTCAAGCAAAACTGGGAAGTCATCCCAGTTTGAAGCTATCCGGCTCTGAAATTATCTAAGAAGCTGTCTAGATTAATGAGTTCCCCAGCCGTAGCATTGCCGGGGGTAGGGAAATTTGCTAGAATTGATGTAAATAAATGTAACTTTGTTTTTAAATAGCTTGACTTAAGGTTGTTTTTATAACCTCGCTCTATCGATTAGCTAGCCTCTTGGGCCAATTGCTCACAAACCAACTGCATCGTCATAAGGGAGTTGCGTCATGACCGCTGATACATTTACTGCTAGCTGTGCCCAGAAAACGCCGCCTAAATCGTTGAGAGTCGGCGTTGTCGGAGCCGGAACCTCGGGCCTCTATTTGACTAGCCTACTCAAGCGACAGGGCCACAGCGTGACCTTATTTGAGCAATCTGACCAACCTCGGGCCGAAGGCTGCGGCATTATGCTAGTCTCCGCCGGGATGCAGGCTTTATTTGCCGGCAACCCCAAAGTCTGCGATGCCGTGGTGAGAGCGGGTGCCCCAGCCAAATCCTTTGAATTTCGTAGCATGAAGGATAAGGTCGTCAACGTTCACATCGCCAGCTACGAAGACAATAACGAACTGACTGGCATGCTAATTCATCGGGGGGCGATTCTTGAGGCGCTGCTAAATCACCTGCCCCAGGGCTGCCTACAGACCCACGCCAAGCTACAATCTGTCGAGCAAACTGACGAAGCTGTCACTGCCCACTTTGCCGATGGTCGTACCTGGCAGGGAGATGTCTTAGTGGGGGCCGACGGTATTTTTTCTGCCCTGCGTGAGTATGTGAATGCAGGTGTCAAACCTAACTACCTTGGGGATATTGTCTGGCGCGGCATTGTGCCCGACGACGAATTTTGCACGGATGGTAACTTCAAGGTCTACATCCGCACCCAGGGTATCTACGCCAACTTTTTTGATATCGGGTTTGGTCAAACCCACTGGGGTTTCTTTATTGAGAAAGATCAGCAGCCTGATGAGGTTGGCAAAGGTCGCCCCAACGATGTGTCCATGCCCACCCAAGAGCTTTCAAAACTGCCAGAAGTCGCTCGGCGCATCATACAGTCTACGCCCGCCGAAGACATCAAATGTCGATTTTCTTACGACATCGACACCCTGCCAACGCTCCAAAACGGTCGCATCATTCTGATCGGCGATGCCGCCCATGCTAAAAGCCCAACCCGAGCTAGGGGCATGACCGCTGGGTTAGAAGACGCCCTTGCCCTGTCTCGGCACCTATCGGTAGCAGGCAGCTCTGTTGACCAAATGCTGACGGCATTTCAGGCTGAGCGCCTGCCCATCGTCCATGAGTATCAGCGCTCTAGCCGAGAGATTAGCATGAAGACCGGACGCCTCCGCAAGCAGGCCGCATAAGGCAGCCATCGGCGTGAATTTTGAGTTTTGAGCTAACGGCTTAAAACTCAAAATTGAGAACTTAGCGCTATCTAAACTATCATTCAAGCCATACTCCGCTGCTTGATAGCCTTTATGTTGTCCGAATCTGCAAAGATCTCCCTACCCACGGTCACTTACAACGAGTTCCAGGTTCCCCTCGCCTTTCTCCGCAACTGCGGTACCTGGGAAGGCACAGCTCGACGTATCGACAAAACCGGCACACAGGTCGACGAACATCTGGTGCGGGTCAAAATTGAGATCACAGATGCCAGCTATGTGCAGACCAACACCGTTCGCATTGGCACCCCTCGAGAGGTTACTGCCAGCTATTACGGCGACTTTTTAAAGGGCACTCTGGCTTTTCCCTTAACAGATGAGGTTTACACGCTCGGAGGTGAGAAGGCGACCGCTTTTTCAGGCGTTGCCTGGGCCGTCACAGACGACCTGATTGTGTATCGGGGTAGCCGTACCTTACAAACCATAAAAACCTATTACAACGAGATTATTACCCTGGTCGATGACAATCATCGGGTTAGAACGACCCAGCTATTCGAAGATGGAGCCTACAAACTGGTCACCATGATCGACGAATTTCGCACCGCGTAGACGCATTAATTAGGGTAGATATCCTACATATTTATTGTTTAGCCGTTTGGCCTGCTGTAAAAACCTCATCAGCCGTAAGCTTTAGTTCTGGAAACGTGGGGGACTGCAAGCGCTCGCCCTGTCGAAACAGGTTCACCTGATACTCGCCATCGACTAGCTGATAAATCGAAAGGGTGGGTTGCTTAGGGTGACCAATGTAGCGAGTCCCCCCTAGCCCCTGATAGTCAACAATCCAAAATTCAGGAACCCCTAAGGTTTCATACTCGGCCAGCTTGGTTAGATAATCGTCGCGCCAGTTGCCG
This sequence comes from Cyanobacteria bacterium P01_A01_bin.114, assembly GCA_039815385.1. Classification (GTDB taxonomy): domain Bacteria; phylum Cyanobacteriota; class Cyanobacteriia; order Phormidesmidales; family Phormidesmidaceae; genus SIO4C1. The sequence goes on from JBCBZL010000115.1 coordinate 12,583, forward strand.
CTGACGATTTCCACCACAAGCGGTGCGGGTATCGTTAATACAGCTGATTTCAAGACATCCCCCATAGCGCTATAGGGCACGATGGCCAAATCTGGTAACCGAGCCGAGCTCCCATCCGTCTGCTGTCCCGGTTCCGACAAGGTGGTCCAAATCGATTCTCGCTCTGTGGCCTGAATGGCCTGATCTAAGGTGCGTACCAAAAATTTAGTAATCAACAGATGGAGCCAGGTGGGAGGTGGCATCTCTATCAGCTCCCCAGCAACCAACTCGTAACGGTTATCTGTGCCGTCATCATGATTTAGATATTCTTCGAAGGTAAGGAAGGAAGGATTCGCTTGGGTGCTGGTCACGGCTCTACATACCCCAACGTGGAAATCATCAGGCTACGTTTAATCTAGCACTGGTAATCAGCACTGGAATTTGGCTATTAATCAGATTTAACTCGCGACTTCGAGACTTTGGCGCGTTGTATTACGCGTTAGCGGATTCCACACATCGAGCTCGGCGGCAGGGCGACCCAAAAGTTTAGCCCGCTGATCGGAGGCTAGGCCATACGCCTTCGAAAAATCAGCTCCTGCGATGCTGGCCACCGCGCTCAGGTCAACACCAGTGAGATCAGCTGCTCGCAAATCTGTATTTTGCAACTCTGCGCCGCTGAGACGGGCGTTGCGTAGCGAAGCCCCGGTGAGAAAAGCCCTTTGCAGATTGGCACTGCTCAAGCTCACTTCAGAAAGATTGGCCTGGGTCAAATCAGCTCCGCTGAGGTAGGCTCCTAGTAGCTTTGCCCTGGCCAAATTGACCTCTCTCAGGTCAGCTGTGTTTAAAAAAGCACCGTGCAGCACGGCTCCTGGCCCGATGGCACCCGAACGAACTGATGCAAACCCCTCTGGCCAAAGGGTTGCCTCATCATATAGA
>JBCBZL010000008.1:0-33363 GCA_039815385.1 Cyanobacteria bacterium P01_A01_bin.114
ACCCCCGATTTAAAATTGGAGACTGTCAGGGGCGTAAAACTTTACGCCCTTCGGTATCGGGTATAGCTAGACAGGATTTCGTATAAAAGGAGCTGGCTAAAGGCAAAGGAGCTGGTTAAGGCGCTCTAAATGTCATGTTGTCCAAAAATTCAGACTCAGCACATTGTTCGGAAATATAGTGCCTAGCCATTTGCCAGGTTAAAAATCAAGAGAAAGATCGTGACCTGGTTGAGAGTCTGAGTGCATCGATTCAAAATTCATCAAGATCTTAGCTTTGAGATTTTGATTGAGTTCGCGCTTGAGTAGAGCTTTACTGTCTTGCGCACTGCCGACTGAGGTTGTGGTACGGGCCATTGTCACCCATTCTTTAAGCAGATTGCGCTGGGCTGGGGCAATGTTAAGTCGGCGCACCATGATACAGCGGTGGGGAGATTCTTTCGTAAAAAATAAAAGCCGATACAGACCCGCATCACCTAGCTGCCAGGCAATTTGTTGGTGAGGCCCTTGCTTAAGATCGAGGTAGCAGGGCAGCCAGCGAGGCCCTTCTGATTGGCTATAGAGCACCGTCAGCCACAGCAGCATCGGATGGGGGGACATGGTGCAGATGAAATTGTTATAGCGGGTGCTGATGGCGTGGCGTTCAATTTTGGCCTGGGCGAGCATGATCCAAAGGGTTGCCAGACGCTGGTTGCTAGATTCGATCACCTGAGGGAACACGATTTCGGCAACGGGCTTATTGGCAGGCCATTGCTGCAGTTTGCAAAATCGGTCTTCATCTGATTCATCAACTGGGGTAGTTACGCTCGTTTTTTTAGTAACAGGCAGCTTCGATAGAGTTGCGCCAATCTGCTGGCTAATTTTGAAGCCGGATCCGAATCGATTGTCGAGCGGTGCCAGCTCATCTAAAAGCTGAGCAACGGTTTGAGGGCGGTTTTCGCGCTCTTTAGACAAACAGCGACGAATGACATCTTCGAGCAGTTTGGGGGCTTTGATGGCGTCGTCTAGACTGCTAAAAGTGGGGGGAACATGCTCGTGATGGGCTTTGTACCAGCTGCCAAAGGTATTAGACGCCGGGCGGATTGGCAAATTGCTTGACAGCATCTGATACATGACAACGCCCAGGCTGTAGATATCAGAGCGAATGTCGAGCTCGCGCCCTTCCATTTGCTCGGGGGAGGCGTAGGCGAGGGTTCCCATAAAACTGTTGGTCTGGTCAAACTCAGCCTGCATGAGTTTGGCAATGCCAAAGTCGAGCAGTTTGACCAGCTCCCCCAGGGTGGGGTCTTGGGTGACCAAAATATTGCTGGGTTTAATATCGCGATGGATAATGGGCACCACTTTGTTTTTAAGCACAATGCCGTCGTGGGCGGCTTGCAAGCCTAAACAAATTTGGCGGGCCAATCCTAAAAATCGAGGGACTGGCAGCGCCTGGGGTTGTAAAACTTTGCCCAGGTTTTGACCCTGGAGATATTCCATCACGTAGAAAGGGATTTCATCGTCGGTGACGCCGTAGTCAGTAACGCGTACGACGTGGATGCTCTTTTGCCCTAATAGCGCACAGGTCATCGCTTCTCTAAGGAAGCGTTCGCGCATTTTCTCGTCTAAGAGGGTCTGAGCTAGAAACTTGACAGCTACGGGGACCCCTCCCAGTAAAAGATCTTCGGCCAGGTAAACTTTGCCCATGGACCCTTGCCCGATGGTATCCATGATTTCATAGCGATTGGCGAGTTTGCGACCAAAGTTTAGATCCGTCATTGTTGAAGGGATACGTTGATGCGTTGTTGAGTAGCTAGAACGGTCTACTGATCGCTTTTTTACAACGACTGCGATGAATCGTCAGTAAACTCTCTACAGAATTCCTGGGTTTAGACTCGCAAAGGCGCGATCGCACTTACTTAAAGCCAGTTGGACATAGCCCGACCTTAAACAAGCTGCTTTAAACCAATATTCCCAACTCTACCTAACTACACCCTACTGATTTACTACACGCTTTACTACACGATACTGGCGCTGAATTACGCTCACGGTATCTGGCTAACGCTGATTGGGGTCAATCACGGTGGCGCTCAACCACGGCCTCCATCGTACTGGTGAGGTAGTGGCCCGCCATAATTCCGCTGGAAAAATGGTATTTATTTTCGGTAATTCTATAGAGGGTTTCAAACCCCGTGCGTCGCTGCCGATCGCTGAGAACCCAATACCGCTGGACGATAGACTCAGGGGCAACCCAGCCTTCGCCTTCTACTCGACCTAGCACACTGTGCTGTAGCACAAAAGTATATTGCCGATCGCGAGTGGTTAGACGCCCCTTGTACTGCAGGGCGACCTCTTCTTGTTCACCGGATGGAAAGTATAGCTTGGTCACCATCGTAAACCAGTTGTCTCGTTTCCAGGCGACCAGTATCTTGCCCTTGACCGAGATGGGGCGAGCGTCGCGCTCCAGCCAATTGCCCTGAAGCGTCCAACGACCGGGTTCGAGTAAAAAACTGTGGGTCACAACGCTAGTCCCTGGACTACTTCAGCCTAAATTTCCCTTTTCAGCATAGGGGGAAACGTTAACGGTTGCGTACTTTTAAAGCAGAATCTTTGGCATCTAGCAGAGGGCCCTAACTAGATGAAGACCTAACAGCAAAAGCCGCATTCAGCTCTTCTACATGGAACTCTCATAGAGTGGAGCTCTCATAGAACTCTCCTGCATGGAGCTCTCCTAACAGACACGGATGCGTGGCCCCTGTCGCGCTGGGTAGGTTGCCGTGTACCTGGTGGTAGCGCCAAAACCCTAAAACGGCAAAGGCAATCGCTTCTTTATAGTCAGCGCTCAGACCTACATCATCCGTTGTTATCAAAGGAATGTCAGGTAGCCGTGCCCGCAGCCGAGCGAGGAGGGTCTGGTTATGACTGCCCCCGCCACAGACCAAAATTTCATCGGGGAGCCGGGGTAAAAACTGTCGGTAGCTTTGCTCAACCGAGGCTACGGTCAACTCCGTCAGCGTGGCGATAAAGTCAGCCTGGCTGAGCTGGTAGGCTTGGCCCATCTGCCAGCAGTGCTGCGCATAGTCTGCGCCAAACAGCTCTCGACCAGTTGATTTAGGGGGCTGCTGCTGGAAAAAAGGATGCCTGAGCCACTGCTCGACCAGGGGCCAGGCGACGCTCCCTTGGGCAGCCCACCGACCGTCGATATCGTAAGTTTGTTGACCTTGGGTAAACTGGGTGACGGCCCAATCAATCAAGGCGTTAGCAGGCCCCGTATCCCACCCTTTAATGGTATCGGGCAGCCTCAATGCGGCGACTTTATCCCAGGCAGGGAGGTAGGCGACGTTACCAATACCGCCCATATTTTGAACGCAGCGATGCCGCTGAGGATGGCTAAGCAGACACGCATCAACCGGGGGAACAAGGGGTGCGCCGTGCCCGCCGTAGGCGATATCGGCGGCGCGGAAATTGCTGACGGTGGGTAAACCAGTTTGCTGAGCGATCAGCTCGCCGCGCCCCAGCTGTAGGCTATAGCCCAAGGTGTCTGCGGGCGGGCGATGATACACCGTTTGCCCGTGGGAGGCGATCAGGTCAATGGTACCGTCGGGCTGCCGATCGATCAGGCCCTGGGCAGCGTCGGCAAAGCTGAAGGCGATCGCGTCGTCAAGCTCGGCGATCTGAGCGATGGAGAGGGGGTGACCACCACAGACTGAGAGAATCTGCGATCGCAACTCATCTGGATACCTTTGGGTCGTTGCTGCTAGGAGCTCAATGTCAATGTTGTAGCCTTGACCTCGCACCTCGACAAGGGCCGCATCAATACCATCGACAGAGGTCCCGCTCATTAGGCCAATGATCTTCATGGTGGGAAGTAAAAGGGGTCGGGGAGGTAAAGGGGAGTCGGCAGAAGGAAAGTAGGGAAATGAGGAAACCCTTACATGGGAAGCTTGTCGATGCCTTTATTAGCACCCACAACGACCATCAGCGAGCCGCCCCGCAGGCGGGTGACCGGGCTAGGGTTAATCTCAAATTTATCGGCTTCTTTTTCTTTGCTGATGGCCATTAGGGTCAGCCCATAGCGGTTGCGCAAATCGAGCTCGACAATCGTTTTACCATTAAATTCGTCGGGCACAACCACCTCAACGATGCTGTGGTCTGGGTCAAGCTCAAAGCGATCTAAAATGCCGGGGCGAGTGATTGAGCGAGCCAGCTCGCAGCCCATTTCATGCTCCGGAAAAACGACCAGATCGGCCCCCACCCGCTTAAGCAACTTACCGTGGATTTCAGAAGACGCCTTGGCAACCACATTAGGGACGTTGGCCTCTTTCAAATTAAGGGTGGTGATAATACTTTCTTGAATGTAGTTGCCAATCGCCACGATAACTGTGTCAAAGTCAGGGATGCCAGCCTCTTGCAGGGCCGACGGCTGAGTTGAATCTAGCTGAACCGCGTGGGCTGCAATCTGATCGGTCAGGACTTGAGCCACTCGATTTTCATCAGAGTCAATACCCAAGACCTCATAGCCCATACCATGCAGGGTCAAACACACCGCTCGACCAAAGCGGCCCAAGCCAATCACCGCAAACTGACGATGGGTGGTTCGCAGGTTCCGAAAAAACTTCAGGGAGGATAGATTCACAGCCTTGTTATTTACCCCAAATTTGGCAAAGAGTGCTCGCAGACGCCCCAATTAAACCTTGGCCACATCCAGAGCCGTAGTTTGCCTTACGGTAAAACTCAAGGTTTTAATCTGAACGTGGTTTAATTCCCAAAAATCATTTTAGGGGGTTTGCTAACGCTTTAAGTATTCCATTAGTCAGAGGTAAACGCGTCAAACACACCAGCTAAACAGGCGATGCCAAAATAGCCCCCAAAATAGCCCCCAAAATAGGCCCCACAGTAGACCTTGGTACAAGGCGCAGTAATACGCAGCACAATTGATACGCATTCAATTTCTTTCTTTGCTAGGCTAGCTTAATGGTCTTGGGATGGAAACAACGTGAATATTCAACTTGGTCGAGGCAAAACCGCTCGCAGAGCTTATGGGATTGACGAGATAGCCCTGGTACCAGGACCGCGGACGCTAGATCCAGAGCTGGCTGATACCCGTTGGACGCTCGGTAATATCGAGCGCGAAATTCCAATTATTGCCAGTGCGATGGACGGGGTCGTGGATGTCCGAATGGCGACAGAACTGTCTAAACTTGGTGCGCTGGGGGTGCTCAATCTAGAAGGGGTACAGACCCGTTACGAAGATCCTAACCCGGTCTTAGATCGGATTGCTGCGGTGGGCAAAGATGCGTTTGTTCCCCTCATGCAAGAAATCTACGCTCAACCGATTAAGCCCGAGCTGATTAAATTACGGATTCAAGAAATCAAAGCCCAGGGGGGGATCGCTGCGGTCAGCGCCACCCCAGTAGGCGCAATCAAGTTTGGTCAGGCTGTCGCTGAAGCCGAGGCCGATCTGTTCTTTATTCAAGCGACGGTGGTTTCAACGGCCCACCTCTCACCCGACTCAGTTACCCCTCTTGATCTCGCAACTTTTTGCAGTGAGATGCCCATGCCCGTGCTGCTGGGTAACTGCGTTACCTATGAGGTCACGCTCAACCTGATGAAAGCTGGGGCAGCAGGGGTCTTAGTGGGCATTGGCCCCGGTGCGGCCTGTACCTCACGTGGGGTGCTCGGGGTCGGTATTCCCCAAGCAACCGCAGTGTCTGACTGCGCAGCGGCTCGGGATGACTACTACAGCGAGACAGGGCACTATGTCCCCATCATTGCAGACGGAGGGCTAGTGACCGGCGGCGATATCTGTAAATGTATTGCATCAGGGGCTGATGGCGTGATGATCGGGTCTCCGTTTGCACGCGCTAAAGAAGCCCCCGGTCGTGGATTTCACTGGGGGATGGCAACACCTAGCCCGGTCTTACCCAGAGGAACCCGCATTCGAGTCGGTACCACCGGTACCCTCGAGCAAATTCTGCGGGGACCTGCCCAGCTAGATGACGGCACCCACAATTTTTTAGGGGCAATCAAGACCAGCATGGGAACCCTGGGAGCTAAGAATTTGAAGGAGATGCAGCAGGTTGAAATCGTAATCGCCCCGTCACTCTTGACAGAGGGCAAAGTTTATCAGAAAGCTCAGCAGCTTGGCATGGGCAAATAACGGGTAAAGCGTTAAATCTTATCTCACGGTGACTTGAATGGGGGTGTCAAAAGCAAAAGTGTCACCTACAATGGAGCTATAGCGGAGACGGAAGTTTCCGTTCACTCCTCACACCACACTCCGCCCGAGCGTTTTCGTTTGGGCGGTTCCTCATTTTTTGGGAAACTTTACCGATCTGATTTCCTTTTTGATTTTACCGATCTGACAGATAAGTCCATATCAGCCCTGTAGGTTAAATCTTCATAAGGTCAAGACCTTAGTTGCAGTCCTCACACATTGCAGTCCTCATACATAGCCCTTCATGTTTTTTGAGATCCATTCCTGAAAAGAGAAGGGGCAGGCCTAGAACACCCAGATCAAATTTATCTAATGGGTTCAGACAGTCTCTTAGATTTATTAGCGGTATCTTAGACTTAAGGATCTAGTCGTATGTTACAGGATTGGCTATGGTAAGATTCTGATACACAAGGAAAGGCAAGGAACTGTAGGCATGACAGCCGCACAAGTCACAGACTCAACGTTCAAGCAAGAAGTTTTAGAAAGCGAAGTCCCGGTACTCGTAGATTTTTGGGCACCCTGGTGCGGCCCCTGTCGGATGGTTGCCCCGGTGGTAGATGAAATCGCTGAGCAGTATGACGGTAAAGTTAAGGTGGTTAAGGTAAACACCGATGACAACCCCAGCGTCGCGAGTCAATACGGCATCCGCAGCATTCCTACCCTGATGATCTTTAAAGATGGGCAGCGGGTCGACATGGTCGTGGGCGCAGTGCCCAAGACGACATTGGCCAATACGCTTGAGAAGTATCTTTAGGTCAGTGCCCTGTTTAGGCAGGCTAATTGATTGACAGCTTAATTGGAAAAAAGGTGTTTTGTTGACGTTAAATTGCCCCCAGAAAGACTTTGAATCAGAGTCTGTCTATGGGGGTGTTTTTTATCTAAAGGCACGTAGCGATTAAAGTCAGGCCATGTCTCTGACGCTCGCTAAAAATACCGATAGAATAGGGTTCCACAAGCTATTCACCCTATTTGTGTCTATAACGATGGCCCATTTGAAAAAAGCGCCAGCCCATCTCCAAGCAGAAATGACGGAAATCATTTCCCAGCTATCCAATCTGGACCATGGGGGATTGATTCAGCAAATTTTAGAGACGTTAGTCAGAATGATTGGTCGCGAGGCCGATCGCCTTGACTGGAAAATTTTAAACAACGCGCTCTTGGATATGGAGCAGGGGTTTCAAGGGTTTTATCCCCATCGTCACGTGCGCAAGGTGACTATCTTTGGCTCAGCCCGCACCCCCTCAACTCAGCCCGACTATCAGCTTGCCAAGGCCTTTGCACAGCGGGCTGCGAAGTGCGGCTTTATGGTAATGACGGGGGCTGGGGGCGGTATCATGCAGGCCGGTAATGAGGGGGCTGGCCCAGACCGCTCCTTTGGGCTGAATATTCAGCTGCCCTTTGAGCAGGGGGCAAATCCGGTAATGGAGGGGGACGACAAGCTCATTACGTTTAAGTACTTTTTTACTCGCAAACTTTTTTTTCTGCGGGAGAGCGATGCCCTGGCCCTGTTTCCCGGTGGGTTTGGCACCCAGGACGAGGCCTTTGAGTCACTGACGCTGGTACAGACAGGAAAAGCCAGCCCGATGCCCATCGTGCTGATCGATCACCCCGGTGGCGACTATTGGAAGGCCTGGGATGATTACCTTCGCGATTGTTTGCTAGAGCGCCGCTTAATCAGCCCCGACGATCCGAGTTTGTACACCATCACCAATGATATCGATGAGGCCTGGGAAGCGATCGCAAGTTTCTATCGGGTCTACCACTCCATCCGCTTTGTAGATGACCAGCTGGTAATTCGCCTAAAGTGTTCGCTGGCGGACGGTGCCCTCGACACACTCAACACCGAATTCGCCGACCTGCTCAGTCGTGGCACTATCCAATCGGGCTCGGCGCTGCCCGAAGAAAAGGGAGATGAAACAGAGACCCTACCCCGCCTAATTTTGCACTTTAACCACCGCGACTTTGGCCGACTGCACCAGCTGATTGCTGCCATTAATCAACTGGGCGTACCTGGGCCTGCAGTAGAGCATCCGGAACAGAAATAGCAGGCGGTAGAAAGTGGACAGTAGGAGATAAAGCGTAGAGAGTAAAGGCAGAGCCAGTTCTTAATTCCCGCTACCCGCTACCCTTCAAAGCTGTTCCAAATAGGTCAAAATGCCCTGGGCGATCGAATCCGCCATCCGCTCGCGCCACTGGGGATTGCTGAGGTTGGGGTAATCTTCGGCCCCGGTGACAAAGCCGGTTTCGATAAGGATGGCGGGCATAGAGGTATCGCGAATCACATAAAACCGGGCGCGACGGGTGCCGCGATCGTTCATGCCCATATTGCGCAGAATGATGTTATGGACAATGAAAGCAAAGCGAGACCCTTCGTCGGAGGCGTAGTAGGTTTCTAAGCCGTTGACGTCGGGGCGGCTAAGGTTAATGGCGTTGGCGTGGATGCTGACAAAGACGGTGCCGTTAGCACGCTCTGCAATCTGCACACGAGGCTCCAGGTCAAGTTCGTAATCGCTATTGCGGGTGAGAACAACCTCGACCCCCTGATCGCGCAGGGTCGTGGCAACCCGCTGGGCGATCGGAAAGACGACGTTTTTTTCGTATAAGTCATTAATGCCGACCGCGCCCGGATCGCGACCTCCGTGGCCTGGGTCGATAACAACCACATATCGGCCATTGGGAACTCGAGGCCGTGCCTCGGGCCGCTCTTCTCGAGGATTGCGGTCATCGGAGCGGCGGTCGTTGGGCCGGTCGGTTGGTCGATCGTTGGCGCGAGGGGTATTTCGCTCGGGACGTGAAACCGCGATAGAGGTGCCTGCCCCTGCTAAGCTACCGCCGTCGGGCACTTCACGAATCGAGATGCCGTCGGGCAAAATCACAATGCCGCCAATATCACTCGATAGGGCATTCCAGTCTGGCCCATCATCGGCCAGAGCCAGGGTAATTTCGACCGTGGGGGGGGAGGTTTCGGTTTGGGTAATCTCCCAGCTGAGAATGCTGTAGCGGTTTTCTGGCAGACTTTGGGGGGTGACATTGGCTGCGATCGCAGCGTTCTCCACTTCGATGGTGACTTTGCGATCGCGCCCCCGTCGCCCCGACGAGCGGCTCACCTCAATCTCAGGCACCTCGCCAAGGGTGCGCACAAAAAAACCGTCAGCAGTTGCCACAATCCCTTGAATCTGGGTGGCAGCGGTTGCATCAGGCGCGGCGCTAATTTCGTTCTCAATCGGGGCGGTAGTCTCAGTGGGGGCATTGTCAGGCGGGTCGCCCCGCTGGGGGCGAGGAATCTCAACCACCCAGTCACGGCTGGTTTCCCCCCGAACCTCGACCTCTTCAGGGTCAAGGATATAGCCCCGCTCTAGCTCGACCACAATGCGAGTGGTTTGGGCGTCAAACTGCCCCACCCGCACCTCTCTTATACCGCGCTCGGCTGACTGATCGGTGGTTGGCCCCCCCAAGGTGGTGCCCGGCAGGTCAATCACCAGCCGGGTTGGGCTAAAAATGAGCTGAGCCCTAGGCTGTACTGGGGTATCGGTTGAAAACGTGAGTCGGTTTTGCCGAACATCAAATCGCCAGGACCGTAGCCTGGCCGCCTCAGCTGGGAGTGCCAGCAGTACCGCCCCTACAATTCCCAAGACTCCCGGTACTATACGGTTCCATTTCACAGGTTAATCTTCTCTCCGCAACAAAATGCGCACTTTAAAGCCAATTGCTCCCATCACAGCTGGTAATTTTCCCCGCTTTGGGTTTCTTAAGCTAGGGGGCATTATATGTTTTCGTGTACTTTTTTCAAGTCAGGTGAAAAGAAAGTTTCCTAAGCTTCGATCGCGTCGAGCGCTTTGGGAACCCCTGCGGTCAAAACTTCATGCCCGGTTTCAGTCACCAGGACATCGTCTTCGATGCGAATACCGATGCCGAGCCAGCGGGGGTCAACCGCAGGCTGCCCCTCAGCAGGTTCATAGTAGGGCGAGATATAAATTCCCGGCTCGACAGTCACTACGTTGTTGGGAACAAACGGCTTCCAGGTTTTATCAGAGTTTCTCAAAATGCCGCTGTCGTGGACATCTAAACCCAAAAAATGTCCCGTCCCGTGCATAAAGAAAGCTTTATGCGTTTTCTCCTCAATCAGCTTATCGACTTCGCCCACTAGCAGCCCCAGTTCCACCAACCCCTCAGTGATCGTCCTCGTCGCCGCATCGTGAAATTCGTTAAACGGGCGTCCGGGCTGAACCGCCTCAATGGCCTTAAGCTGAGCTGTTAAGACCAGCTCGTAGAGAATCCGCTGCTCAGCCGTAAACTTGCCGCCCACGGGAAAAGTGCGGGTAATGTCGGCATTGTAATAGTCATAGGCGCAGCCCGCATCAATCAGCAGCAGGTCGGTCTCCTGCATCTGCCGGGTGTTTTCGATGTAGTGCAAAATGCAGGCGTTAGCCCCCGAGGCCACAATCGACGGGTAGGCTGGCCCAATCCCCCCTTCCAAGCGAAAGATATGCTCCATGGCGGCCTGCAATTCGTACTCATAGCAACCCGGCTGGGCTAGCTCACGGGCGTGGTTGTGAGCTTTGACCGTAATCGCAACGGCTTTGCGGATTTTGGCCAGCTCGGCGGGGCTTTTGAGGCGACGAAAGGTCTGCATTAGCAGTTTGGCATCTTCGATCGCGACTGGCCCGGTGCCGCGCTTGGCGTAGGTGGCAATTAGCTTTTGCCAAAGACGGATAATTTTGTCGTTGAAGGTGCGATCGCGACCAAAATGGTAATAAAGCCGGTCGGCCTTCTCTATATACTGAGTCAGTTTTTCATCCAGCTCCGCAATCGGATAGACCTCGTCAGCGCCGTAGCGTTCCTTGGCCGCATCGACCCCCACCCGGTAGCCCGACCAGGTTTCTTTTTCCTTGTCTTTGGGTTGCACAAATAGCACAAACCGATGCTCCTCATGGTGAGGCGCTAAAACAGCCACCGCCGCTGGCTCGTCAAACCCCGTCAGATAGAAAAAATCACTGTCTTGGCGAAACGGGTGCTCCACATCGTTGTGCATGACCGCGAGCGGTGCACTACAAAAAATAGCGGTGCCTTGACCAATCGCCTCCATCACGGCCTGCCGACGCTGACGATATTCAGATTGCATAGCGTTTGTAGGGTTCAGTCTCTAGAAGGGATAGCTTAACACCTCAATCCGCATTCCGCTGCTGGGCAGGCCAGATGGCTGCAAGCTGATCGTATCGCCGCTGCGGTTGACTGGCGTGCTCGACATCAGCGATAGAAACTGATCGAGGGCGACGATATCGCAGGCATCGTCATCCGCAGCCTGGGTGCGATACTGAGTGGGGATTACTAGCTTGGGCTGCAAATTGCGCACCGTCGCCGCCGCATCCCCGGGTGTGTAAGCTTTGGGGCCACCGCCAACGGGCAGCAGAAGAACATCGGGGCGACCAATCAAGATCTTGTCTTCAAGAGAAATCTCCGCCGCCGCGCCACCCAGGTGCACCACTTTGATACCCGAATGGGTCCACTGCCAGGCCGTATTGGTGCCAAAGCGGCGACCCCCCTCTCGGTCGTGGGGCATGCCGATGCCTTGAAAGGTGATGCCATCGACTTCGTAAACCCCAGGTTCATCGAGCGTCTGGGTGTTTTGATAGGCCCCGTCTGTGTAGCCTTCATCAAACAAGCGGCTGCTCAGCAAGACCAGATCGGCCCCGACGGTGGGTTCTCGATAGCCCTCGGTGCAGCCAATCGGGCGAAACGGATTGGTCAACACGCGACGACCGCTGCCGGTAAACAGAAAACACGTATGCCCCAGCGACTTGATCGTCAAAGTGCCCCCAGATTGGGCCTGCACTGACCGCCAGGTTGAAGCAACCCCCAGCCCTAGCGTACTTACAAACGATGCGCTGGCATATTTCAGCAGTTGCCGCCGTCTCATAGCTTCCTCATACCAATACAGATTAAAGGGCAATCCTCCCATAGGAAGGTCACGGGTGTCTCCTAATAGGGACAGTTTATAGGCCGGTTTGCTCAGCCGATTCTTTAATCCTAAAGGGAGATGGGTTAAATGTGGATTTAGCTTATGCGCGACTCAACCCATACGCAACTCAACCCATACGCGACTCAACCCACAGAGGACGGTGATCTGAGCCAACTCGCAATCAGCCGCACCCAAATATACTGCAAACGTAGATGATCGAGCAGCTCAAACCGCCACCACAGTGAACCCGATAGGCCCAAAATTGTGGCGAGGGTTGCCCCGCCCGCGAGCCAGATAATCAGGCTTGTAAACCCATGCCAGATTACCTTCACCCAGTCTGCTCAGCCGCTGTGTGGTTAGGGTTCTGAGCACCGTTCTGAACAAAGAACTCTACGGTGCAGGTGGCAGAGATGGTCTTTTTACTTTTGAACTGGGTGCCAATATCAACTGAGGCAGAGGCTGTTTTGGCACGGCGCGTACGTTCAAAGGCCACCGGAGCGGGCGCAACATTGATTTCGTGAATGGTAGGTACCTGATAGCTATCGCTGCAGGTGCGAACCCCTAGGACAGTGTGGCCAATTTCGGCCATCATGCCCTCGGCTTTGGCTTGAGCCTGGCGAATCGCCTGCTTGATCAGCTTGAGCTTTTCTGCGTCTTCGTCATAGTCCCAGCGGATTGATTGGACGCTGATATTTTTACCCTCAGAGCAGATGCCCAGCACCTCGCCTAGCAAATCAAGGTCTGAAACAGTGAATTTCAAGGTGTAATGGGCTGAGGAGTTTTTGCCTAAGAAACCTGAACTGGTTTCTAACGCTACGGATTCGGTCTCGACTTCGATGTCTTCACTTTTTTGCTTGAGCTGGGTGATGATGTGTTTCAGCTCTTCTGACGCTGTCAGGGCCGCGTTGCCAAAGGCAACTTTTTGGCTGGCGACGTTGACGATAACAAACGCCCTGGCCGCTTCGATTTCAGATTTTGCGGTTTCGCTGACTCTTAAGATTCCATGTTCCATAGCGGGTGCTTCAAAAAGAAACAGCGGAATTTCGCATACCTCAAGATCTTTTCTCAAGCGTCTATATCAGGCTCAATCCCACGGGCTCGCAGCTGGGCTTTTAATTTCGCTAGCTGCTGCTCTGCATGGGCAGCACGTTCTTCAGCAGAGGGGATCAGTTCACTTTCAGGGGTAAAAAAGCGGAGTTTGTCATTGTGCAGCCCGATGTATAAACCTAGCTCCTCACTCCAAAACCGATTGTCAATTGATTCAATAGGTTGATAAAGACCTCGAATCAAGCTGAACCCCTGTAACTCAAGCTTAGTGGGGTCAAACCAAAAATACTCTGGCGTCCGAAACGTATCCTGATACAGTTTCTTTTTAATCACCCGATCGACCTGGGCAGTCGAGTCAGACAAAATCTCGAGGATGAAGTTCGGGTATTTGCCCCCCTCTTGCCAAACCACCCAGCTTTTTCGACTTTTTTTATCGGTATCTTTGACAACGAAAAAATCGGGGCCTCTGAAATTGCGGGTCGTAATTTGCTGGGCGTCGTAATAAATGGTGAGGTTGCCGGATACATAAACGTTAGCCTGATCTCGCCACCACCCCTTGAGAAGCTGTATCAGCAAATCTATCTGTTCGCGATGCAGATCTGATTCCAAGGGGGGTTCGTCACTCCACAGTTCACCAGCAGGCGGGCGGATGTCTTCACCGTTTTCAAGAAGAGTTTGTTGTAAGTCAGCCGCCTGAGCCATTGATTAGCCCTCTGCCACGCTGCTCTTAGCTTAACAGGGGCAGAAATAAATGCCCCCCTATCATTTGCGATGAATTCAGGGGCAACCTAGCAGATAAATTACACTGACACTATCTAAAAGAAAATTTGGGCCAAAAGAAAATTCGAGGACTTCTGTCAACAACCTAATTAAACACAGGTCTAGTGTTGACTTACCTGCACGGGCCTCAAACGCCCAGTCATGCGATTTGGGTGCCTCGGCATTTGAATAATGATTGAGATCACTTATTTGACTGTGACCCAAAGATGTTGAGTTGGTTTCATTCTATTTTTTCTTCCAAATTGGCATATATTCCCCACGGTCACTGCTATCTCTGGCAAACCCCTCTGGTCGGACTCCACGTAACAAGTGATCTGCTGATCGCCCTTGCTTACTTCTCGATTCCATCAATGCTGGTGTATTTCATCCGCAAGCGCCAAGACACCCCTTTTACAGAGGTTTTCCTCTTGTTTAGCGCCTTTATTGCCGCCTGTGGCATTGGGCACTTGCTTGATATTTGGACGCTATGGTTTCCCAACTATTGGACGGCTGGGCTAGAGCGCGCCCTGACCGCATTCGTATCTTGCCTGACGGCCATCCGGCTGGTGGAATGGACACCTCAGTTTTTAGCCCTGCGATCGCCCCAAGAGCTCGAAGCCCTTAATCAGCAGCTCCAGCAAGAAGTGGCGGCTCGCACCCAGGCCCAAGAAACGCTCCAAAATCTTTTAGAAATGACGTCGTCCGTAACAGGGGAAGCGTTTTTCACGGCCCTGGTGCAGCAGTTGGTCCAGTCCATTCGGGTAGATCATGCGCTGGTTGCCGAATGGGAGGGGGCTGCCTCCAATGAATTTCGTACCCTGGCGGTCTGGAGTCACGGCAGCAGTGGCGAAAACTTTATTCAATCGTTAGACGATGTCGCCTGCGCCAGAGTTGTCATTGAGGGACAGTCTCATTATTATCCAGATCATGCCCAACAGCCCTTTGCAAGACCTGATGCCCTAGCGGGAGAAGAGGCGATTAACTGCTATCTGGGAGTCCCCTTGCTAGATAACGCTGGGCAGGCGCTCGGGTCGTTATGTATTTTTCATCGGTGCCCGTTGCCCCATCCCGAAGAAGCTGAGGCCATCATGAATTTGTTTGCGGCTAAGGCGTCTGCCGAGCTCCAGCGGCAGCGGGCAGAAAACGCACTCCGCAAAGCCTATGCTGAAATGGAGCAGCGGGTTTTGGCGCGCACCGCCGAACTGAGCCAGGCTAATCTGCAGCTAACTCAGGCGGCTCAGCAGGAACGGGCCATGGCGCTGGTGATTCAGCAGATGCGCCAAAGTCTGGATGCTGAGACTATCTTTCGAGCAACCACGCAGTCTTTGAGACAGGTGATCAGCTGTGATCGCGTGATCATCTACCAATTTAGACCTGATTGGAGCGGCCATATCATTGCTGAGGCCGTGGCAAAAGGCTGGCGTTCGCTGCTAGACACTCAGCTAGACGATCAGACTTCGCCCTGGAATAGCGAACGACTCGAAGAAGAGCGCTGTAGTGTCTGCCTGCTCACCCATAAGACCAACGCCATCCAAGATACCTACTTTCAGGAAACCCAGGGAGGGATTTATGGTAAGGGCACTCACTACCTGAGCGTAGAAGACATCTATGCCCACAACTTCAGCCCATGCTACATAGAGCTGCTAGAGCATCTTCAAGCGCGGGCCTATCTGACAGTTCCTATCTATTTAGGGGAGCAACTGTGGGGGCTGCTCGCCTGCTATCAAAACTCAGGCCCCCGTGACTGGCAAACCGAAGAAATTCGAATGGTGCAGCGCATTGGCGATCAGCTAGGGGTGACAATTCAGCAGGCAGACCTTTTTCAACAAACTCAGCAGCAGGCACAGACACTGCGGTGGGCTAAAGAAATTGCAGATGACGCCAATCAGGCAAAAAGCAACTTTCTAGCAAATATGAGCCATGAGTTACGCACCCCCCTCAATGCCATCTTGGGCTTTACCCAACTGATGCATCAGAGTGCTGACCTATCTGAACAGCATCAAAACTATGTAGACATTATCAACACCAGTGGTGAACACTTGCTGGGGTTGATTAACAATGTTCTAGATCTGTCAAAAATTGAGTCGGGGCAAATGCAGTTAGACCTGGCAGGGTTTGATTTGCCGGGTTTGTTGCAAGAGCTCCAAGACATGCTGCATCTAAAGGCACAGGCTAAAGGGCTGGTGCTACAGGTCCATCAGGCGTCAACTGTACCCACCTATGTCTACACTGACCCAGGCAAGCTCCGTCAGGTACTGTTGAACTTGCTGGGGAACAGTATCAAATTCACCCAAACGGGCTATGTCAGGCTACAGGTGTCGGCCCTGGCGGCTCAGTCTGCGGCTGCGATCGCACAGCCCCACCCCCTTCAACCTCTCTCCCTCCAGGGTGTCCCCACCTGCTTAGAATTTACGGTAGAAGACACTGGCGTAGGGATCGACCCCCAGGAGCTCTCGGCCATCTTTCAGCCCTTTCAACAGACCCAATCAGGCGTTCAATCTGGGGAGGGTACCGGGCTAGGATTATCCATTAGCCGTCAATATGTGCAATTAATGGGCGGGGATATGCAAATCCAGAGCACCGTTGGTCAAGGGACTCGGATAACCTTCACAATTCAGACTGAGCAGAATCCGCAAGCTGATCAACAGCGGGCATCTACCAAAACAGACAATTGGTTTAAGGCAGTCGGTTCTCAATACCGCATTCTGATCGCGGAAGATAATGTCGTCAATCAACTGCTGATGCAAAAACTTTTGGAATCAACGGGTGTTGCGCTAAAAACTGCGACCAATGGGGAAGAGGCGCTATCGCTCTGGCATGAATGGCGACCCCAGCTGATTTGGATGGACATGCGAATGCCGGGACTTGATGGTTACGAAGCCACCCGACGGATTCGCATGGCTGAATCTGAGCAGGGTTTGAGCCCAACCGTCATCATTGCAGTGACGGCCAGTGCGTTTGAGGAAAGCCGAACGGCGATGCTGGCTGCGGGCTGCAATGATGTATTGCACAAGCCTTTTAAGAAAACGGAGTTGCTCAACCTAATGTAGCAATATTTAGAACCTGAGTACAGCCATCGGTAGAGATCGCGCTGTCTCAGATCTTGCCTAACTGAATAGTCAGCCAAAGATTATCGCTTGCAATAACAATTCGAAATCAGTGTGCGATCGCCCATGTGAAATCCACAGGTGAGTATCATGTTATCCCAAGAACCAAACCTCGCCGAACAGGCTAAAACCTGGAAGTTTCTGGAACTTTGGGTTGATCCAGTACTTTTCCCACCCAAAATTTTGATGGTGGTGGGTGATCAAGATGGCACTTGTCGTATCTTCAAACCTGCATCTGACTACAAGTTAATTGTGACTCACCCAGACTATCAAGCGGCCCAAGATTGGCTGCTTGAGGATGAATATGAACGGGTCAAAGGCCAGCTTCTAGCAGAAAAGGTCATTTAGAAAGCTTCGATTTTCTCGGCGCTGCTGCCGCAAGAATGCTAGAAACTCGTCCTCCGGCTCCTCGTTAGCCCAACAGTCAAGACGTAGCGAATCCAAATTTTCAATCACAATGGATGAGATCGCACTCTTGATTGCTTTTGCGATCGCACTGGCTAAGAGATATTGAGATCGCGCTATCTGAGGAGTGGTTACAAACTAGAGATTGCCTTTACACTGATAGCTACAGATAGTGTTATAAATCACGGCTACGGCTAGATGCTTGAAGTTATTGAAATTCCCGTTGAGCTAACCAAATTTCAGCTGCCTAAAGCTGTACAAGAGCGCCTGCAATTTCTACTGGACTGGCAGGATGATGGTAATACCCTATCCCAGGCAGAACATCAGGAAGCGAAAGGATTAGTTGAGGTGGCAGAGTTTTTATCCTTGCTGCGTTTGCGATCGCAACGTGTTACTAAGCAGGCGCATCATAGGGTTGACGCTTGAGGCCAAAGTTGAAGCTGCTTGCCAGGTTTAAGGTGATTTTGCTGTGGTTGGGCGTCCCCCCTGGCATGAGGATAATTTCTCCGTCGATATATTCGTGCCGCTCCTGCGACTCGACTTCAAATGCTAAGTATTCTTCTGATGTATAGCCATGCTTTTCGAGCGCTTGTACCATCCTGAGACCTCAGCAGTACTCTGAATATGTCCAAAATAGCGCATGTCTTGAAGTCGCTATCGTCAGGCTGCTACCTTGCCTGGCAAGCTTACTAAAAAATTCTTCAGTAACTGCATGCCCGACTGGGTTAGCACACTCTCAGGGTGAAATTGAACGCCTTGAATATGAGGATATTCTTTATGCTGAACCCCCATGATGGTGCCATCCTCAACCCAGGCGGTAATCTCCAACACGTCGGGGCAGGTTGCTTTCTCAATTACCAGACTGTGATAGCGGGTCGCCGTAAACGGATTATCCAGCCCCGCAAAGACGCCTGTGCCCGTGTGGTGAACCAGCGACGTCTTACCGTGCATTAGCTCGGGGGCAGAAACGATCTTGCCACCAAAGACCTGACCGATAGCCTGATGACCCAGGCAAACGCCCAAAACCGGCACTTTGGGGCCAAGCTCGCGCAAAATCTCTAACGACACGCCAGAGTCATCGGGGGTGCCCGGGCCGGGGGAAATTAAAATGCCGTCGGGCTGCTTTTGCTTAATCTGCGCCAGTGTGATCTGGTCGTTGCGATAAACCTCGATTTCACTAGCAACGGACAGAGTTCGCCCCAGCTCACCCAGATATTGCACAAGGTTATACGTAAAGCTGTCGTAATTATCGATAACTAAAATCATGCCGTGGCTTGAGCCTAAATACTTGAGCCTAAACAATTGCCATCATTGACGATATGTGAGGCACATAGATAAAGAGGGCAATGACAACGGCTGCGATCGCAGCAATCAGCACAGCACCCGCCGCACAGTCTTTACAGATTTTAGCTAACTCGTGATACGTTTGACCGACGGTCAGGTCAACCAGCGACTCTAGCGCTGTGTTTAACAGCTCCATAACCAGCACCGCGCCAATCGTCAGGCAGATAATAGAGGCCTCAATGGGGCTAATCCTCAGCAGCCAGCCTAACGTAAACGCCACCAGGCCGATGCCGGTATGAATCCGAAAATTTCGCTGAGTCTTGAATGCGTATGAAACCCCCGCCCAAGCATAGCGAAAGCTGCTAAACAAATCGGGAGCCACCTGCCAGGCGGTGAGGCGCTCAGCTTGGCGAAGGGTCTTAGACGTTGGCTTTTGTAGCTTAGGAGTGATAGACATTAGCAAATTTTTAGGGCGCTATGAGGGCAATCGAAGGTCGAACACACTTTCATCCCTCCTTACTATGGAAGCCAGACCCCAACCGATAAGTTCCCGAATGTTTCATCAAGGATTTGCGTTATGTTAACGTCTGCCGAAGATATGTATCTGTATATTACCTATCGATTGGCTTTTGTGAGATCAGCATAAGTAGGGTTGTTTGCTGGGTTAGCATGGCCTCTAGGCTGGCTTCGTCAGGGTGGTCCCAACCTAGCAAATGTAATAGTCCGTGGGTAGCTAACCAGGCCAGCTCTTTTCGAATAGAATGCCCTTGCTCGCCCGCCTGCCGAACGGTGGTTTCGACCGAAATTATAATGTCGCCCAAATTTAGCGGCATTTGCTGATAGATATCTTTACAGCCGGGTAGCGCTGTCTCCAGAGCCGCAAATGCAAGCACATCGGTGGGTTTGTCTTGGTGACGATAGGCCCGATTGAGCTGTTGAATGCCTGCGTCGTCAGTCAGTACCAGACTCAGCTCATAGGCGTTGATGGGAGAAAGATGGGTGGGAGATAGCTGAGGGGCTAAAGCAGTGAGCCAGCGTTCAAACCAGATTTGATAGGTTTCGAGGGTTAGCTGAGCGGTTGAGCTATCTAACGCCTGTACAGTTTCGATCCCGTCTACCATCAGCTCTAGGGAGAAGGCAGGGGAGATATTTTCGCTTTCGTTTAGCATGACAACCTATCGGGTCAGGTAAGCCAGCCCAATTAGGACGCCCAGCAGCGCAGTCGCAGTTAGCGAGAAGTGAAATAGAGATTTCCCCCCCTTTTTAACCATATTGCGCATAGCCAGTTTGACATAGCTTGGCGGAGGCTCTTGGGGAGCGGGGGTAGGGGTGTCTGGGGTTGGCGTCGGGTGGGTCATAGGTGGTTAATTTTGGATTTTAGAATTGGGCGGTTGAGGCGTTGCAGACAACACCTGTACACGGGTAGAAGGGTTGCATACCACCCTTCTACAAGGGTGGCGGGGCCTTCCCTAAACGGCGGCGGTTTCTTGCACCACCTGGTTTTCCTGCTTGAGCAACGCTTGGATAAAGGCATCCAGATCGCCATCCATCACATCGTTGACGGCGGTAGTTTCTACGTTAGTGCGCAGATCTTTGACCATCTGGTAGGGGTGAAAGACATAGTTACGGATTTGGTTACCCCAGGCAGCTTCAACCATGTCGCCTCGGATATCAGCAATGGCCTGGGCGCGCTGCTCTTGGGCGATAACTAACAGCTTGGCTTTGAGAATAGCCATGGCTTTTTCGCGGTTTTGGAGCTGCGATCGCTCCTGGGTACAGCGTACCGAAATTCCGGTCGGCAGGTGGGTAATGCGGACTGCCGTTTCGACTTTGTTCACGTTTTGGCCCCCCGCCCCACCTGAGCGTGAGGTCTTGATCTCCAAATCTTTTTCAGGAATGTCTAGCTCAATGTCGTCATTGAGAATCGGCATTACTTCTATACCCGCAAAGCTAGTCTGGCGCTTGCCATTGGCATTAAACGGTGAAATTCGCACCAGTCGATGGGTACCCTTTTCGGCCTTGAGATATCCATAGGCATAGCGGCCTTCGATTTCTAGGGTGGCCGATTTAAGCCCGGCTTCGTCGCCCTTAGACTCTTCGACCAGGTGCAGCTTATAGTCGTGCTGCTCACACCAGCGGGTATACATTCTCAGCAGCATCTCAGCCCAGTCTTGGGCATCGGTGCCGCCCGCCCCAGCGTTGATGGTCAGTACTGCGCCGCTTTTATCGTAAGGGCCTGATAGCAGCTGCTGTAGCTCCCACTGGGCAAGTTCCTGGTTGAGGCTAGTGACGGTACTAGTGGCCTCGCTCCACAGCGATTCATCGGCATCGACTTCAAGCAGCTCGATGATCGCCTGGGTATCTTCCAAGCTAGTTTCCCAGCTCGTTAGCTGGTCAAGATAGGACTTATATTCATTTAGCTCTTGTAGCGTCTTTTGAGCCTGATCCTGATCGTCCCAAAAATCTGGCTGGGCAGCCATCTGCTCTAGATCTTGAATTTTGGCTTTGATGGCGGGTAAGTCAAAGATAGTCCTGGGTTTTACCCAGGCGCTCGGTTAGCAAATCAACTTCTCGCTTCAGATCAGACAGGTCTAGCATAGGAGCCTTCGCACGTAGGATTTTTCTTATCTATATAGTATCGGGCTGAGTCAAGTTATTGCGATTGGGTAGCGGGCAGCGGGCAGTGGGCAGTGGGTAGTGGGTAATCCGATCTGTCGCACCGTTCCCATTTTCCGTGATAAAAATCACCCACTTTCTTTGATGTTGCTCAATGACAATCAACTTCGCTTGATAGTTAGTGTCTTTTTTCACGAATTTCTCCGTCAAATTTCGTTATTTAACTGAAAAAATTGGTGAATTTTTTGACCCCGAAGATTCACGGGTGACTTTGGTATAAAGCCTTGTGGGCTTTACTTTTGAATTGCCACCAAAAAAGGTTGCTGTTTTTACTGCGCCTGTATTTATACGCAAAGTTTCCAAGAGCTTATTTTTACACTCCCGTGATCCAACGATGGTGACTTGCGGTTCACATCCTGAAAATGGAATTCAAATCACGACTTTGAATTGCTCTGATACAGGATACTCCGCTAGATATGGCTACTCAAATTTCGTCCCTTCGTTCCCGCGGCATGGAGCTGCTGATGGCTTACAAGCAAAAGCCTTCGATCAAATTGCGCAACGATCTGGTGCGTCTGAATGCTGGCTTGGTTCGCAAAATTGCCCATCGGGTTAGCCATCAGTGCTCTGAGCCCTATGAAGATCTAGAGCAAATTGGCTATCTGGGTCTAATTCGCGCCATTGAGCGGTTTGACCCCAGCCAAGGCTGTGCCTTTAGCTCCTTTGCAGTTCCTTACATTCGTGGCGAGATGCTGCACTTTCTGCGAGATCGCGGCACTACAGTTAAGATTCCCCGTCGCTGGCAAGATCTACAAAAAGAGAGCCAAAAACGTCAGGCTGAGCTGCTGCGTAAGTATGGTCGTCAGCCTTCTGACTTTGAGATGGCTGATGCGCTCAGCGTCTCGGTAGAAGAATGGCGGCAGGTAAAGCTGGCGAATAAAAATCGGATGCCCCTCAGCCTGGATGCAACGGTTTCTCACCAGATTGACTCGACTATTACGCTGGGAGATACGCTACCAGATGCTCATTATCAGCTTTTGCAAGTTCTTGAAGAAGATCGCCAGCAGCTGCAGCGGGCAATGAGCCAGCTCGAAGAAAAAACCCGCTCTGCGATTGAGTATGTGTTCTTTAAGGGGCTCTCTCGGAAGGAGGTAGCTGAGCGGATTGGGGTTAGCCCAATGACCGTCACCCGTCGCATTCAGCGCGGAGTTGAGCAAATGATAGCCTTTCTGCAACCCCAATTGGTGCACACAGATTCGTAGATGCGCCCGCTTAGAGGCAACTGGGGGGCTAAGACAATTTAATCCTGATATTCTTGGCTGGGATTTTGAGAAAATCGTCAGTGAGGGCCATAGGCGAGTATTTAGAGAAAAATTAGGTAGTTAGCAAGTAGGCGTAATTCATTGCGCCTGCTTTTTTATGTCCGGTAGGTCTGGTTCGGTAGACAAGATATGGCAGTGGGTGTTTGACGTAGAGGAACGATTGTGAGATGTCTGGATTGTTGCTTCACTCCTTGCTCCGATGGTTCCAGATGTCGCTGGGAAGTTTCATGCTTTGCAAGCTCACCTCAAAGACTGCTGGCAGTCGATCGATCAGTTTGACCGCCAGCCACGGCAGATTGTGGTGGTGCCATCTCTGAGCTTAGATCAAGAAGAACTAACCAAAGTGGCGGGGGTACATCATTACGAAGAGCGCTTGCTCTGTACCCTTTTGCATTTACGCAACCCCAAGACGCATCTAATTTACCTGACCTCGCAGCCGCTACACCCGAGCATCGTTGATTACTATCTAGAGCTGCTACCCGGGATTCCGAGCTCCCATGCCCGTAACCGGCTGACGATGCTGTCAACCTATGACGCCTCACAGCGATCGCTGACGGCCAAGGTGCTGGCGCGCCCCCGACTGGTAGACCGCATTCGTACCTATCTGAAGCCGGGGGAGGCATACCTGACTTGTTTTAATGCCACCCCCTTAGAGCGCACTCTGTCTCTACAGCTGGGTGCCCCGCTGATGGCGCTAGATCCGGATTTGCTCTACTGGGGCACAAAGGGCGGCAGTCGTGACATTTTTGCGGCCTGTGGGATTCCCCATCCTGATGGCAGCGAGCTGACCTACACTGATGAAGCTTTGGCCAAGGCGACGGCAGCTCTCTGGGAGCGGCAGCCCGACTTGCAGCGGATTGTGATTAAGCTAAATGAGGGGTTTTCGGGGGAAGGCAATGCGCTCTTACAGCTAGCGTCGCTGGCCTCAGTTGCCCCCGGTAAAGTTGACCACGCCCAGCGGGTGACAGCCATTCAGGCTGAGTTTGAGAATTTGCGGTTTCAGTGTGCGACTGAGACGTGGGCTCACTTTGGTGGCAAGGTGACAGAGCTGGGTGCGATCGCAGAAGCCTTTATCGAAGGCGACGAAAAACGCTCCCCCAGCGTGCAAGGGCACATTACCCCGCATGGCACGGTGGAAATTCTCTCCACCCACGACCAGATCCTCGGTGGCCCCGACGGCCAAATCTTTTTAGGCTGCACCTTTCCAGCCGATGCCAGCTACCGACTTGCCCTGCAAGAGATGGGGCAAAAAGTAGGCGAAGCCCTCGCTGCAAAGGGCGCGCTAGAACGCTACAGCGTCGATTTCATTGCCGTCCATCACCCTGAAAACCAGCAAGACCCCTGGGAACTCTACGCCATTGAAATCAATGTGCGAAAAGGCGGCACAACCCACCCCTTTATGGCCCTCAAAATGCTCACCGACGGTCGCTATAGCCTAAAGGATGGACTCTTTTATACCCAGCACGGTCAGCCCAAGTTTTACCGCGCCACCGACAATCTACAAAAAGAAGCCTACCGGGGGCTACTGCCTAACGACCTGATGGATATCATCATGATTGAACAGCTGCACTTCAACGCCATCGAGGGCGTCGGGGCAGCGTTTCATCTGATGGGATGCCTTTCGGAATATGGCAAGCTAGGCCTGACCTCAATCGGTAATACTCCAGAGCAGGCAGAGCAAATTTATGAACGGGTGGTAGCCGCATTGGATAGGGAAACCCGATAGAAAACGCGATTAATCGCGTCTTCTATCGATCCTTCAGCGCCCGAGCAATATCGCGTTTTTCCTGCTTACGCTTGAGGTCTTCTCGCTTGTCGTGAAGCTTTTTACCCTTACCCAGACCGATACTGACTTTGACATAGCCCTTCTTGAGATACAGCTTTAGCGGCACCAGCGTCAGGCCTTTTTGCTCAACCTTGCCAATCAGCTTGCGGATTTCTTCTTTATGCAGCAGCAGCCGTCGAGTCCGTCTTGGGTCGTGGTTGTAGGCCTGGTTGGTCATGCTGTGGGGCGAAATATGCACATTTTGTAGCCACACCTGGGCATCGCGCACCTGGGCATAGCCGTCTCGCAAGTTAACCTTGCCCTGGCGAATCGATTTGACCTCAGTGCCCCTGAGCTCAATGCCGGCTTCGTAGGTTTCTAAAATTTCGTAGAGAAAACGAGCCTGGCGATTATCGGCCACGACCTTATAGCCATCGCTGGGCTGAGATTTCTTTTTAGCCATGTCACCTTTCTCGACTCAACAACCGACGCAATCACCCACTCATCCCATCTACTCAACCACGATGCGCCATTCGTGCAATTCGTACTCAACGCAGCCGTTTTTGATCAGGGGGTCGGCTTCTACAATGGTCTTAGCGATTGCCAAAGAGTCGGCTTCAAACAGTAACATGCCGCCCCCCCGCTCTGCCCAATATCCGGTCTTGGCCTGGTGCCCTTTGTCGATCAGAGTTTGAACGTAGGCTTTATGGGCCGGTACAAATTGATCAAAGTGAGCTTTATCAATTAAGCCCCGTTCAATTTTGACAAACCACGGCATAGACTGTGCTGGGAGATCGACAAATATCATTATCCTATGGCATCGAATCTAGAAGCCAATACAGACGCCGGAAAACAGCTACGTTTCTTCATTGCGCTGGTGCCGCCCCAGCCGATTCAGGACTATGCTAATCAGGTCAAGCAGTATTTTGCTCAGCGCTACAACAGCCGCAAGGCGCTGAACTCGCCGCCCCATATTACATTACAGCCGCCTTTTGATTGGCCCGTTGCTCGGCTGCCCGAGATCTGTGAGGGGATGGCGCTTTTTGCAGAGACTCAACCAGACTTCGGGGTTGCGATCGCAGGGTTTGCCGCATTTCCACCCCAGGTAATTTATATGAACGTGGTTCACAGTGCTGAGCTAGCGGCTACGAAACTAGCCCTGATGGATTTTATGGAAACTCGTTTTGGCATTCTCAATCTGAAAGAGCGCAATCGCCCCTTTAAGCCCCATCTGACAGTTGCCTTTCGCGATCTTAAACCGGCTACATTTCGCCAAGCCTGGCCCGAATTTCAAGACAAAGCGGTATATTTTCAATTTATGGCCAGGTACCTAACGCTCTTGCAGCACAACGGTCAGCGCTGGATAATTCAGTCACAATATGCGTTGGCTTAAATATACCCAGCGTATTTAAGACCAGGCCTTAAATACGCTGGCCTAAAATCAGCTAAACCGAGCTAGCTCTACCTCAAATTCTCTAAGTGCAACACTAGAGCCAGCCGTCCAGGCCCGTTCGACATATTTGGGAATAAGCTGCTTGAGAGGAATCTCAGGAAATAGTTGGCTAACATCGCTTTCTCGATATTGCTGACCATCGAAAATGTAAATATTGAATGACGCCGGACGATAAATCCAAAGCTCAGGTATTCTAATTTCTTGATAATCCTCAGGCGAGGTAAAAGAGGTAAGATCGACTTCCAGAGCTAAATCGGGAGGTGGGTCAACGCTCAAATCAATCCTTTCTTTCCCCAAAACAGCCTGTCGATTAGCAATGTAAAAGCAAGTATCAGGCTCTAGTCCCTTCTGCTGAAACTGTTTCAAGGTGATTGGGTCATAGCCTTCCCAGTCCAAACTGCGGTAACGCAACAACGTGGTTACCAAATCAGATAGCGTCTTGGATCGTTTGCCATGACCAGGCATGGGGGCCATAATTCGAATCTCATGCGAATTGGCATCAAAATAAATTTTGAGCGTTGCTTTGTCTTGTCGACTCTTGAGGAGCGCTTCATAGTTATCCCAAGTTTGATGACGTAGAACCACTTCTCCGCCGGGGGATAGGTCAATGCTTTGGGGCGTAATCATCAAATACATGGCGTGTCTCTAGCGCAGCAGCCTTGCTTTCATCGGTCTGAACTCTCAATAGCTTTAGTATGACGTATCCTCAATTTGCCACGCGGCTTGGAAAAAGTCGCGTTCGCAGAGCATTGCGTATCGATAGGTTGAGCGGATCAGGTCGCTGTCTTGAGCATGTTCATCGACCAGCGCCTCTAGCTGCTGGGCGAGGGGTTCAAAGTCGCTACTGCTGTAGGTAGCAATCCAGTCTTTATAGGCATGCTCGGGGATGCCGTCTTTAGAAAGGGCTTGCCCTAGGTAAGCATAGAGCCGCATGCAAGGCGACATGGCCACAGCGGTCACCCCCACAGGTTGGCTCCAGGCAGTCGCGAGCAGAAAGTCGGTATACTGCCGGGTGGCTGAACCGGGCTGAACGGCTTTGATATTCACACCCCAGGTTTGGGCATAGCCTTCATGCAGCTTAAGCTCAGCCAGGACACCCCCTGCTAGCTCATGAAACGTGTTGAAACTTTGCCAGTCAGGAGCTTTAGCAGCGGCAATGCTATAAGCACGGGCAAAGGCTTCTAAAAAAAACGCATCTTGCCCTACGTAATAAGCAAACTTATTTTTAGCCAGGGTGCCATCCCTAATGCCCTGCACAAAAGGGGTATTCAGACTAGCTTGGATCAGATCTTGGTGAGCCGTCCAAAGCTTTGCAGATAAAGACATAGAGAGGGTTTCTACTTTGTTAGAGTCTTTGAGAAAAACTGAGAACTCAATCTAAGTTTGTGTTTTGAGCCAGTCTATGATCAGTGGGTTAACGACCTCAGGCCTTTCGTCGTGGGGGCAGTGGCCCGTTTGAGGAATGGATTTGAAGGTGACGGCTCTGGTTGCATCGTCGGCTAATTCTTGATAGAGCGTAGCGCCTTGAATGGGTGTCCACGGGTCATTTTCGCCCCAGAGCACCAGCAGCGGCTGTCTGATTTTGAGGATCAGATCGCTAGGACGGGGGCCAGGTGGTGCCGTCAAGACAGAGGCAAAAACCTTTTGGGCTCCTACATCGCAAGAAGGGGCGTAGAGTAGCTCTACCAGCTCGTTGGTAATGGCGTCTCGATTGCCATAGACCTGTTTAAGGGCTCCTCGAATTCTAAATTTTCGGCGAACTTGAGAAAAAATAAGTGGCCCGGTCAGTTTGGAACTGACTAACTTGGCAAACAGGCCCATGGCCAAGCTCAATGCACCTGGCAGATCTTCGGGGCGGTGGTTGAGGCTACCGGCGCAGTTGAGCACAATACCAGCTTTGGCGGTGTCAGGGTGGTTGGCCAGAGTCATCAGCGCTAATAGCCCCCCAATGGAATTACCCACAAAAATAGCTGGGGTTTGAATATGAGCAACCCAGAAATCTTGTAGTAGGACTTCCCAAAGCTCTAGCGTGTAATCAATAGCGGGTTTTTCAGAACCACCAAACCCAAGTAAATCTAGGGCATAGACACGATACCCAGCGTTGGCCAGTACAGGAATATTCTTACGCCAGTGGCCAATCGATGCGCCAAATCCGTGAATTAAAACGATGGGTTGTCCCTCACCTTGAACGGTGTAGGTGATATCGTAGCCGCGCCAGTCCCAAATGTATTTTGCAATGGGGAGACGAGTAGGAGCTGCTAGCTGTTGAGTCGTCATTCCTTAAAGAGCTGAACTGGTTAACGTCTCTTTAATCATAAAGTAAACTCTTGTAGCGCTAGCTATAAACCAACAGCCTCCAGCTGAAAGCAGAAGGTCATCCCAGTATGGCAGAGGCTTTGCATGCCAGGCCTGTATGTGGAAATAGACGGTGAGGCTTTGACGCTTTACCTCAGACCGCGCTGCTGTAAAAACATTTCTAGCCAGTCAGACTCTCGAGTACGTAAGGGCGGTAATGGCTCTCGCTTATAATTTAGATCTTGACTATAGCCTGCCCGCTCATAGGCAAGGTCAAGAGCTTGTTTAAGGTTGATCACTAATTTCTCATGGGGATGCTGTAGCGGGACCGGGAAGCCAGGGATGAGTTCATTGACATTCCAGTTATAGAGGTTTGCCTGAGGGCGCTGCTCGCTACGGCTGACCAAAATACGATAGTCGCTTTCTTCATCAGGGCCGTACATCACCAGGGGAATCCAGCCACGAAGTAAATCGATTTCAACAAAATGGACTGGGCTGCCTAATAACGATTCACGATGCTGTTCATACATTTCGCGTCCGCGTCCGGTGCGCTTTTTCTGGGGGGTCAAAATTTCAAGCGTGGTGACGACTTCACCAGCATCTGGCTCCACAATTTCTAGATAGTCTTCACGCACCTCTTGGGGCACCGGTACATAAACGGGGGTGGGTTGGCTGAGCGATGGAGGAGGAGACGTTAGCGTAAGGGTGGATTGGGTGCGAGTTGGATCCGCTGATTTGCTAAAAGAACCATTGGCATAGTGAGTTTGGGATCCGTGTAGCAGTGGAGGGCTGGATTTTTGGGAGCTGGTTTGTCCGACAACTAATGCGGTGTCACCGCTCACCCGGTAAATTCTTTTCCTTAGAGCAATGTCGTACTTCTGAGGAAGTTTGTCAGAGATCAGCTCTGCCAGCACCTTGACTAGCTTTTGATGAACCTTTGGCCAAATATCGGGATGCTCAAAATAGGGATTGATGCTGGGGAACTGTAAGGACATTGACAAATCTCTGATGGTGCTGATGGTGCTGATGGTGTCGCGCTTGTAGGGCTAGCTAGCGCTACAGTAAATGAGCTGGTAATGAGATGAAGCACGCGCTAAGCTCTGGCGCGCGTGAGGCTGCTCCGATGCACAGGAGAGTCTCTCAACAGCTGGCTTTTTGAGGGTGAATATAAGTAGGCCTATTGCTGTGACGGGATCTCAGCTAGCGCTGCACAACTGACTACTCCTTCTGATAAAAAGCGAAACGTCCGGTGATTTTGTGACCAAATCATATTTTGTAAAGTTAAGCATTAAAAGACCTTAAAGTCTTGATGGAGTACACTTTCATCGGGCGGAGCGCTGGGGTAACGAGAATAGAACGTGGGGAATGGGGTAAGGCATGATGGGAGAATAAGCGGGTGAGGCGCTTCTGTAATCTGTTAGCTGTGATTTATGGCAAGCTCATTAGATTTTTGGATTTGGGTTGTTGTGGTCTTCATCATTTTGGGCATCGGGGGTGGCTCGTTGGTGTCCACTACTCTGAGACCACTGGGGCGGCAAATTCCTTTTCCTAAACCCATAACCGACCTATCGCTGCTGATTAGCGCCGCCGCACAAGCCGATCATCAAGCGGGAATTGACGCCTATCAGGCAGAGCGCTACGGCGTTGCGATCGATCGGTTTAATCAACTCATCCAGCAAGAGCCTAATTGCCCAGAGGGCTACCATAATCGAGGCCTGGCCCAAGCAAATTTGGGTAAAACAAACTTGGCGGTCAGTGATTTACTCAAGGCCGGAGAGCTCTACGATCAGCAGGGAACAAAGTTGGGGATTGATAGGGTCAAGACGCAGCTGGAGATATTGGCCAAGCAGGCTAAGAATTGAGCAGGACAGTTTCATTTTCTTGGGAGTGTTTGCTGTTTCGCTGGTGGCGATGCATGAGCAGATAGGCTGAGGGGATGAAGTAAAGTGCCAGCAGCGTAGCACCGCCCAGCCCGCCTGCGATCGCAATTGCCAACGGCGGCCAAAACCCAGTCTTATCCAGCAGGAGCGGGGTAAAACCGACGATTGTAGTCAGCGTGGTCGCAATCACATGACGAGTTGATTTCAGCACCACCTGCTGAGTAGCTTGGGTATGGCCGTGCCGGGCGAGCGGATCGTTGCGAAGCGCCGCCAGCACCACGATGGAATCGTTAATCGCCAGACCAATCAGCCCCAAGGTGCCAAGAATGGCGGTGAAGCCAAACAGCGCATTAAACAGCCACAGGGCCATGGCCGCTAGGCCCACGGCGGCGACGGCGACCACCGTCAGTAAACCGGCTAACCCAAAGGAATTAAACGACAAAATCAGGGTGGCGGCCATCAGCACCCCGAGTATGCCAACGGTGGAGAGTAAATTACCGACGGCGGCACCCCGAGCATCGGCCTCGCCGCCATAGTCCAGGCGGTAGCCTGCGGGTAGCTTAAAGTCACTGGATGCCAGGGCTTGTTGAAAATTGCTGAGGGCTTCGCTGGGGAGTGCCCCAGCGGTGATAAACCCCTGCACCAGGTTGATGCGCTGGCCGTTGCGGCGGGCGATGGTGTTCAGGTCGGGCACCAGATCCAGGCTAGCTATCGATGAGAGCGGGAGGGTGCCCTGAGCGCTATTTGGGTCGCGACCCGAAAGCAGGTCGGTAGAGATAATTTGCCCAAGGCTGCCGCGTTTGCCCTCGGGCAGGCGTACCCGCACGGGAATGTCTTCAGTCCCTTCTGAAAGGGAGCCCCCCACGCTGCCGTCAAGTAAGTTGCTGAGCTGGGCTGCGATCGCACCGTTATCTAACCCCACCCGACGCGCGGCGGCCTCATCGACGCTGAGAGCCAGCTTAGGGTTGGCCTCGGTAAGGGTGGCGCGGGTGTGGATGACGGTAGGCACCTGGGCCAAAATGCCCCGGAGGTCACGGCCCAGGGCACGCAGCTGGGCCATGTCTGAGCCGTAGAGCCTCAGCTCGATGGGGGCCTCAAAAGGGGGGCCTTGCTCTAGCTGCCTAACCAGCGACTGGGCCTCAGGGAAGGCGGTATCTAGCTCGGTTTGCAAGGTCCGAATCGTGTCTCGAATATTTTCTGTAGACTTCAATTGCACAATGCCCTGGGCATAGTCAGCGGCATTGCGGCGACTGCTAGTGACGTTATAGAAAAACGACGGGGCGCTTTTGCCCAGAAACCAGTGTACGTCTTGAACCTCGGGATGCTGACGGATTAGATCGCGGGCCTGGGCCACCTGGGTACGGGTGGTTGCGATCGCGCTCGCCGCCGGGAGCTCAAACTCAATCTGAAACTGATCACGATTCGTCGGCGGGAAAAACTGCTGGGGCAGGCTCATAAACTGGACAAACCCAATCCCCGGTAGCACCAGCGCCAGCAAAATCCCCAGCGCAGGCCGCTGAAAGACTTTACCCAGGCTCCACTGATACAGCTGCCCCAGGGTTCGATTTGAGAAACCACCCACCCACCAGGGCGGGTTAGGCGCTGTGCCCACGGGCCGCCAGCGGTACATTAGCCCCGTCAGGGCCGCAATGACCGTCAGCGACAGGGTGAGCGAACTGATCAGGGCTAAGATCACGGTGCTGCCGATGGTGCCGATAAATTCCCCGGTGCCGCCCGGCGAGGTGGCGATGGGGACAAAGGCCAGTACGGTGGTCAGGGTCGAGGCTAACAGCGGCACGAGCAAATGTTGGACGGTTTTTTGGACTGCGACGGCAGGGTTTTCCCCAGCCTTAAGGTTAAGCTGCACCTCATCTACCACCACAATGGCATTGTCAATCAGCAGCCCCAGGGCAATGATCAACCCCGTCACCGACATCTGATGCAGCGGAATATTCAACGCCTTCATACTGCCAAACACCATCAGGGTCGCCAGCGGTAGGGCAGTCCCCACAATTAATGCCGAGCGCCAGCCCAAGATCAATAACGAGATGCCGATCACCAAAAGAGAACTGAGAATGAGATTGCCAATCACCCCGTCTAGCCGCTGTTGCACGTAGCGACTCTGATCCAAAATGACGGTGAGATTGAGCCCATCCGAAAGATCGGCTTCAAAGTCGGCTAAAATCTCTCGGGCCTGCTGGGCCCACAGATCAACCCGATAGTTTGATTCCACCGTCGCCGCCACGACGATGGCCGGTACCCCCGCCACCAGGGCCAGATCAGACACAGGTGTCTGAATGGCTTTACGCACCTGGGCAATCTCTCCGAGCTGAGCAACCTGACCATCTTCTCCCACTTGAATGGGAATTTGCCGAATCCGATCTAGCGAATCTAGCGCGCTATCTACCTCCAGCAGCAGCTCGTTTTGACTGCCCTTGAATTCACCGGCCGAGATCTTGGCGTCACTGGCTGAAACCTGCTGCGAAAGCGCCTGCACCGTCAGACCCAGACGACCCAGGTCGGCCTGAGCGATCTCCACCACAATCTCTTCGTCTGGTTCTCCAAACAGCTCTACGCTGTCTGTTCCCGACAGATTTTTTAACTGGTCTTCCAACCCCTCGGCCACCCGTCTCATAATGGCGTAGTTAGGGGTTACCTCTAATTGCCAGGTAAGCCCGACAATCAGCGCATTGGCTTTGACTTCCTGATCCTCATATTCAGGCTCACTGGCCCCAGCGGGTAGTTCGGGGGTGGCATCTTCTAGCTGGCTGCGCACCTTTGACCAGACGGGGGCCACATTCGCTACCGTGTCTTTGAGCTCAACGGTGACCACAGACACCCCAGGGCTTGAGGTTGAGCTAAGCGTGTCGATTTCTTCAATGTCAGACAGTTCTTCCTCAATTTTATCGGTGACCAGCGTCTCTACCCGCTCGGCGCTGGCCCCTGGGAAAAATGTCGTGATCGTCGACGCTCGCTGGGTGATTTCTGGATCTTCTAATCGAGGCAGGGTGAGGAAGGCGGATAGGCCCCAGACGACCACCAGGGTGAGGGTGAGGAAGAGGAGTTGGCGGTTGCGGTAGAAGAGGTTGAGCATGGGGGGAAGGGGAAAGGCGAAGGGCGAAAAGGCGAAAGGCGTATAGCCCAAGGGGCATTCAAGAAAAGCGTAGCCATGCCCCTTGGGCTATAGGGTAGGCGTTGCATGTAACGCCTGTACGGGGGGAGAAAGGCGAAAGGCGTTAGCGTAGCCATGCCCGAAGGGCTATAGGGCGAAAGGCGAA
>JBCBZL010000296.1:0-6147 GCA_039815385.1 Cyanobacteria bacterium P01_A01_bin.114
ATTGCTGCGACCAATCCGCACCTGCCAAATGTGGGCCTTGACCGTTCGTCGATGAATCGCAACCTTGATGGTCAGAGGCTGCCCATATTCATTGCAGACTCGCTCTAGAGGGAGGGTCTCAAAATCACTATCAATGTAGTCAGCTTCTTGCCAACCGCTGCGGTTAAACCGCTGTTTAAAGTAACCCTGTCGGTAAAGTAGCCCAATTCCCACTGTTGGCACGCCTAAATCAGAGGCCGATTTAAGATGATCTCCCGCCAGCACCCCGAGGCCGCCGCAGTAGGAGGTCAGCGACTCGTGGATACCAAACTCAATGCAAAAATAAGCAACGGGATGATCGGACGTGATCTGGGGGGCAGCTGTTTTGAGCCAGTCGTGGTCTCGCTGTAGATAGGTTTGAAACTGGTCTGATAGGCGCTGCAGTCGCTTTAAATAGATGGGGTCTTCGGCTAGCTGCCAGAGTCGTTCTTGAGTGGCTGATTCTAGTAGCTTGACTGGGTTATGGTGACAGGCCTGCCATAGCCCCGGATCGATGGTGCTAAACAGAGAAACTCGTTCTGGGGTCCAACTCCACCAGTAGTTGTAGGCAAAGTCTGCGAGGGAGCGAACTGGGGCGGGTAGCTTTGTCCGGAGCTGACGACTAGATTTCATAGTGGACTTATCATAGTGAACTCATGGTGAACCGGCAATTTTATTCAATCAATCCCAAAAATCACTGAGCTATAGTTGAGGCAACTTAAACTATTAAACCTTGGCCAGATCCAGGCCTGTCGTTTGCCCTATGGGAAAAATTTAAACGGTGAATGGGGTTTATGTCTTTTCTTTAGATGCTTTAGATTATGATGCCAGCCTTAACCCAATTTGGTGATCAAATGTCCCACCTGACCGGGGTGCGGGCAATCATGAAAGATATCATTGAAACGCTACAAGTCGGCAAAGGTCAGGATTTTATTAACCTGAGTGCGGGCAATCCGGTGATTTTACCGGAGGTAGAGCAGCTGTGGCGGGACTGCACAGCCGATTTGCTCGCCAGCCCTGAGTATGGCAAGGTGATTTGCCGCTACGGGTCTAGCCAGGGGTATGAGCCCCTAGTGAGCGCTATCCGAGACGATTTTAACCAGCGCTACGGCTTGAGCCTGTGCGATCGCAATATTCTCATCACCCCCGGTAGCCAGTTTCTTTATTTTCTAGCGGCCAACACCTTCGGAGGCTACACCACCCAGGGGCAGCTCAAAGAGATTGTCCTACCGTTGAGTCCTGACTATACCGGCTACGGCGGCGTCAGTCTCTTTCCCGAGTCGCTGCGTGCGTATCAGCCTACCCTTGAGATCAACGAACCTCAACATCGCTTTAAGTATCGACCTGACTTTAGCCAATTAGCCATTACCCCCGAAACAGGGTTCGTTCTATTTTCGCGCCCCTGTAACCCAACCGGGAATGTCCTCAGCGACACCGAGGTCAGGCGGATCGCTTCCCTGGCTGCCCCTCACAATGTCCCTGTATTTGTTGATTCGGCCTATGCGCCCCCGTTCCCGGCACTCAACTTTACTGAGATGACGCCCATCTTTGCAGAGAATATTGTCCACTGTCTCAGTCTGTCTAAAGCCGGTCTCCCCGGTGAGCGCATTGGTATTGCCATAGGCCCCGAACCCATCATTCAGATTTTAGAAGCTTTCCAGACAAATCTGTGCATTCATTCATCGCGCTATGGCCAGGCGATTGCCGCAAGGGCCATTCGCTCTGGGGCGCTGATAGAGATTTCAAAGCAGGTGATCCGCCCCCATTATCAGGCTAAATTTGCGGTACTGGAGGCGACCCTTGCTCATGCCATGCCCGATGTCCCCTGGTATTTACATCGGGCTGAGGGCTCTATTTTCGCCTGGCTCTGGCTCAAAGACCTACCCATGCGCGACTGGGATTTTTACCAGGCCCTCAAGCAGTATGGGGTCATTGTGGTGCCCGGCAGTCCCTTTTTCCCAGGTCTTAAGAGTCTCGACTGGCCCCACACGCAACAATGTTTTCGGATTAGCCTAACTGCCACCGAAGAACAGATTACGACGGCACTGAAGCACTTGGCTACATTGACAGATCGGGTTTATGCGAAAGTCAAGGTAGCGTAATTGGAGTACCGGGTAGTGGGCAATAGGTAGTGGGTGATGGGTGATGGGTAATGGGTAATGGGTGATGGGCGATGGGTGATGGATAATAGGTGATGGATAATGGCAAGTTTATCCTCCGTACCCTGTCTCTCTGTACCCTGTTCTCAAAATGTCAAAAGACCTGATTGAAATCGGCCGCATTGTTGGAGCTCATGGCCTCAAGGGTGAGGTCAGAGTCTACCCAGACAGTGACTTTCCAGAGCGATTTTTAGAGCCCGGAGAGCGTTGGTTAATGAGCCCCGGTGTGGCCGAGCCCAAAGGCATACAGCTCAAACAGGGGCGATATTTAGAGGGCAAAGGCCTCTACATCGTCAAGTTTGCAGGCGTTGACTATCGCGATCAGGCTGAAGCTTTGAGAAATAGTCGACTATTGGTGCCCAAAACCGACCGGCTGCCCCTAGATGAGGGTGAGTTTTATGTGGGCGACTTGGTTGGGCTACTCGTCGTTCTACAAAGTAACGGCGAAACGGTAGGCACCGTTGTCGATGTGTATAGCGCTGGCAATGATCTTCTAGAAGTCGCCCTTAGCCAGCCAACCGAGAAGGTAAAAACCGTCCTGATTCCCTTTGTTGAGGCTATCGTCCCGGTTGTTGATTTAGAACAAAAGCGGGTTGAGATTACCCCCCCCGCCGGGCTAATTTCTAACTAATTTTCTCGGCTAATTTCCTAAAACTTGCGCCGCCGCATTGTGCGCTAACAGTTGGCGAATGCGAGCTAGGGTAATTTCGTCTTCGATGCGTTGTTCGTGGTAGCCGCGCTGCCAAACAGGAGCGCCGGGCTGGCTACGAACCAGATTAATACGCTTAGCAGCGGCCGCTTTAAACCCAGCAACAAATGAAGTGAGCGCTCGGGGTTTGGCCTGAGATCGGGTTTTGCCGTAGGTTGACTTATGCTCAATCAAGGTACGATCTTGAATCATAATTAGGGCTCGAATGCTATCTGGTAAAACAACCCAGCTATCTAAAATAATATCTTTGTAATGATCAGCAGCCTGTTGCCATTCATCAATGGCGATATGACCAATCTCATTAAGATGGGCGATATCTCCTTTCATCTGCCCAAAGAGATGGGTCTCTTGATGGGTGCGCAGATGGATGTGGTAAACCGTGGTTTTAGCCTGGGGACTGCCTAATTGAAACGTGTTAGCCAACCTTACCCTCTGTGCCTTTTGCATCATGGATTTCTATAGCTTTAGACTGCCCAGCTGAGTTGGCAAACTCTCGCCTGGAGTGCTGGTGTTTTAACGGATCTTGATTAAGAAGAATATGGGTGGTTTAACGGATTTTGGCGCAGCAAGCTATGGGTGGTTCAACGGGTTTTGGCACAACAACCCCTTCGATTGTGCAAAAAAAACAGGAGAGACAACATGTCTCTCCTGTTTTAGATGATTTATCTGCCTGATCCTTTGATCTTAGGCGCTTTCGCCAAAGCTGCTGCTGTTTGACAATCTGTCGGTGTCTAGCTGAGCCGCCTCGCCCCTTGTGGTTACGGCCCTTTCGCCGGGGAGACTCCCAGCGCTTAAGTCGCTGAGCCATTGCCTTATTCCCATCGGAAACTACAGCCTGATTATAGCTAATTTAGATGGGCAGAGCGAGACTCGAACTCGCACGACCGAAGCCGCCACATTTTGAGTGTGGTGCGTCTACCAATTTCGCCATCCGCCCATATTCCCATTATTATACTGAACCGGGGCACTTTTCAACAGGTTTTGGTAGTCTTGGGTACTTGCCCAGCGGTCAATTTCTTTGGCTCGCAAGACAGGGACGGGGTGAGTCAGCTCACTGGTTCGCATTTGCTTCATCAGCTCACCCAGTTGGGTTTCGCTAATGGAGTCGTAGTCGCGGGCCTGCTCAATAAAAGCGTCCAAGTTTAGCTGGGCAGAGAGCGTTGGCGACCCCCCGGCTAGTTTCATTAGCACCGAGGCAACCACACGAGGGTTTTGAGTCGCCAATAGGGCGGCGCGATCGCAGGTAAACTCAGCGCAACGAACCCACTCTAAAATACGGCTTTGCAAATTCTGTACTAGCAGCCCCCCCAGTGGCAGCTGCCCAGCGGCTAGGGCAATGATATTAGCCAAGGTCAAATAGACGCTGTGATCACACTTGAGATGCCCTAGCTCATGGCCAACCACAGCCTGCACCTCTGCCGGGGTTAGCAAATCAACCAAAGAGGTGTGCAACACCACAAACGGCTGCTTACCACGCATTGCAAACGTATAGGCATTGGGGGTCGGATGCTGTTTGACATAGAGCTGAGGCGGCTCCAAATCTAAAACCTGACAGGCTTCTAGCAGCAGTTCGTAAATATGCGGTAGCTGCTTAGGGCCAACCAGCACACTAGCAGCCATATTTTCAAGCTGAAAAAATTGCTCAGCCACCGGCCCCAGCAAGCTACGAATCGCTACGTCTAACCCTGGCAGCTGCTGTAGAGACTGCGTCGCTTGCAAGTCGAGTGGGTGACGAAACTGGTTAGCTCGTAAACCGACTAACGTTGATTTGGAAGAAACCATGGGGGCAAACTGCTAGCCGTTTAGGCAACTGAATGACATAGAGAGTGACATAGAGCCAGTATAGCGAGAATCGATGCAATCCTATGGTTGGGGAAAGGGGAAAGGGGAAAGGGGAAGGGCGAAAGGAGAAGGGCGAAAGTAGAAGCGTGACATGTCACACCCCTATTGGATTCATCACCTATTCACCCTTCACCTATTCACCCTATTCACCTATCACCTAGTCCCTAAGCCGACACCACTGCCGACTCAGCCGTTGCCTGCACCCGATCAGCATCCTTGGCTGGAATTCGCTTCAAGTTGGCACCGATCTTGCTGAGCTTGGCCTCGATGTCGTCATAGCCCCGATCGAGGTGGTGTAGCCCATGTAAGGTCGTCTTGCCATCGGCGGCGAGCCCAGCCACCAAAAGGGCAGCGGCGGCTCGCAAATCAGTACCCATTACGGGAGCCCCGGAGAGTTTTGACACACCGCGAATGATGGCGCAGTCTCCTTTAACCCGAATGTCAGCCCCCATGCGGCTAAACTCCGCTACATGCTGTAGTCGATTCTCAAAGACCGTTTCCGTAATCATGCTGTTGCCCTCAGCCAGGGTCATGAGTGCCATAAACTGGGCCTGCATGTCAGTGGGAAACCCCGGATGAGGACGGGTTTGGATATCGGTCGGCAGAATGCGCTGCCCTGGGATAACCCGCATTGTATTGTGGCCTTCCATCACCAAATCACATCCGGTTTCTTTGAGTTTAGAAATCAGCGGGGTGAGATGCTCTGGAATGATCGGCGAAAGACTGATTTCAGATCGGGTGATCGCCCCTGCCATCATGAAGGTGCCGGCCTCAATCCGGTCGGGAATAATGCCGTAGTCGGTGGAGTGTAGGCTGGGTACGCCAACAATTGTGATGGTGTTGGTGCCAGCACCGCGAATTTTTGCTCCCATGGCTCGGCAGAAATTTGCCAGATCAGCGACTTCTGGCTCCTGGGCGGCGTTTTCGATCACACTTTCGCCCTCCGCCAGGGTAGCTGCCATCATCAGGGTTTCAGTGGCACCCACGCTAGGGTAGTCGAGGTAGATCTTGCCTCCTTTAAGTTTGCCGCGACTGCCCGGCACATAGGCGTGGACGACGCCATGATCCATATGAACCTCAGCCCCTAACGCTTGCAAACCACGAATGTGAAGCTCTACGGGGCGATCGCCAATCGCACACCCACCCGGCAGTGGGACCCTGGCAACGCCGAGACGAGCCAACAAGGGGCCAATGACAAAAAAGCTTGCCCTGAGCTTGCTCACAATTTCATAGGGCGCACGCGAATGACTCAGGTGACTGGCATCTATTTCAACCGTGTTGCCTTTGTGTTGGAGTTTGACACCCAGCGCCGACAGCACCTGGCCCATGCGATACACATCTACAAGCGAAGGAATATTGCGGATGCGGCAGTCTTGGGAGCATAGCAGCGCACCTGCCATCACAACTAAAGCTGAGTTC
>JBCBZL010000295.1:0-6159 GCA_039815385.1 Cyanobacteria bacterium P01_A01_bin.114
TCGCCTTTCGCCTTTCGCCCGTCACAGCCGGGGTCCTATATTTGGGCGATCCCTTTAACTCGTTCCAGCCTCAAACAAGACCCCTGTCATTAATCAATGCTTGGAAAATGCTTGGAAAATACTTGGAAATAGACATTCGGAGTGAATGGAGATCCGACATCAATCAACTCTTTAAAGCCTGATACTTATAAAATGCAAACGCATCGAAAAGGCCACCCACCAAACTTAAAGTCAGACTGATGATTAACATGCCTTGCCAGATGTTGCCACTACCAAAGGTATTAAGTACCTCAGATATTAATTGAGCCGCCTGCACAAATATCGTTGCAAACGGAGACAGTTGGCCTAACTGCAAACCGCCCAACAACAGCAATAAACCGCCCAAAGACAGGAAAAAACTCACCAGTAGGGTGGCGATGATAGAAAATAAGAGCTGTCGCAGTTTGTTCATAATGACGAAGCACTCCTTAAAGCGATGGGTAGCCTATGAATCGATCTTTTAAGTGGCTCACTTTACAGCAGCTCACTTTTATGGACGGATATAGGTGATTCACCAAGGCCACATCCGTGTGGCCAACACTACATTTCAAAGGTGATCACTCAGTCTCCGTAACGTTTCACCACGATCATCGCTAATGATGTTATTGATGTTCAAATTCCACCATAGGCCGATCCCCCTAAAATGGATGGGCTCTTGAGGATTCTTCAATATCGATAACTTTTCGTCTTAAAGATCCGACGTAAGCCTTAACAAGGTTCATAAACAAAAATATTTACTGATACCGACCGCAGTTTTAATCCACCCCCACTAAAAGGAGTTTCCCTTGTCAGACGCCCTTCAAACATCCAGCCTAGGTCAGTGGAGTCGCCGCCTACTCGCGGCTGTCTTACTCGGGGGTCAGGTGCTGATTCACCTGATTTCTCGCCCTATCCATCGTCGTAATACCCTAGAGCAAATGGCCGCAGTTGGCCCAGAGTCCCTGGTGATTGCACTGATTACGTCGAGCTTTGTCGGCATGGTATTTACCATTCAGGTCACGCGCGAGTTTATTAATTTTGGAGCCGGTACGGCGGTGGGCGGGGTGCTAGCCCTGACGCTGGCCCGAGAGCTCGCCCCGGTCTTAACAGCGGTGGTCATTGCCGGTCGCGTTGGCTCTGCTTTTGCAGCTGAGATCGGTACCATGCAAGTCACCGAGCAGATTGATGCCCTCCAAATGCTGAGAACTGACCCAGTAGATTACTTGGTGATTCCCAGGGTGGTGGCCTGCGCCATGATGCTACCGTTTTTAAGCATCTTAGGGTTTGTAACCGGGATGACAGGGGGGCTGCTGATCGCCACCAATTTATATGGCATTTCTCAAATTGTATTTTTAGACTCTGCCCGTAACTTCCTAAGCATCTGGGATTTGCTCAGTTCTTTAATCAAGGCGGTCGTATTTGGCATTCTGATCGCGGTGATTGGCTGTAGCTGGGGCTTAACCACAAGTGGCGGTGCCAAGGGAGTGGGTCAATCAACCACAACGGCGGTCGTCACGGCACTGCTGGCTATTTTTGTGAGCAATTTCTTTTTATCCTGGCTGATGTTTCAAGGCACGGGCAGCGCGTTAACAAATGTTTAGGTGACAGGCGCAGGGTAGGGACGTTGCAGGCAACGCCTGGGGATGGGAATGGGAATGGGGAAGGGCGAAAGGCGAAAGGCGAAGGGGGAAGGGTAGGGGCGTTGCAGGCAACGCCTGGATAGGGATGGGTAATGGGGAAAGGCGAAGGGCGAAGGGCGAAAGGGGAAGGGCGCTAGCGTAGCAATCATGCCCTTTGGGCTATAGGGCGAAAGGTGTTGGCGATGCGTCCCGAGCTATATGAATAGGAGCCTGTGCGGAGATAGCAGGTAGGGCCGTTTAGAATAGAGAGGCTGTTCCTTAGGGGTATCTGTGGCTGTTTCTTCTGATCCCGCTGCTCCACTAGCTGCTAGCTATCGACTGCCGCTGGCGATAGTGGCGGTCTCCATTCCAGTTTTCTTTTTTCAAGGCTGGGTTGGCTTGATTGTGGCGCTGTTGGGCCTATTTCTGCTCTACCAAACCAGGGTTATTCGACTAGTTTTTGACGCTGAGGCGCTGGTGGTTTATCGAAACGAGACGGTGCTGCGCCAATTTCCCTATCAAGACTGGCAAAGCTGGGCTATTTTTTGGGCTCCGATCCCAACCCTCTTCTATTTTCGAGAAGTCAAAAGTATTCACTTTTTACCCGTTTTATTTAGCCCCCGAGAGCTGCGTCAGCAGCTTGAAATGCACTTGCCAGGTCTAGAGAAAGCCGTCGCCGCCAAAACGGTTCAGAACTAAACCTTGCTCAGAGACCCTTCGCCTCGTATGCTTGCCTTACGCCTAGTTGCACGGCTTTATACGGCTCTATGATCCCAGACGAATTTTCGAGTTCAGATACGCCTCGGTCTTCGGGGGCTGCTCCGTCTACGCCTGACTCTAGTGGACAGGCTGCATCGCTGTCTTTTGACACCACCAGCAACATCAAGGCCGATAATGTCAAGGCCGATATCGGTCGCTTAGTGCGCGAGGGGCTCAGCGAGCTAGAACAGCGCAAGCGAGACCTACAGCGCGAAATTGAACAGCTAGAGCGACGCAAAGAGCGAATTTCGGCTGAGATGCGCACTAGTTTTGCAGGGGCCTCCCAAGATTTGGCAATTCGCATCCAGGGCTTTAAAGATTATTTGGTCGGCAGCCTGCAAGACCTGGCTAGCGCAGCTGAGCAGTTAGAGTTGGCTCCACCTCAGCCAGCCGAGACGCCTGCGGTTGCAGCCCCGCCTCGCCCCCCTGAGGAGCCCGATATGCCGGGCACGACTGCGTTTGCCGTACAGCGCTTTGAAGAGCAGCGCGAGCGGGTCCGCAGCCTGATCGACCAGTACCGTACCCGCCCCGATTATTACGGGCCGCCCTGGCAGCTGCGCCGCACCTTTGATCCTGTCCATGCTGAACGGGTCTCTAACTGGTTTTTTACCCAGGGAGGACGCGGTGCAGTCAAAAGCATGGGCAGCCGTTTGCAAAATGTTTTGGTGGCTTCCGCCTCGATCTCCGCACTCTACACCATCTATGGCGATCGTCTGTTTACCTTAGTATTGGCCAACACCCCTGAGCGTTTAGGAGAATGGCGACGTTGGCTACAAGATTGCCTGGGGATTTCCCGCGCTGACTTTGGTGCCAATCGCGGCATCATGCTATTCGAGGCCCCTGAGCCCATGGCGC
This sequence comes from Cyanobacteria bacterium P01_A01_bin.114, assembly GCA_039815385.1. Taxonomy (GTDB): domain Bacteria; phylum Cyanobacteriota; class Cyanobacteriia; order Phormidesmidales; family Phormidesmidaceae; genus SIO4C1. The sequence goes on from JBCBZL010000295.1 coordinate 3,252, forward strand.
AGCGGGCAGAGCGGCTACTCGACAATGGTCGGTTGCCGTTGATGATTATTGACGAGTCTGAGAGTAAGGTAGCCCTGTCGGTTCTACAGTTTCCGCTGTGGCTGGCGTTTGCCCCTGACCCCGCCAATCCACCCGCAGACGATTATTATTATTGATTTATTCTTTTGCCCTTCACCCTTCGCCTTTCGCCCTATAGCCCAAGGGGCATGGCTACGCTAGCGCCTCTCGCCCCCGTACAGGCGTTGCATGCAACGCCCCTACCCTTCGCCCTTGCCCCTTCCCCCTTGCGCCCTTCGACCTCTAAACTATTGACTGTTAACGTCAGATGACCTACTTGGAGATCGCACATGCTCTGGCTGTTCACAGGAGGGATTTTACTTGCAGCCTATCTCTTGGGGGCGATCCCAACGGGCTACATAGTCTCAAAAGTAGCTCGGGGGATCGATATTCGAGAACATGGCTCAGGTAATACCGGGGCAACTAATGTTTTTCGGGTCGTTGGTAAAGGTGCTGGCATCAGTGTGCTGAGTATTGATGTGTTGAAGGGAGCGGGGGCGGTATCGTTCGCCCAGTTCGTTGCTGCACAGCCGGTATTTCCGTCTGAGGCCCAGACCTGGTTGATGACCCTAGCAGCATTACTGGCTATCTTGGGCCACAGCAAATCAGTCTGGCTCGGGTTTTCGGGGGGTAAATCGGCAGCTACGGGCTTGGGGGTTTTGCTGGCACTGGCCTGGCCGGTCGGGTTAGGAACAGCAGCTGTGTTTGGTCTGGTGGTGGGCTGCTTGCGATTCGTATCCCTAGGCTCGATAACGGCTGCGATCGCAGCGCCCTTACTCATGCTGCTGACCCAGCAGCCGCTGCCTTTTTGTCTACTAGCCCTGGCAGGGGGCAGCTATGTGGTGATTCGCCACCGCAGCAACATTTCCCGTTTGATCAAGGGTACCGAGCCCAAAATTGGCTCCAGCGCATCTGTCTAACCGGGCAGCTAATCCGGATACCAGTCGCATTAACCAGCCGGGGCTACGCTTTGCTCATCCCTACTAACGCGGTTAGCCCATACAGCACCAAGATTGCCCCTAACAACGCGGGAATAATCGGCACCTCATAAATATCCCAATGCAAAAAGGCGGGGCTAAAGTTAAAGGTGCTCTGCAAAAAATCAACCACCCATTCCCCCACTACCACACCACCAAACCCCACCACCAAAGGGCCTAGAGATTTTCCAGGAATCCGCTTGGGGATCACAAGGTTGGCAACGGTCGCGCAGATCAACGCAATCATCAGCTGGATAAAAATTTTAGATAGATCCATCGTTGAAATCTAACCTCTTATCGGTCACCGATCTTGAGGCAATATCCGCCCTAAAGGTCAGGCGATATCCACCACAAAGATAGTTGCCACAAAGATAGTGGTCGCAGTCCTAAAATTTCAAGATGTAAATGTATTGATATCCAGACCGTATAGATATCCGTACCAAACAGATATTTGATAGATCAGGCTCCCCACGTCCCCGCGTCAGCCTTATACAAAATCGCGCTTAAGATCCCAGCTCTTTAGATCGACGGCTGGCTGCCTTGACCGCTTCAATCAGTGAGAACCTCAGGCCCAGCTCTTCTAGACAGGTAAGCCCAGCAATGGTTGTACCGCCTGGGCTCGCGACCCGATCCTTAAGCACCGCTGGGTGCATCTCTGTTTGCTGTAAGAGATGAGAAGTCCCCAAAACAGTCTGTATTGCTAGCTGATTTGCGATCGCCCTGGGTAAGCCAGCGGCAACCCCACCATCAGCAAGGGCCTCAACGACCACAGCAACATACCCTGGCCCTGAGCCAGATAGTCCCGTAACCGCATCCATCAAATTTTCGGGCACCTGCACCACCTGGCCCACCGCCTCAAAAATACGGATTGCCCGTTCAGCGTGTTCTGTCAAAGTTCGGCTACCGGGCGAGATGGCCGTCATCCCCGCACCCACCGTTACTGGCGTATTGGGCATGGCCCGAACCACTGGCCAACCCGGCATCGCAGACTCTAATCGAGCCAGGGGTACTCCAGCCAAAATAGAAATCACTAAAGGCGGCACTTCGCAGCGAATGCCCTGAAAGTCTTTAGCAACGTAGTCAAAGATTTGAGGCTTAATCGCTAGCAGCACAACCTGGCTTGATTCAACCAGTTCGCGGTTGCTTTGAATAGTCCGAACCCCGTACTGCTCAGTCAGCAACTGCCGACGCTCTGGCATTGGATCTGCCACCACGATGACATCAGGCCTATACACCCCTGTGGAAAGAAGGCGGGATAATAAAGCCTCTCCCATTACCCCGCCACCAATAATGCCAAGTTCAGCAGGCAAGATATCCAAGCCCCCTTCAAGCAGTTACAGCATCATTAAGAATACCTTGAAACGAGCGCATAACTTTGCACCGACCGATCAAGCATTCTTAAGTGCTACTTCGTAGCCGCTTAACAAGGACCCAGATATTACCGTAATGGACCCATTAGCTCTGAGCAGCTTAAAGCGAACTCCCCTAGGCCATGCGAGCGATCTGCTCAGTCGCCCAAGCTGGCGTTGGGGCCGCTTGACGAGGGGCTGCCATGGGCTGCTCCTGCATCGGCAGACCGTCTTCACCATCAATGGGCATGCTGACCTGAACACAGTTCGGGGTAAACAAGAAGATGCTCTCGCCGATTCGTTCTTGATGACCGTCCATGGCATAGGTGCCACCTGCGACAAAGTCAACAGCGCGCTGGGCTTGGTCAGGATCCATGATCGTCAGGTTGAGCACAACAGACTTGCGTTCACGCAGCGCCTGAATTGCCTGGGGCATTTCCTCAAAGGAGCGAGGCTCCATTACTACCACTTCTGAAACACCATTCATTGCACCGGGCATACCAATCACATTATTCATAGAAACCA
>JBCBZL010000006.1:0-35762 GCA_039815385.1 Cyanobacteria bacterium P01_A01_bin.114
ATTCCCACTGGCTGCATTCCTAAGCGCGTCATCACAGCAATAGAGCGAGTGTTGTCTGGCAGAGTTACGGCATAAATCATCGGCAGATTCATCTCTTCAAATCCATACTGGATGATGCACTGGGCGGCCTCAGTCGCATATCCGTAGCCCCAGCTTGCCGGGCGAAAATGCCAGCCAATCTCAATATCATCAGTGGGCACGCCTTCCCTGTCAGGCAGCGGGACTAGCAAAAGGGTGCCTACAATGTGGTCAATGGCTTTTTCTACCACCGCCCAAATTCCAGTGCCCCCTGTAGTGGTACGGCTGACGTAGCGTTGCAGGCGTCCTTGAACGTCGTGAATCGATTTCTCAGGCTCGGCGTTTGCTAACCAGCGCGTAACTTGTTCATTGCCGTAGATGTCTAAGGCGTGGCGGGCATCTTGCATGGGTTGCCAGTCACGAATAATGAGACGAGAGGTTTCTAGGTACATGGGAGCAGGAGGAAAGGGGAGCGGGGGAAGATGCGGAACGAGGGAGAGGCAAAGACGCGGGCGAGTAAAGTGCTGAAGAACTCTATTCAATGCACTACCCGTCACTTATTTCTAATCCAATCGTCAAGGCTTAAATGTTAAGATTGGCAGCATCGGACGCGGCAAGGATATTGATCATGGCGCTATCTGTTGGAACTCGAGCCCCTGATTTCACCGCTAAAGATGATGCGGGTAATGGCGTCTCTTTGTCTGACTATGCAGGCAAAACAATTATTTTGTATTTTTATCCAAAGGACGATACGTCAGGCTGTACCAAAGAAGCCTGTAGCTTCCGAGATGCGCACAGCACGTATCGGGGGAATGACCTGGTGGTTTTAGGTGTGAGTATGGATACCCCTGCTTCCCACGGTGTGTTTAAGCAAAAGTTTAATTTGCCGTTCACCTTAGTCGCTGATCCTGAGGGCATCATTACCAGTACCTATGACGTCAGCGGTGGCGGCTATTCTAAGCGGGTGACCTTTATTATCAACACCGACGGGGTGATCAAAAAGGTTTACGACAACATTCAACAAAAAGAAACCCACGCGACCGAGATTCTGGCAGACTTGGGGCTTTAGTGGTCACAGCGTCACGGTTTCTCAGCAATATGTCTCGGCGAATCTTGATCTTAGGGGGCGGTGGCCGTATTGGTCGCAGCGTTGCAGCAGACTTATTAGCTCATACTGAGGCAGTGCTGACCCTGACCGGACGTCGTGCAAACGCCTCGTTTCCGCTAGGCAAACGACAGCAGTACCAAACGTTAGATCTCGACAATCGAGCCGCGGTGGCAGCCGCGATCGCAGCCCACGATCTCACAATCCACTGCGCTGGCCCCTTTCGCCAGCGAGATCATGCCGTGCTAAAAAGCTGCATCGACCAGGGTAAACCTTACCTGGATGTGGCCGACAGCCCCGACTACGTGCGTCAGGCCCTGACCTATCGAGATACCGCGATCGCGGCGAAAGTGACCTGTGTGGTGGGCACTGGCGTTTTTCCAGGCATTTCCAATAGCCTGGTGCGTCAGGGCATTGAACAATTTGACCAGGCTGAGACGGTCCATCTCAGCTATCTGGTGGCAGGCTCCGGTGGGGCCGGGGTCACCGTTATGAGAACCACCTTTATTGAGTTGCAAACCCCGTTTCAGAGCAAAATTGCTGGCCAATGGCAGACCATTGCCCCCTACAGCGAACGGGAGGTGTTGGCGTTTCCAGCGCCTTACAACGTCGGCGCTGGGGTGTATTGGTTTAATACAATTGAGGCGTTGACCCTGCCGCAGTCTTTCCCAGAGGTCAAAACCTTTATCACCAAGTTTGGCTCGCTGCCCGACTATTACAACCACCTGACCGGGCTGATGACGAAGCTACCCCCCGGCTGGCTCAGGCAGCCAATCGTGATCGAAGCCCTCTCCCACATTAGCTATGCTATGACCCAGGTGAGCGATCGCTTTAGCGGCACGGGCATTGCCATGCGGTTTGCGATCGCAGGGCTTAAAAACGAAACCCAGACAACCTACCTAGTCACAGCTACCCATCCCGATACAGCCCAGGTGGCTGGCTACGGCGCTGGCAGCGTTGCCCAGTGCATCCTGTCAGGGCAGCTACATAAACCAGGCGTGTGGCCCGTAGAGCAGGGGCTCTCGACCCAGCTGTTTGAGCAAACCATGACCCAGCGAAACCTCACGTTTTCTCAAACTTGGTCATCGCCGCTTACTGACTAAGACTAAACGGATACAGCGTCTCATTGCCAGATTCAAGACTGGCGACCCCTTCGTAGGTGGTCGTTTGACCCTGGCTCAAGACCGTCAGTGTATAGTTTACGGCCATAGTGCCTGGCCCCGAACAAGGAATCGACAACATCACAAAAGCGCCGTAGTCACCCGTTGGCGCACTCCCGGTGGGCCAAAAAATGTTCTCAACCGGGGCTGCGCTGGCCGACTCACAAAACGCATTGGCATCGACGTCAAGCTGCCCCCCAGAGGCAATCGCAGGATTAAAGTAAGAGACTGCGTCACCAGAGGGGCCAACGACTACCAAATCTAGGTCATCGCTGGTGTCCCAGCGCAGCGTGACTTGCACATCGCCAGTTTGTAAGACAGTTTCGCCGCCGCCGGAAGACACATTGCACAACGAGGTCAAGTCATGCACTTGGCCACTGTCATCTTCGATATAACAACCGCTGTCTGCAGATAGTGGGGTCGCCAAACACAGACCTCCGCCTAAAACAGCAGCGAGAAAAAGAAATTGCTTTACAAAAATTCGTTTCACAGTGATGACTTTGGACAAGATGACTTTGGACAAGGTGACTTTGGATAACTGAACCTTAGGGTACCCGCCTGACGCTGTGTCCCCCTCAAAAATAAGACATCCGTGTCAAAATTAAACTAGACATGTACCGTACAGATGTGCTATCCAATGAGCACATTCGCAGTTAAGCACCTATGGGCTCTTCTATCCTCGCCGTTCTATCGCTGCTGGTTATTGGCTACAGCGTCGGCTCTGTCCGCATCATTAAGGAAGGCAACGAAGCCCTGGTCGAAAGGCTAGGTCGCTATCGCCTAACCCTCAAGCCAGGGCTCACCTTTATTGTACCGTTTTTAGATTCGGTTGTTATTGAAGATACCCTGCGGGAGCAAACCCTCGATATTGAGCCGCAAAACGCCATTACCCGAGATAACGTGAGTCTTGAGGTTGACGCAATTATCTACTGGCGGATTTTAGACCTTGAGAAAACTTACTACGCCATTGAAGATGTTGATCTGGCGATCAGAGAGCTTGTCACAACCACGCTAAGATCTGAAATCGGTAAGATGGACTTGCAAAGCACGTTTTCATCCCGAGAGGCCATCAACAAGGCTTTGCTAGACGTGCTTGATGAAGCCACAGAGCCTTGGGGTGTCAAGGTGAACCGGGTAGAGCTGCAAGAGATTAAGCCACCTCAGGCTGTGATTGATTCGATGCAGCAAGAGCAGGCTGCCGCGATCAAAAAGAAAGCCGCGATTTTAGAAGCAGAGGGTACTGTTGAGTCGATGCGACTGCTGGCTCAAGCCCTAGAAAAGACCGACAGCCGCCGTGACATTTTGAATTTTTTACTGGCTCAGCGCTACGTCGAGGCCAACCAAAGGCTGGGTGAGAGTGACAACTCGAAGGTGATCTTTATGAACCCCCGCGACCTGACCGAGGGGCTGGTAGATCTGATGAATGAGACGCCGGAGAGTAATTAAGGGTAGGCGCGGTGCAGGCAATGCTCGTATATGGGTAAAAGGTAAAGGGTAATGGGTAATGGGTAATGTAGGCGCTTGCAGGCAACGTCTATGTGCGGGGAATGGGAAAATTCCAACCTTATCTTTACTGCAGACCGTCTAAGATGGAAATCGGCCCAACTGCGTTGAACCATGACGTCTTCTAGCCCAATCACCTCCGATAAGCCTGCCAATAAACTGACTGACATCTCCCGAGAACAGCCGCTGCTGGGGATGTCGCTGGCGCAGCTGACTGCCTGGGTAGAGAGCCAGGGGCAGCCGGGTTATCGGGGTAAGCAGCTGCACCAGTGGATCTATCAGCGAGGGGTGCGATCGCTAGCCGAGATTACGGTCTTTTCAAAACAGTGGCGGGCTCAGGTGGCCGATACCCCGGTGGGCCGTGCCGAGATCCATCATCGCTCAGTCGCCCCGGACGGCACCGTCAAGTTTTTGCTACGCTTAGCCGATGGTCAGATTATTGAAACCGTCGGCATCCCCACTGAAAAGCGCCTCACCGTTTGTGTTTCGTCTCAGGTAGGCTGCCCCATGGGGTGCGACTTTTGCGCGACGGGCAAAGGCGGCTTTATGCGCAACCTGGCCACCCACGAAATTGTTGATCAGGTGCTGACGGTCCAGGAAGACTTCGAACAACGGGTCAGCAACATCGTCTTTATGGGCATGGGAGAGCCTCTGCTAAACATTAAAAATACCGTTAATGCCGTGCGCTGCTTTAACGAAGATATTGGCATCAGCCAGCGTCATATCACAATTTCTACCGTTGGAATTCCGGGGCAGATTCGACGGCTGGCCGAGCACCAGCTGCAGGTTACCCTGGCGGTGAGTCTGCATGCATCGAACCAACGGCTAAGAGAGCAGCTCATCCCCAGCGCTGAACAGTATTCGTTAGAGACGCTGCTTGACGAGTGCCGCGACTATGTGACGATCACAGGTCGCCGTGTGACCTTTGAATACATTCTGTTGGCTCACCTCAACGATTGCAAAAGCCACGCAGCTGAGCTGGCCAACCACCTGCGCGGCTTTCAAAGCCACGTCAATTTGATTCCCTATAACCCCATTGATGAGGTTGCCTACCAGCGGCCTAACCGCAAACGGGTAAGGGCGTTTACCCAGTGGCTCAAAGACGCAGGCATTGCCGTCAGCGTCCGCTATTCGCGAGGGTTAGAAAAAGATGCTGCCTGTGGCCAGCTCAGGGCCTCTCAGGCTAAATAGGCACCGCCCCTACGAGGTTATCCATTTTGAATCAGAGTTACTGCATTCGGATTTGGGATCACATGTCTACTCACTAAGAAAACCCTTCTCTGCTACAGAAAAGGGTTTTTGTGTGCGAAAGACCTGAGCGAAGCTCAGTGTTTTTACGAGCTATGCTAGACGCTACAAACCGGAGAAATACCAGGAGCATAGGCCTCAATTACTCTGCCTGTTTTTTGACAGGTAATCATCAAATAATCGCACTGTCCGCACTGGGTTCGGGTCAGCTGCTGATCGTTTAAATAGTAACGTTCTGCTGACTTTCCGCAGTTGGGGCAGTGAACGGTTTGAATTATAACGGCCATATTAAATTGCTCCTTGCTATAGCTTCATTATGCCGACTAAATCCATGAATGACCATCAATCGAAAGAGATAAAATCACTGGGGATCGCCCACTAATAGAACGATCCCCAGCTCCTTGAAAGCTTCACTCCGTCAGATTTTTCGCCGTTGCGACCCTCGCTAAAACGGCCACAATGAGCATAAATGCTCACACAAAAATTATTGCAAATATAAAAAGAATCTTTAGATGTTTATATATCCTTGGAAAAATATGCTGCTGAAAAAACATTTTTTCAGTAGCATTCTGATATTAACCCCGTGACTTTCATCAAAAGACAAAAAGTTTTTTTGTATACAAAGCTACTATTTTATAAAGTTGGGGATCATCCTAATGGGTTCTAATGATCTTTTTAAGAAAAGCCAATAACAGATTTGAAATGATTACTTAACACGACTGATTATGTTGAAAAAGCTGCACTAGATTAAAGTGCTTAAATCATAATGAGTCAAATCACAATGAGCTAAATCACAATGAGCTAAATCACGATGAGCTAAATCGCAACGAGTTATACCAATTCCACATGTAGTTGCACATCTCGAAAACCCCCTATAGTCCCCCTAAAGCCCTTCGGGCATGCGCTAAAGCGTAAGGTAAGGGGGACGGCGACAGCCGGGGGTCAAATCATATGCAACTTCAAATCCATTGGGTATTGAAAAAACATCAGGACGGCGATCGCAACCACCGCCAGCAGACTGTACAGCAGCAAATTACGCGTCGCCCGCTGCTCGGCCTCAAGCGGACAGAAATGTTCCTATATGCGATCGCTAAGCTGCTTTCTGAAAATGGGTCTAACTACCAAACTTTGGCCATCGGTAAGCTGAAGCCCGGTAGCTCAGGATCACCGCTGATTTGCTCAGGGTTCTCAAGCACTTGAGGCGCTTGATTGGGGCGGTAGATATAAACAGTCCGATTTTTGCGATCGATCAACCAGCCCAGCAAGACGCCATTGTCGATGTATTCCTGCATTTTGTCTTTGAGCCCATTCAGTGTATCGCTGGCCGACCTTAGCTCAATTACAAAATCAGGACAAATAGGCGCGAAAGAAGATTTTTCTGCCTCAGTTAGTGCGTTCCACCTTTCCGCCTTGATCCAAGCTGCATCTGGCGAGCGAGTGGCCCCATTGGGTAGCGTAAATCCACTGCTAGAGTCAAAGCCAAGCCCCGTCCCAGTTTGCTCAGTCCAGAGCCAGAGATAAGCGGCCAGATTAAAGTTCCGGTTCCCCGTGTCAGAAAAGGCCGGTGGCATAATCACAACGTCTCCTGTAGCTGTCCGTTCAATCCGGAGATCTCGATTCGCCTGGCAGAATTCATAGAATTCATCCCGTGTCATGGGTGCGATCGCAGGCAGTGAAACTGTCATCGGCGTCGTTTCAGTCTGGATCAGTAGGGTTGTAGGCATTGCAGTGTCATCCAAACTCAAACATTTTGCGGATGAAAGTAATCATAGATCTGCTGGGCCAGCTGCGGGCCGATCCCTTCCACGGTGGTTAGCTGATCGGTGCTGGCTTCACGGATATAGTCAATTGAGCGAAAGGCAGCGAGCAGCTGTTTTTGACGATGATGGCCCAGCCCCGGAATCTCGCTCAGGCGCGATCGGCGCATGCGATCGGTACGCTTTTTACGGTGAAAGCTGACGGCAAAGCGATGGGCTTCGTCCCGCAGACGCCGCAGCAGTTGAACACCGGGCTGTTCTGATTCGGTCTTGAGGGGCAAAGATTCGCCGGGAAGGAAAATCTCTTCGCGTTTTTTAGCTAGACTAACCACCTTCAGCTCTTCGAGCAGATTCATCTCTCGCAGCACCTCGACTACTGCCGAAAGCTGCCCTTTGCCGCCGTCGATCATCACCACGTCGGGCCAGTCAGGGTTGCCGATGCGCTCTTTGTTCGGATCTTCGGCATACTTCCGAAACCGCCGCTGCAGCACTTCGGCCATGCTGGCAAAGTCGTCGGAGTGCCCCGCCTTCACCTCTGGGTTTTTAATCTTGTAGTGACGATAGTGCTGCTTGCCCGGCAGCCCATCGATGAAGACAACCTGGGAGGCCACCGCATCGGAGCCTTGAATATGTGAGATATCGTAACCTTCAATGCGCTTGGGCATGCCCGGCAGGTCTAAAATCTCGGCCAGGTCTTGCAGCGCCTGGGCGTTGCGATCGGCAAACCGCTGGGTGCGGGCCAGCTCGTATTGGGCGTTGCGCTCCACCATCTCGACCAGCTCAGCCTTGGTCTGTCGCTGGGGCACCTCGATCGAGACCTTGCGCCCCTTTTGCTGGGTCAAAAATTTGGCTAGAATATCGGCCTCGGGCAGGGCATGTTGCACCAAAATCTCTGCAGGAATTTCAATGGAGTCGACCATTCGGTAGTGCTCTTCTAAAGCCCGCTGCAAAATATCGCCGGGGGTGCCCGCCTGGGCATCGGCCACAAACCCCAGTCGCCCCACCAGCCGCCCCGCTCGGATTTGGAAGAGCTGAATGCAGGCGTGCTGATCGTCAGCGGAGAGTGCGATCGCATCCCTGGATATCGTATCGTCGGGCAGAGCAACCTTCTGATGGGCACTGAGGGTTTCCAGCCCCTTGATCTGGTCGCGCAGTCGGGCGGCGTGCTCAAAGTTGAGATTTTCTGCCGCTTTTTCCATCTGCCGGGTCAAGATATTCACCAGTTCCTGCACCCGTCCCTGGAAAACCATCGCTACCTTTTGCACAATCTGGTGATAGTCTTCAGGAGAAATCAGCTGCTGGCACACCCCAGGGCACTGGCCAATGTCATAGTTCAAGCAAGGACGATCTCTAAATAAAGGCTGGGGTCGCTGACGCAGAGGAAAGATTTTTTTGGCAATGTGCAGCGTCCGCCGCAGTAGCCCCGTATCTACATAGGGGCCATAGTAGCGATTTTTAGGCTGACCCTTGCGCCGCTTGCGAGTAATAAAAATGCGAGGGTAGTCTTCTGACCAGGTAATGCAAAGGTACGGATATTTTTTATCATCCTTGAGCAGCACGTTGAAATGGGGCTGGTGCTGCTTAATCAGATTCGCCTCTAGGGCCAGGGCCTCGGCTTCGGTGTCGGTGACAATAAACTCAATCTCGGTCACCAGGGTCACCATCACACTAATGCGCGGCGTGTGATGGTAGTTGTCACGAAAGTAAGACCGCACCCGGTTGCGCAGGCTCTTAGATTTGCCGATGTACAAAATTTGGTCAGTGGCGTCTCTCATAAAGTAAACCCCAGGCTCCTGAGGGATCTCCTTTAGACGGGCCTCTAGCCGGTCAGCATCCTTAACAAGCGTTTTGATAGTTGAAGAGGACGACACCTCGACGCTCCTAACGGTTTGTCTTATTTAATCTAACGCTTATTAATCTAACGCTTACGCTCACGCTCACAAAGAGATATTTAGCGAAATTTTAGGGTGGGTTTACCGCCTCAGCCCCCACCAGATTGCTCTCTCAAATCAAGAATGGTACATACGGATCGAAGCGCCAGATTGAGTTCAGGTTCCTGATTCTATGCAAACAAAATCTAGACTTTAAGGTATCAAGAAATACGTCAATTTTCTACGTATTTGTGCGGGCTACCCTTTATCTTTGACCAGGGGGTGAGAGACAGTAGACAGGAAAATCTCACTAGCTTCTCTGGACAGCTTTTAATTTTATGACCATCGACGAGTTTGAACTGCGCTATCGTGAATCAATGCAGGAGGTGCGGAACCAACTGCAATACATAACCTTGCTGTCTTCCCAGATGCAAGATACGGTGACTGGGGTGAGCGATACGCTACAGCTCTTCAACCAGACCACTGAGCAGTTCATCGCTGAGCAGCGACAGTTGCAAGCTAATCAAACCGATGAAGCGGACGACTAATGCAGTGCCTGCTCAATAGCCATCTTCAAAGCCTCTGGCTGTATAGGCTTGACGAGATATCTCGCTGCGCCAAGCTGCATTGCCTTTTGTTGGTCGGTGCTGAAAGCATAGCCGCTAATCACTAAAATGGGAATCTCTTGAAACTCGATGTGCTGTTGTAAGAGTTCAATCACGGATAGCCCACTCATAGTGGGGAGCTTGAGGTCTAGCAAAATCACCTGGGGTCTAAATGAGCCCACAATTTGTAGCACGTTAATGCCGTCTTCTAAGGCCAGTACTCGATATCCGCAATATTTCAGGTAGTCGGCAAACAGGGTTCGGTTACCGTAGTCGTCTTCGATTAATAAGATACGGCTGCCAGCTTGTTCCTCAGAAGCCATGATGCTGCATACGCTGTGGCAGCGCAGGCGAACTGTTCAGTTTGAGTTATCTATGACTTGAGTTATCCATGAAAGTGGCAATTTTTGCAACTGCGGATTCCAGAATATGGGGCGGGTGAACCAGGGCAAACCGTACATAGCCCTCGCCAGATTTACCAAACCCGCGACCGGGGGCCAGCGCTACCCCGGTCTGGGCCACCAGCTGGGTGCAAAATCCAATGGAGTCTTGCTCCCACGGCTCGGGTAGTTTAGCCCAAATGTACATGGTGGCCCTGGGCTGACTAACCTGCCAACCCACTTTATTGAGCGCTGCGATCGCAACATCTCGCCGCTCGCGAAAGGTGTTGACCATCTGGGCAACGCAGTCTTGGGGGCCATTGAGGGCTGCGATCGCGCCCCTCAAAATGCCGCGATATTGGTTGAAGTCTACGTTGGCTTTCACCTGTCGCAGCCCTTTAATTAATTCACGGTTGCCGATCGCAAATCCGACGCGAAAGCCGCCCATGTTATAAGACTTAGAAAATGAGAAAAGCTCAATAGAGACCGACTTCTGCGAATCGGCTTGGAAAACCGACGGAGCCAGATCTTCCTCAAACACCAGGTCGCCGTAGGGAAAGTCGTGAACGAGGGCCAGATTGTGGGCCTGACAAAAGGCTACCGCTTTGCGGAAAAAGGACAGAGGGGCAGTGGCAGTGGTGGGGTTGTGGGGATAGCTCAGTACCATCATCCGCGCCTGCTCAAGCACCGGCTGGGGAATCTCATCAAAGATAGGTAAAAAGTTGTTTTCAGCCAGCAGCGGCATTGCATAGATCTGCCCACCCGCCAAACACACCCCGCCCAGATGCGACGGGTAGCCCGGATCGGTCAATAGTGCAAATTCACCGGGATTCAAAATTGCCAGGGGCAGATGGGCTGTCCCTTCCTGAGAGCCAATCAGGGGCAGCACCTCAGTCTCGGGATACACCGCCTCACCCCATTTGCGTTCGTACCATTGGGCGACTGCCTGACGAAAGGGCTGGGTACTGTGGAATAAGGCATAGCCGTGGGTGCTCGGGTCTTGTAAAGCAGCAGCAATGGCCTCTAAAACGTGGTCTGAGGTGGGTAGATCAGACGACCCTAGGGAGAAATCGATGATTGATTGGCCAGCTGCGATCGCGCTGGCCTTGGCCCGATCCATATCGGCAAAGACATTTTGCTGCAAAGGGGCTAAGCGCTGGGCCAGCTGCATAGATCACCTGGAACTCAATGATGCTTCCAGTCTAGCCACTTTGGCTGATCAGATCTCTGAATTTATCAAATTTCTGGATTTTGATTTAATATCGAATCCGAAAGCATTACCCCGACTTAACTTCGGAGCCTGTCAGGGACATAAAACGTTACGCCCTTCGGTATCTAGCCAGACAGACTTTCATATAGAAAGCCCCTGAGCTCTTGGCTGAGACTTGGACATCTCGGTGTCGCCAGACATAGAACCCAGGGAGCTATAGAAATCAGGAATCCGTTTTGATTAGGAAGGACCCGGTTTACAGATTATCTAACTCTTGCTTGAGAGCCTCTAACTCAGAATCTACGGCTGCATCAGCGGGTGCATTCACTGCGGTCGTATCGGCAGGGGGTAAAGCCTCTTGATCGACAGAGCCACCGCTGAGCTGTGCTTTCATAGCAGCCAGCTCATCTTCGACGTCGCTGCCTGACTCGAGGGCGGCAAACTGGCTTTCTAGATCGGCCCCGGCCAGCTCATAGGCTGCCTGGGAGGTGGCCTCCATCTGCATTACCTTATCTTCCATGCGCTCAAAAGCGCCCATGGCACTGCCAGTGCCCATATTGCCGATGGTTTTTTGGAGTTTTTCGTTCGCTTTAGCCGCGCTGGCCCGCGCCTTGAGCATATCTTTCTTCGTTTTAGCTTCAGAAATTTTGCTCTCTAGGCCAATCAGGTTGCGCTTAAGCTGATCTACCGAAGCATTTTGCTGATCGAGCTGGGCTTTTAGGGCGGTGGCGGTTTCGACTAACCCTTTTTTGCGGGAAAGCGCCTCACGGGCCAGACCTTCATCTCCCTTCTGCAGGGCCAGCTGGGCACGCTGGGTCCAGGTATTGGCCTCTGAGCTATTCTTTTCGTACTGCTGCTCGACCCGCTTTTTACTTGCGATCGCGCCAGCTACGGCCTGGCGCATCTGCACCAGGTCTTCCTGCATGTCGATAATGGCTTGGTCTAAGATCTTCTCTGGATCTTCGGCAGTGCTGACAGCAGCATTGAGATTGGCTCTAACGAGTCGGCTAACGCGATCAAATAACCCCATGGTTTTTCCTTGAATAGCACTTATATCAGTAGTTTTAACACAGGATGCAGGTTAGCTGCTGGTGAAGTAGTCTACCCTGCTGCAACTTAGAGTTCCCTTTGATTCTCTATTGCATTATTCAAAATAGCGAACGTTCAACGGGAATTCTTTAGATCTTTGATTGGGGCTACAGATCAGGCTCAGAAGATTACGGAAGAGCCGCAAAATGTGCCAAATATCACGCAAAGGCTGAACAAACTCGACTCTGAAAACAGACTCAAACTTAAAGCTTCGGTTTAAACCCCCGATAGTGGATTTACCTGTAGACCTTCGGTTTAACTGCCCTTGCGAGGTAGTTTAAACCGAGAGTTTTGGTTTAATAGTATTGTTAGGCGATACAAATTAGTACAAAGAATTGCGCCCTTACTCGGGTTTTCGGGCTATCAACCCTTGGCTCGTACCTACCTTGGGCAAGGTCTTCGTACTGAGGTGCGGGCAGATCCCAAGCTATCGGCTGAAAACAGAGGTATTGACCACCGCACAACTCCACCGTTAGGACGGCACTTAAACATTTTTCCTTAGTAGTAAAATTATTTTTCAATAAGTTGTGTATTCATCAAGTTGGCCAAGTTGGTGTTGATTGAGAAATTATGCCAGACGACTTAGACATAACGATTGAGCTTCACTTGCATCCACTGCTGGCTTGGTATGGGGTAACGCAAAGGATTCAAGGTGTCGGCGGCAAAGAACTATTAGTGAAAGTTCCAGCAGGCACTCGCAACAAAACACGCCTCCGTCTTAAGGGAGAGGGTAAAAGAGTAGGCATTGATGAAGGGGATCTTTATCTTGAGGTCCAGATAGAACGCTCAAACTTGAGACTTCTGCAGAGAGGGCTTTTAGCGCTGGGGTCTGTAGTAATTGGGATTTTTTTGATATGGCACTATTCAAGCTCACAGTTCTACGACCTTTGGCTAGTCGTTGGATACTTAATGAACGTAATTGGAATAATCGTCTTGACTGGGGTTTTATGGGACAAATATCTAGGAAAGAGAGAGGTAGGTTGCTTAATTTATATTTTCCTTTGTGTGGGGCCACCGCTGATTATCAATAACTTTTTGTTTGATATCGCTTTTTCTTGGTTTGCAGCGTTTACCTGTGCAACAATTGGCGGCACTGTTGGCGGTTTATTGGCTTATCCTAAACCAGTTTTGCCTAGTTTAATGGGTGGACTTCTTGCTGGCAATATTGCATTAGCTGCAATTTACTACTACACACTTTATAGAACAACCATTTGGAATTATGAGATAGCTGTCTTGCTATTGCTGGGATGCCTTCCAGGATTAGGAATCGGTTGGCTGCTAAAGAACATATTATCTAAGCCGTAGAAACCTTATCCGGTATCCTGTGGCTGCATGGAAACTTGGAGTTTCGATGGCAAACTGAAGGGTGAAAGGGGGGCAGTATCTAGAGTAGAGTAGCCAGCTACCTCACGTGGCAGCGGACAGGCGAAAACTACTGGTATGGAATAGAAGTTACCTGCTGCCGCTGAATTCCATCGTTATCCAAATTTAGTTGCTTCAAAGCGTATGACACCGGACGAACTAAAGGCGAAGATCAGAGCGGCGTTTGCGGACGTGGAGCGCCCACCGCACTGGTGTATAACCGACAGTAACGAAGGCGATGAGCCAGCAAGTCTCCGTCAGGAATTTGCTGAGGTGCCTGACTGGGCGTCCCTTTCGACGACCTTTTTGGATCAAGCACCCAACGGATACGGATCGGCGCTGAGCTTTTTCTCGGACGAGGCTTTTCGGTACTATCTTCCGGCCTTTGTGATTGCTGATCTCGATGATGCGTTGGACAGGACTGACCCGGTGTTCCATCTAACCCATGGTTTGGGGGCTTCGGCCACTAAACGGATCAACCCCCGACGATACGGAGATCGGACGTTCGGCGACGCGGCCAGGCACCGATTTTCACTCTTTACGCCTGAGCAGTGTGCTGCGATCGCAGCCTATCTTCGCTACAAAGCCGACCAAGACGAGTTTGCCGCCAGTTCTATCGAACCAGCTCTCGCTAGCTACTGGCTGCAACGCACAGTTACCGACAGATGATACCAATGTCATAACAAATTGCCACAATCAACCGATAGGTGTTGCCCTTGATGTTGAAAACAACGCGATTGTTCGCAATGATACTGGCACTGCCATGAGCGGACTTCACATCGACTGGACTTTGCCAATTAGCATGAGAAGCTTCGTAGTCCCAACTTTTTAGTGCTTCTTCAGCCCTATTGCCCTATTCATCTTCTTTAGTCGAAGGCTGCCTCTCCTATGGCTGATAGGGTGTGCCTTGATGAAAGCGCATGACCCAGCCGCTCTCCGTACGCGACCAAATAGAGCTTCGTCTTGCGTACTCCGTTATACCGTCGTACTCAACCTGGCTGTTGTAGGTAATCTGCGCCGTATTCTTGTCAAGCAGACGAATGGCAAGATTCGGGAGAGGAAGCACTGCATGGATTGGCTGCAAGTCCACGCGGATGATCTGATCGCGGGTATAGACTCGCCCTGATCGGCCAAACTCAAAGAAATCGGTAGCAAACCGCTGCTCTTGAAAGCTTTGATCAAAGCGCGTGCCCTCTCGCCACATGTCTTCTTCGAGGCGAGTTAAGATCGCATGGTCTTCTTCAGAGAGCATTAGAGACATGTTCAGGCTGTCACGTGACTTCTTAATCTCTTGTATCTGCTGTGGCTGGCACTGGACTGCTGAGTTGTGAAATAGTCGAAAGAAGGCGGTAAAAGAGGGGGGTGAGCGAGTCAAAAACTCTAAACTCACCCGTCCTCCTTTACTCGCCACTCACTACCCGCCACTCGCTACCCGCTACTCCAATAAGTCTCCCGACTCCTGCAGGGCGTGCAGCCGCTGATACAGCCCACCCTGGGTCAACAGCTCTTGGTGGCTGCCAACTTCGCGGATGCGGCCCTGATCGAGGACGACAATTTTGTCGGCTTCGCGGACGGTGCTGAGGCGGTGGGCAATGATGATCAGGGTGCGGGTGCCGAAGAGCGATCGCATCGCCAGTTGGATGGCGCGCTCTGACTCATAGTCGAGGCTTGAGGTGGCCTCGTCAAACACCAGCACATCGGGGTTCATGATCAGCGCTCTGGCGATGCCGATGCGCTGTCGCTGCCCGCCCGAGAGCCGCACGCCGCGCTCACCGACAATGGTGGCATAGCCTTGGGGCATCTGCTGGATAAAGTCGTGAGCTTGAGCAATTTTGCAGGCCTCATAAACCTGCTCCAGGGTTGCCTGAGGATTGCCGTAAAGGAGATTGTCGATCAGCGTCCCGTTAAAGATATCCACCTCTTGGTGCACAATCGCCAACCGCTTACGGTAGCCCGAGATATCCAAACGACGCACATCTTGACCATCGATTAAGATCGCGCCGCTGTTGGGTTCAAAATAGCGAAACAAGAGTTTCACCAGGGTTGATTTACCTGACCCCGAGCGACCTACCAGCGCCACGGTTTGGTAGGGTTCGATCAGCAGATCAATGTATTGTAACACCGGGCGATCGGCATGGTAGCTAAAGTCCAGGTGAGAGAAATGGACTTTGCCAGTGAACCGATACTCAGGGGCACCCGCTTCGACGCTGCCTGCATCCTGACCGGGGGGCAGTGCCATAAACTCGTGGAACCGAGCCATGGAGGCATAGCGTCGGGCAAATACCTCCGCCAGGTTGCAAATCGGCTCGACCTCGGCATAGGCCATGCTAGAAATCGTCAGGATGGTGACAAAGTGTCCTAGGCTGATCCGCCCCTGGACGGTGGCCCATAGCGTTAGCGCCAGCACAATAAAGACACAGCTCTGCACGATTGTCCTTTCATAGGTGCCTAGCTTGACGTAGCCCTTGTGAATGCGATAGTCCAGCACCTTAAACTCGCGTACGAGACGCTGATTTTGGCGCTTCATCTCATCCACTTCGGTGGCGAATGCCTTCACGGTTTTGATATTGGTGATAATCTCCGAGGTGCGGCTTTCAGTATTCTCCATATACTTATCGAGCTTTTCTTCTCGATCAGATAGGGCCTTGAGCCCTAAAAAGCTATAGGTGAGAATCCCAGTCATCGACACCAGCAAGATTAACGCAATCCGCCAGTCGATAAACCAAATTACCCCAAAAATACCCACCACCCGAAACAGTTTAGGAATGAGCTGTCCGACAATCTCAGGATAGGTCCAGGTATGGTTTGACAAACCCTTTGCGACCCTCGAAGCAACTCGTCCCGGATTGTTTTCGTCGTAAAACTCTAGCGGCAGCGTGAGTACTTTAGCCAGCGCTTTTTGGGCATGTTCTTGTCGCGCCCGAAAAGCGGTATCCCAGTTAAACCAGGGACCCAACCAGGGCTGGATCGGGGCTCGCCCCACCGAGACAAGACACACAATCACAAGTAACACCCCCAGTGAGAAAGTAGCTGTTGAGGGTTGCCCAGTACGCTCAGCCAAAAAGGCGATTAGCCCTGCCAACCCTGAGTCTAAGGGCTGGTCGGAGAGCACGTTCAAGATCTGACCGATGGCGTAGGGCACCACCAGATCTAAAATCTCGAACACACTCATGGCACCTGCGCTGAACAGTGTGATCGGCCAGTAGTTTTGGTAGTATTTGAAAATTTTGACAAGTTTTGTCATGACACCCTTCCCTGATTGCTCAGGGTTTTTATGACAACAACAGTTAACCCGATGACCTCAGTGGAATTCGACACTCGAGCTTCAATACTCGAGATTCAACACTGTCATCGAGAAGATAAAAAATGAACAGAATCCTCTGTTGCGATTGGCAACGTTGCCCAATCACAGGTTTATTTAGGCTAAAGGTGTCTTGATACCGCTATTTGAGTCCCTGCGTTAGGGGCAACGGTTAGGGCCAACAGTTGGGGTCAACAACTTAGCTCTAAGCCATATCCGCTTACGGGTTTCCAGTAGGGCAAACACCAGATCTAGATATGGCCATGGCCAAAGTGTCGTAACCCAAATTTTAGGGATACGAATTTTGAAGACACCAAAGTGAGCATTTGATCAAATGCTCAAAACCTCTATAGCAGCAGCAACCCCCTAAAATGCCCGAAAAGGCACTATGCCAAATAAGACAGTCTGGGGGTGGACGAGCTTAATGGAGAGGGTGAATGATTAAACGAATTTTCATAGCTGGGGCCTCCCGCAAATCAATAAACAAAAGGGGCAACTCCTCTCAAGCGGAAGAGGATAAACATCTAATAAACTTGGATGCGCTTAAACTCTGGTACGCTCAATTCTAATGCTAATCATGGTTCAACCTGATTAAAGCTGACTAATGTTCAAGCCTGTTTCCTTTTCCCTATCACCTCGAAACAACTTTCGACCGGCGAGGGTGCGCGACGACAAAAATGCAAACAGGTTTGTTTAGCATACTACGGCTAATTTAGTTCTGCAATTAATTGTTTTGCAAGGAATAAATGGATGGGATGAAAGTTATTCACCTTGATAGGTGGTGGGTGATGGGTGATGGGCGTTTTCGAACAAGTCACCAGTCACCAATAACGCCCCTTTGATCCCCCAAAACCTAGAACCCATTTATCCCAGCCGGGCTTGCGCAATGCGCTGATCTTGCTCAATCGCCAACTGTAGATCTGACAGCTCACCCAGCTGCTGTTTAAGGCTGACAGCCTTTTTTTGTGCTGTTAGCTTGCGATGTAGGGCTGCGCGCGCCAGGTCTTCGCGGCTTTTTTCGAGGGCGCGCTGGGCGACGCGCTGCCAGGTTTGGATGTCGGTTTGGGTCTGTTTATAGTCAGGCAGCAGGGTTTGGGTTGCGATCGCAAGATTTCCCAAAGCTTTTTCAAACAGGGCCAGCGCCTCAGCCGGGGCTTCATCCCGTGCGGCCTGCTTTGCCAGCTGACCGACCTGGGGTAGTTTGATCTGGCCCAGGCGCAGCCCAAAGCTACTAAGCTGCTGGCTGTGATTACGCCCAGTTTTGCACCAGGTGGCAAAGTGCTCGCAGTTGTTAAAAAACAAATCGTATTTTTGCTCACCCAGACGGCTGCGGGCCCGCTCGATGACTACATCGGCAATAAACGCCACCGACTGCGGGTAAGGATAGACCGGATTGCCACAGGCAAAGGCCTCGTGACGGGTGCAGCTGACCGTCGCTTCACCCACTTTGCGATAGTGAATGATGGTCCCGTCGCCGCAGTCAATGCCGTGATGCTCGTAGGGAATACCCATCAGATCGCGCATGACATATACTTGATCGCCTCGGGCCATGGGATTGGGGCGTAAGGGTCTAAAGGGGATAGCAGAGACATGCCTTTACGCTTGCCTTTGCGCTTCAGAAACACCACACTTCAGAAGCATCACGCTTCAGAAGCATTACTCTTCTGAAGTGTCTGTCGCAGGCTGGTTAGGCGCAGGTTGGCCAGGTGTTGTCGGGGAAGTGGGTGTAGCCGGATTAGTGGGCGTCAGTGGATTGCTCGGTGTCAAAGGATCTAAGGTTGAGCCTGGCAAGCCAGATGAACCGGGTAGGGGCTGACCACCGGGGGTAGGCGAAGCGGGGAACAAGTCATTCAGATCCCCGAGACCGTCTGAGCCAGGCAGGGGCTGATTGGGTGAGCGATTTGGGGTCAGACCCGGCAGCGTCCCCGGCTGATCAGACGTCTCTTGACGCCCCGGCAGCGTGGCCAGCGCCACTCGATCGCCGCCCACGGCCCGCAAGATATCTAAGACTTTGACCACATCGGCATAGCGTGCCTCTTGGGCGGCATACAGCACAATTTGCCCATTGGGGGCAATCTGCTGGTGCTGCAAAGCCATATCGCGCAGCATCGCCTCAGGAATTGGGCTCTGGTCAATGTAGACTTGTCCGGTGCTATCTAGACTGACATAGAGCCGCCCCCGCCCCCCCAGAGCCTGATTAGGAATCGCAGAGCTGGTATTGGCCTTAGGCAAATCTAGCCCAATGGCCTGCTGCCGAGTCAGGCTCACCGCCGCCAAAATAAAGAACGTCAAAATGCAAAAGATGACATCCAGAAGCGGAATAATCTCAATGCGGACTTCTTCAGCCGTGTTGTCTAGATCGAGTTGCATGATGTAGATCCGAGGGAGTTGCCAACGTAAACGGAAAATATTGTCTCGGGTGTTAGGTTTTAGGTTCTAGGGATTAGGTTCAGGAGGCCAAGGGGTGTCGTTATTGGTGACTAGTGACTTGTCCAAAAACGCCAATCACCAATCACCAATCACCAATCACCAAATCACCAACTGATCTAATGCCCAACCCCTAAGTCTTCGCCAACCGCTCGCTAATCTTACTGGGCTTGCCATCACTCAGTGCCCAGGCCTGACGATATAACAATTCTAATTCGCTGCCTGACTGTCTAAAAACCTTGGCTTGACCAAACACAAACCCTTGAAAAAGGCGGTAAAAGGCCAGACTCAAAATCGCTACGATCAGCCCAAACACAGTGGTAATCAGCGCAATACCAATGCCCGCAGCGGTTTCGGCGGTAACGTCTCCGATGCCTGCATTGGTGGGGTCGAGGGAGCCCAGGGCGTTCATCAAGCCGAGCACCGTGCCCAGCAGCCCCAGCATCGGGGAGAGCGCAATCACGGCTTCCAACAATTTGTCACCCCGACGCATCGCCGCCAGCTCTTCGTTAGCAGAGGTTTCTAAAGCGAGGCGAAAGACTTCTGGATCGGGATCTTTGAGCTGTAGCGCTGCGTACAAAAAGCGTCCCATCGGCAGCCGACTGGCCCGCTGGGCAATCTCAGTAGCAGCAGACCATTCACGTCGGGCCGCTTCTAAAACTCGACCCGATACCTCTCGCTCCCGCGTGAGGATTTTGGACCAAAACCAAATCCGCTCGATGACGGCCCCCAGTGCCAAAATCGATAAAAACAGCAGCGGCCACATAACCGGCCCGCCTAGGGCAAATAGCTGAGCAATTTTCACAAGCTGCCTCCTAACGCCATCGCAGATTCTGTGGGTCGTCGTCTAAACCGACTAACCCCCATTGAATTTGACCCTGAATTTGACCCTTGAGCTTGACCCTTTAGGTCTTTCCACCCGCACTAACCGTAAGTCCGGATACGGCCAAAGTTTAGTGTAGAGCATTTCATTTTCTAAATTGCAGAATCGTGGCATATTCGTCAAAAAATGGGAGGCCGGATGGCTGATCGCAGCCTCTGAATCGCGTCTGACCAGTGAAGATCACGGCCTTAGCGTAGAAACGGGAACCATATCGAGAATTTCGCGAGCGGTGCGATCGCACACCCCCACGGTTCCCATGGCTCGACGCATCTGGGCGTAGCCCTTGATCATGGCCTGACGTTTGTCGTCATTGAGCAACAGCTGCAGCGACTCTTGGGCAATTGCCTCTGGGGTCGCCGCCCATTGGATAAACTCAGGCACGACTGGCTTCATTTCTACCAGGTTGACCGGCGACACAAACTCAACCGAAAATCTCAAAATGTGTTTGGCCACCCAGGCAGTGGCTCGGTTAAGGCGATACATGACCACCTGAGGCACCCCCATCAGGGCAATTTCAAGATTGGCCGTCCCAGATTTAGTAATCGCCAGGTCGGCCGCTGCGATCGCATCCTGCGACGCATGGTCAATAATCTCAGCCTGGAGGCCATAGCGACGTATCGCTGCCTCAATCGCCCCTCGAAATCGGCTCTGCGAGACGGGCACCAAAAACGTCACTGGCTGCTTTAATCGCTGCTGTATCAAACTGGCCGCCTCGAACATGGTGGGCATGATGTAGGTGAGCTCTTGCTGGCGAGACGCCGGTAGCAGCGTGATGATGGTTGCCTGCGTAGAAAGGCCTAAGCGCTGCCGAGCAGCCTGACGATAGCCTATTTTAGCCTCTAGCGATTCAGGCGCAGGGGTAAACGTATCGATGAGTGGATGCCCAACCCAGCGGACCTGTTCACTGTACTGAGCAAAGTAGCGGGCCTCTTCTGGAAAAATCGCCAGCAGCTTATCTGCCACCCTGAGGATGCGCCGCGTATCTCGCAGCCCTAGCGCCCACACCCACTGCTGTGGGGCAATATAGTAGACCAGCGGTAGGTGGGGCAGCTTGGCGCGCATAAAGTTACCGATGGCGATATTAGGCCCCATGTAGTCAAGCAAAACAGCTACGTCTGGAGGGCAGGTGAGCAAATGCCGCTGGGCCCGCCGCTGGAGCTGTAGCGTTGATATTAAATACGGCCATGATTCAAACAGCCCGACCGCACTGACCGCCACCGTGTTACCAATCAGGGTTGCCCCCGCCTGCGCCATGCGGTGCCCTCCCATGGCGCTGATGGTGAGTTGCAGATGGCGGCGCGCTGCTTCACGATTGAGGGCCTCGATTAGCACCCCACCTTGCAAATCACCAGAGACCTCACCCGTGTGAATAAATATCCGGACAGGCCGACTTTTTGACAGGGTTTTTGAAGAAGATGTAGACACCTGAGCCATGATCTGAGCCTAAGCCTTTCGCCCCGAAATACTGCCCCGCCTATCTTTCGCCTGAGACGAAACCAAAAAGGCATGCAGATGTCGAACGTATTCGTTGTTGCCAATAGAAGCTAATTTATCCAAGGCTTCTGCGAAGGTTAGCCCCGAGCGATACAGGAGCCGATAGGCCTGCTTTAACTCTTTATAGACCCGTCCTTCGTCAAGTTCAGCGATGCCTGAGCGCTGCAGCCCCACTTTATTGAGCCCCCGTACCCGCGACGGGTTGCCCTCGACCATCATATACGGCGGCACGTCTCGTTCAATGCGGCTCATGGCGGCAACCATGGCATGGCGACCCACATGCACAAATTGGTGAATCCCCACCAGGCCGCTGATGCGCGCATTAGACTCGATGTGAATATGCCCGGCCAGGGCTACAGAATTAGAGATGATCACGTTATCTTGGACAACGCAGTTGTGGGCCACGTGGGCATAGGCCATAATCAGATTGCGATTGCCAATTCGGGTAATTTCACCAAAGCTGGTCGGGCGATTGATGGTGACATACTCACGAATGCGATTGTCGTCGCCAATCGAGACCAGACTCATGGTCCCATCTGATTTGAGATCTTGAGATTCTAAGCCAATCGCGGCCCCGGTAAAGATGCAGTTGCGCTTGCCAATCTCAGTGTGGCCGTCTAACACCACGTGGGGACCAATCTCAGTGTTAGCGCCTATAGAGACTTTGTCGCCAATGACCGCGTAAGGCCCTACCCGCACACTGGGATGCAGGTTAGCCCCAGCATGAATCATTGCGGTGGGATGGATCAAAGTCGTCAAAGTCATGTCTCCGATGGGCCTAGGAAAACGGGCACTAGTCTACAACAGAAAAGAGTAGTTCTCCCTCACAGGCCAGCTGACCGTCCACTTCTGCTTTGCCATGGATTTTGGCAAAGCGCAGCCCTTTGATTTTTAAGATTTTGGCGGTCATGATCAGCTGATCGCCCGGTACCACGGGTCGCCTAAACCGAACCTTATCAATCCCGGCAAACATGCATAACCCGTGAAACTCAGGCAGCTGCGTCATAATCACCCCACCCACCTGAGCCAGCGCTTCGACAATTAAGACCCCCGGCATAATCGGTCGACCCGGAAAATGTCCTTGAAAATGGGGCTCGTTAAAACTGACATTCTTGATGCCCACGGCCCGCTGGGCTGGCACATAATCGATGATTCGATCGACTAGGGCAAATGGATAGCGATGGGGTAAGAGCTGATGGATCTCTTCGAGGGTAAACGTCGTTTTTACCGTAGCTGATTCATCTGAAGATATTGGATCGGCCTGAGCCAGTTTGGGATCCGGTTTTTGAGTATCCAGTTTCTGATTGTCAAGCTTTTGATTGTCAATAAGGGTGGACATGTAAGGTAATTAGCAACAGCAACAGCGTTCGGAGACTGACCCGAGCGAACCGACCTGTATTTCCCAGGCCGTCCCAGGTGACAGGGCGAGACCCTAGACAGGCGTATCAATGGGGCACACTTCAGCTAGCCTCTGGGCTAGCTGCACATGCAGATGGTGACTTGCTTTATAAGCCATCACATGCATTGCAGGGAGACTCCCCAGCAAGCTGAGATCCCCTACTAAGTCTAAAAGTTTATGACGTGCTGGCTCATTTGCAAATCTTAGGGGAGGATTAATCCACCCGTCTTGGCTACAAACCAGGGCATTTTCTAAGCTGCCCCCTTTGATCAGACCCTGCGATCGCAAATAGTCAATCTGGTGGGCCAGCCCAAAGGTTCGGGCCGGTGCTAGCTCACGCGCAAAGGAATCATTGGGGGGACTGCCGGGGGCAGCGGCGGGCGACCAGCTATACCACTGGTTGCCAATGGCGCTCAGGTCAAAGTCAATGCCATAGGTAAACCGCAGCGACGGAGCGGGCATGGCCACCACAAATGCGTCCTCCATCTGCACCGTCACTGGCGTTGCTAAGGGAGCACGGTGCGATCGCAGGGGTGTTTGGTCAGCTAGCCCTACCGATTCAACCGCTGCCACCCAGCCCTGGGCCGAGCCATCTAACAGCGGCAGCTCCGGGCCGTCAATCTCAATGCGAGCGTTGTCAACCCCTAAGGCCCACAGCGTCGCCAGCAGATGCTCAACCGTCCGGACCGGGGTAGACCGCCCCAGCTCTGTAGATAGCTGGGTTTGAACCACTTGATCAACGGTGGCCGGGACTGGAGCGGCCGCCTCGATATCTGTCCGCACAAAATAGCGACCCATCCCTGCCTCAGCAGGCAACAGGCGAACCCGGGTCATCTGGCCCAAATGGAGCCCCACCCCAGAGCACTCAACGGTGGCGGCTAAAGTTTGCTGTGCTGCTTTTCCAGCAAGTACTTGGAGAGAAGTCTCACTCTCCATTAGAACCGTTCCCCAAACCCAAAGTGGAAGCGAGCATCTCCCTGGTCGTTGAAGCCGTAGTCGAGGCGCAGCTGCCCCAGAGGAGTCTGTATTCTCACACCAGCCCCATAGCCAAAACCAGAGCCTGGTTTATCTCGGACCCCGGCTGGGTTACCCGGCACCGTATCGCCGCTACCCAGATCGGTCGCATAGTCTAAGAATAGGGCCCCGCCTAAAAATGTTGTAAACAGCGGGAATCGGTACTCGGCGGTGGCCTGCACAAAAGACCGACCGCTGCCAAGTTCGCCTTCGTCAAACCCTCGAACCGAGTTGGTGCCCCCCAAGGAAAAGGCCTCATAGGGAGGCAGATTCCCAATCACGGTGCCTGCTTGTAAGTTGAGCGCAATGGTCTCAGGGCCATCACCAAACCCGGTTAAATCTACTGGCACGTAGTAGCTATAGCTGCCGCGCAATCGATTGAAGAAAATACTGCCGTTCCCAAGGGGGATTGACTGCTCAGACCCCAGGCGTAGCAGACTGCCGCTGGTGGGGAAGATGCTATCGTTGCGCTGATCGAGCACAAACCCCACCGGAATCGTAAACAGATCGTCTCGCCCGCTGCCGCTAAAGGTTAGAGGGTTACCCAGCTCGTCGGTTTCTACCCGATCGCCATCGCCATCTAGGGAGGCGACCCGCTGGTACTCAAAGCCCACAGAGCCCGATGACGTTTCACTGAGGGGGCGAGAAAAGTTAACCCCGCCGCCCCAGCGGTTGATGCGGGGGTCATCTCCATTGGCCAGATCTACGTCGGTCTCACCGCCGTCAAAAATTAGGGAGCGCGACCGTCGGTTAAAGGCATTAACCGTGTAGGAAGTCCGATTGGGGTCACCTGCAATCCAGGGATCGGTAAAGCTCAAATCGAACAAAAACTCACGCTGGCTGAGCTGAAACTCGGTGCGCAACTTTTGGTTGTTACCGCCGAAGTTATCTTGCTGATAGCTGACGCTGCCAAAAATGTCGCCCGTCAGGTTAAAGCCGACAGCGGCTCCGACTGAGCCAGTACTGCGCTCGGCAACATTCACCACGACGTTGACTTTATCGGGGTCTTCGTCACCCTGATCTAGAGACAGTCGGACATCGTCAAAAATCCCTAGGCCAAAAACCCGCTGCAAGTCTTGCTGAATAACGCTGTCTTGAAAAACATCCCCCGGCTGTGACTCAAACTCGCGGGTGATAATAAAAGGATGGGTTCTACCGTCAATGAGGTTGCCCTCTTCGTCGGTGACATCGCCTTCGAGGGTAATGTAGCGAACTTCAATGTCCTCAATGACGCCTTCGGCCACCACCAGGGTGACGACCCCGTCTGGGGAAACCTGAGGGGCCGCTGTTACCTGAGCCAGCACATAGCCGTTATCCTGGTACCACTGGTTAAGTTCCAAGATAGCGCCCTGAAATTCGACCAGGTTGATCGTCCTGCCGTAGAGGGGCACAAAGATGTCGTCTACCACTTCGGGCGGCAGCACCTGCCCCTCACGAATGACGACCTCAGACAGAATCGGGTTGGGCTGCACCACAAACGTGACTCGAACCCCCAGGGGCGTGTCTTCAGGAAAGGCTCTCACGTTAGAGAAAAAGCCGGTTGCAAAAATGCTGTTAATGTCTTCTTGCAGACGAGTGCGGGTTGTGGTTCGTCCGGGCCGGGTTGATGCTGAGTTATAAACGCTGTCTAAAATTTCTGCGGGTAGCGGCTCGCCAGATACCGTCTCGACGGCGACCTCAGACACCAAGACCTGGGTTTCTTCTGGCTGCTCTTCGGCGGCCGGTTCTTCGGTAGCGGGCTCCTCAGCAGCGGGGGCTTCTGGCTGCCCTTCGGCGGGCTCTTCGGCAGCGGGCTCTTCGGTCGAGGGGGGCGTCGGCGGCTGGTTGATGCCGTCTAATAGTCGCTGTAACCGATCTTCAGCGGCGTCTTCGGAAGCATCCCCAGCGCCGTCTTCAGCCGTGTCTTCAGGCAAGTCTTCGGTTTCTGGCGGCGTCTCAACCGGCTCAACCTGGGCAAGTCTGGGCAGCGGAGCCTCTGGCGCGGGCGCATTAGGCATCCCGATCGCAAAGGGGTCTGACGGTGCGGGTGTGGATGAAACAAATTCCGGTGAAGCCGGGGTCGACGGAGCCGGCGTTGATATCAAATCGGCTGACGGCAAGGGTGACTGAGCAAGCGATTCTAAGGCAGGGTCTATCTCGAGTGGGGACAGAGGTTCAGCTTTAGCGGGCAAGCCGATTAGTGCACCCAGCGTACAACAAGCCAAAAAAGCTGGCGAAAAACGCATGTTCATTCCTACCCTAAAATACTCCTCACACCGGGGCCCATGCCTAAAGATGGCACAAGATCCCACATTCCGAAAGATTCTACCGCACAGACCCCGCCGAAACTCAAATAGGATGTGCCAGAATTCGATCTAGCACCTGTTGATAGGCGATGTCAACGTCCCCCAGGTCCTGTCGGAAGCGGTCTTTGTCCATCACTCGGCGATTGATATCGGGTTCAGTTTTATTCCATAGGCGGCAGGTATCGGGGCTAATCTCGTCGGCCAGCAGCAGGGTGCCGTCGATGTCGGTGCCAAATTCGAGCTTAAAATCGACCAGAGTAATCTGGCATTCGCTAAAAAATTGGGTTAATCGCGCATTGATCTGGAGCGCCATTTGCCGAAGCTGCTCTACGGTTTCATCGGCAGCGAGCTGCATGGCCCGGATGCGATCGCACGTCAGCAGCGGATCGCCCAGGTCGTCATTCTTGTAGTAAAACTCCACCAGGGGCGGGGTCAGCTCAGCCCCCAACGCCAGACCGGTTTGCTTACACAGGCTACCCGCCGCCAGGTTACGAACCACCACCTCAATCGGCACAATCGTCACGCTTTTGACCCGCATCTCGCGATCGCTGGGGGTGTCGATCCAGTGGGTGGCAATTCCGCTGGCTGCTAGCAGCTTAAACAAATGGGTCGAAAAGGCACAGTTAACCTTGCCCTTGTTAGCAATCGTGCCGCGCTTTTGGGCGTTGAACGCAGTGGCGTCGTCTTTAAAGTAGGTCAGTAAGACGTTAGGGTCGTCTGTGGCGTAGAGAATTTTGGCTTTGCCTTCGTAGAGTTTTTGAGTCATCCGTTTACTTTAGGGTCATCTACTTTGTAGTCATCACATGAACCCCGTCCCAGTTGGACGGCGGCGGTGTTTGCAAATAAGCCTGGGCTCGATTGAGGTGAATCGCCACGGCCCGGTCGGCAGGCCGCATCTGCTGAGCCTGACCAAAGAGCTGAAGGGCTTCGTGAAACGCCATCGCCGTGTAAGACTGACGGGCTCGTTCGTAGAGATCTAAAAAAGCCAGGGTATTTTCATCTAGGGCCTGCCCCCGATCGCCAATCAGGCCGTAAATTTTGACCGGCTGCATCTTGCCCTTAACCCGAATCACATCTAGCTCGCGCACCCAGATATGGTCGTGACAAAGCTCGTAGGTGTGCTCGCTGAGCACAATATCACAGCCATATTGCTTGGTGATGCCCTCTAGCCGAGAGCTGAGATTGACGCCGTCGCCGATCACGGTGTACTCCATCTTGCGCTGCGAGCCGATATTGCCTGAGACCACTTCGCCAGAGCTGAGCCCGATCCCAATGCGGATTTCAGGTTGGCCTTTGGTTCTGCGATCGCGATTAAAAGCAAACAGCCGATGGCGCATATCTAATGCCGACTGCACCGCTGACCAGGCATGGTTTTGCAGCGGTAAGGGTGCCCCAAACACCGCCATCAGGGCATCGCCAATAAACTTGTCGAGGGTGCCTTCGTGGTTAAAAACGGCTTCTACCATGGTCTCAAAATATTCGTTGAGCATTGAGACCACCTCTGAGGCTTCCAGATTTTCGGTCAGGGTGGTGTAGCCTCGAATATCTGAAAACAAGACGGTGACATCTTTGCGCTCGCCCACCATCAGGGCGTCTTCTCCCAGGGCCATCACCTGTTCGGCCACACTGGGCGTCATATAGCGGTAGAGGGTGGTCTTCATCCGCTTTTCTTGGCTGATGTCTTCGAGCACCACCAGCCCGCCCCGGACGCCGCCCTCTGGGTTGGTCAGGGGGTTTACAGTGAGATTAATGCTGTGCTCAAGCCGGGTTACCTGGGCGGTGTCTAGATCAATCGGGCAGCTGCGATTACCCCAGGCATAAAACGTCTCGGGGCGATCGGGGGGAGCAATTCCTAGTTTGTAATCGACCGCCGCTGGCTTGGGGGGTGCCCCAGCCGATTCCCCGTTTGAGTCTCCAGGCCGACTGGCCTGATAGACGACCCCAACTGCCAGAGTTTGCTCTGGCACGTACATTTTGGAGCCAAACTGCAGGCTATCTTCTAACCGAATCTGCAGTCGCTCAATGGGGATCACGTCCCACACGTAGGCACCCAGCAAATTATCTTCCCAAACCTGAGCAGCGGCTTTGCCAAACTCAAACGGGCATCCTAACAGACTTAGCGCAGCTTCGTTGATGGTCACCACGCGCCCCCGCATATCCGTGGAGATCACGGCATTTGAGAGACTCTGTAAAATATCTTTTTGGTATTGCTTTTCTAGCAGCACCGCTTCAAACAGGGTGGCATTTTCCAGCGCAATCCCGGCCTGAATATTGAAGGCCCGCATGAAGGACACGTCTGAGTTAGTAAACGGTCCCTGGGCCTTGTTAATTAACTGGGTCACCCCGATCAGCTTGCCCTTAGAGTCAAACACCGGCATACACAGAATATTGCGGGTGCGGTATCCGGTTTTGCTGTCGGCTGACGCATCAAATCGAGGATCTTCATAGGCATCCGGGATATTCAGAGTTTCGACCGTTTGGGTAACATGACCGACAATTCCTTTATCAGCGGGCTGACGCAGATCTAAAAGCTGTTGTCCATCTGCAGTTTTAACCTTTGACCATAGCTCTTGCTGGTTATCGCTCAGCAACCACAGGGTGCTGCGATCGGCCTGCATCAGATCCCGAGCTTCCGCCATCACCGACTGCAGGGTGACTTCTAGATCTAGACTTTGCTCTAACGAAGAAATGGCCTTGAGGAGGGCTGAAACCCCCTTTTGGTTGCGCGCCGCCACATAAAAAGAATTGCAGCTTTCCAGCAGCACGCCGATTGAAGACGCAAACTCTTCGAAACTCTCTTCGTCCTGTCGAGTAAAAGACTCGGTGCCAGCTTTGTTCAATAGCTGCACCACGGCCACCACCTTTTCCCCCTGACTTTTGACCGGCATACACAAAATATTGCGGGTGCGGTATCCGGTCTTGCGATCGATCCGAGCGTCGAACCGAGGATCGGCGTAGGCATCGCTAATATTTAGACGCTGCCCCGTCGAAGCCACATAGCCTGCGATCCCTTTATCGATGGGGACTCTGATTTCTAAGGCGTCTTTACCGTTACCCTGGGCCACTTTAGACCAGAGCTCTTGACGGTCTTCGTCTACGATAAAAATGGTAGTGCGCTCAGCCTGTAAAATTTGACCAATTTTGAGGGTAAAGGCCTCCAGCAGCTCTTCGAGCATCGGCTCTAGCGACTGGTTGTTGATCAAATCGATGGCTTTTAGAAAATGCTTAAACTCTCGCGTGATGCCATCTAATAGCTGCACAAATTCGGAGGTGGGCAGGTCCTTAACGCGCTCGGTTAGGCGGCCCGTTTGGTTAGCTTGCGATAGGGTCGCTAACATGCTGCTAGTCGTTGACTGAGCCATGATTCTCACTTCCGGCGACGATACACCTTTGCCTATTAAACTACCCTTCACTCTAACCATGCTTGTCATAAAGTCGCCCGGTCGATTTTTAGTCTAATCAATAGGGCTTTATGAATCTGTGAATACCTGGTAAACAGAGAGAATCAAGGCGTAGATAGCTAGTTAAAGGTTAAAGGCTAAAGGTTAAAAGTTAAAGACGACAGCGGGCTCTGCTAGTGACGCTAAGCCAGTTTTTAGGGTTCCTCGATCAGGGTTAGCTTCCTGCCTGCTCGGGTTTTAGGAGGGGAAATGCGATCGCATCGCGAATGCTGGCACAGTCAGTCAGCAGCATCACCAGTCGGTCGATGCCGATGCCTAGCCCGCCGGTAGGGGGCATGCCATATTCCAACGCAGTCAAGAAATCCTCATCTACACCGTGGGCTTCGAGGTCACCCGCCGCCTTTTTGGCAGACTGGGCCTCGAGCCGCTGACGCTGGTCGATCGGGTCGGTTAGCTCAGAGAAACTATTGGCCGTCTCTCGACCCACGATAAACAGCTCAAAGCGTTCTACCAGCCCAGGCTTAGATCGGTGGGGCTTGGCCAGAGGCGAAATTTCAACCGGGTAGTCTACGATAAATGTCGGCTGAACTAGAGTCGTCTCTACTGCTTGCTCAAAGGCTTCGTTGAGCAACTGACCCACGCTGGAGCAGTCATCAATATTTTTGATCCCCGCTTTGGTCGCAGCTGCCTTGGCAGCCGCTAGATCGTCAAATTCGCTAAAATCAACTCCGGTTTTTTCCTGAACTGCCCCATGCATGGTCAGCCGCTTCCAGGGTGCACTGAGGTCGATAGCCTGCCCCTGGTAGGTGACCTGGGTTGTCCCCAGCACCTCTTGGGCGGCGGTGGTAATCAGCGCCTCGGTGAGCGTCATCATGTCGCTGTAGTCAGCGTAGGCCTGGTAGACCTCGATCGAGGTGAATTCTGGATTGTGGCGGGTCGAGATGCCCTCATTGCGAAAAATTCGCCCCATTTCGAATACCTTTTCAAAGCCGCCTACGATCAGCCGCTTGAGGTGTAGTTCGGTGGCAATCCGCAGATAGAGCTCCATGTCGAGGGTATTGTGGTAAGTCACAAAAGGCCTTGCTTCAGCCCCTCCTGGCTCACTCTGCAATACCGGCGTTTCGATTTCAATAAAGCCCTGCTGATCTAAATAACGGCGCATCGAAGCAGTAACCAGCGCCCGCTTGCGAAAGGTATCGCGCACCTCAGGATTGACAATCAGATCAACATAGCGCTGCCGATAGCGCTTGGCCACATCCGTCAGCCCGTGATACTTATCAGGCAGGGGCAGCAGCGACTTGGTTAACACCGCGTAGTCGCTTACCTTCACCGACAGTTCGCCTTTGTCGGTACGTTTAATGCTGC
Source organism: Cyanobacteria bacterium P01_A01_bin.114 (assembly GCA_039815385.1). Lineage (GTDB taxonomy): Bacteria > Cyanobacteriota > Cyanobacteriia > Phormidesmidales > Phormidesmidaceae > SIO4C1. The sequence continues at coordinate 30,878 of JBCBZL010000006.1, forward strand.
CTTTGACGCCGAGAATATCCCCCACATCCGTTAGCTGCTTGAGGTGAGTAAAGGCTTGCGGATCTCGATCGGCCATTGCCGCCTGAATCGTTTTCTTATCTAAAAAAAGCTGAATTGTACCGGTTTCGTCTTGCAGGGTAAAAAAGGCGAGCTTGCCAAAAACCCGCCGCACCATGATGCGACCGGCTATCGACACGGCCAAATCAGCCTCTTCGCCGCTGGGCAAGTCGGCAAACTTCTCTTGCAGGGCAGCCGCCTGGTGAGTGACCTCCCAGGCATACGCGTAGGGATTAAGCCCCAATTGTTTTAGCTCCTCGACCTTTTTGAGTCGTGCCGCCCGAACCTCGCGGTCATCTGGCTGATTAGGGTCATTTGGAGGAGAATTTTCTGAGGCCATCGATTCGAGATTAGGATGAGGTCGAGTATGTAGATCGCCGTTGCAAGTCGCTACTGCAAGCCGCTACTGCAAGTCACTACTGCAAGTCACTATTGTATCGGCAACCTACCCGAAACGGGGCACCCCGCCCAAACAATGCCAGAAAGTACAGCGAGCGCTGACTGGCGCTGCTAAGGCAGCTAGGCTGACTCCTCTATTGATTGAGCGGTTTAGCTTGAGAAGTTGCTTGGGGTGAGAGCCATTCTTTATCAATCACTGACTGATCTTGCACAGTAACCTTAACGGCAGAGTTATCGGGTAGCTTCCACAGGTAGTAGTCTCGACGCCAGAGGGTCTGGGGTTCACCAAAAAAGGATACAAAATCAATATATTGAGCTTTAGATTGTTTCAGTTCTTGAATGAGGGCCACGTCTTCGGGCGAAATTTCACCCAGGATGGTCGAGGTTTGGGCGTTGCCATCTTCGTCAAAAACAGCCTCGAAACCTAGATTTGTCCAGGCTTTCAGGGTTTCGCTTAAAACCTGACTAGGTTCACCAAACAGCTCAACGACTGCTTGGCGATCGGTTCCGTTTTCCACCTGTTGATAGTGGCTGTAAAACTCTCTGGTAGCCGCTTTAAGCGTTTTCTGTTCTTCAAAGTAAGACTGATAGGCGGCTTGCTGAGCGTTTCTTTGCTGCCAGAGCCGATGGCCAAGCCAGCCAGGTATCAGGATGCCAAAAATTGCTGCAAGTACTACCTTCGGTAGCACTGAGCGAGAAGAGCGCAGAGTCGGCATAGCGAATAGAACCCTTGGTCATATCCAACCCCACAGCTTGCCCTCAACGGGCAACCTTAAACCACATCACAGTTTGCAAACTTGAGTTTCCCGTAGAGCAAACTACAGGTCTGGATGTGGCTGCGGTTTAGTTTTCAAACTGGATATGTTTAGGTTTTGAAATCAGGATTACTCCAATAATACAAATTCTTAAATTGAGTTGCCAAAAACTTTATATTAGGCAGTTTTGTAAGGCTGTGGGCAACCACAATTCTTGTAGTAGGACAGCAGCGAAATATGTTACCTGTAGGGATATAGACCTGTTTGTACTCCTTTTATGCCAGTTGCACCCTATCAAACTGATTTATTTGAGAAGTGCAAGGGGGTTTACCAGTTTTTATCAGATTGTCAGAAAGAGGCCGATCGCGCTCAGCATTCTAAGCTAGCCACCATTAGCTTTACGCTTGCCCCGATCGCGCCCTGGGTTTTGCTAGAGACGCTACATCAGCCCGACCAGGTATATTTTTACTACGACGATGTGGCACAGCCGCACTCGGTGGTGGGGTTTGATACTGCGATCGCATATCAGGCGTCGGGGCCATCCCGGTTTGCCCGGATCCAGCAATTTATTGATGTGTGGCGTAAGCGCATTCTTTATGGTGAGGCCCCATTAGCAAACTCGATGGCTCAGCCGTCAGCCACTCCAGAGGCTTTGTCTCAAAGCTCACCCTATTTTTGCTGCGGGTTTACTTTTTTTGAAGATACACCGGCCCCAGATGCCCTGTTTGCAGCGGCCCAGGTTTTCGTGCCGGGTTTGCAGATCGAGACTAACGCGCGGCAGTCGGTGGTGAGTTTTAACTGTTTGATCGATGACGCTAATAACGTCGCTCGGTTGACCGAAGAGGTGGGCCAGCAGCTTCAAACCATTACCGATCTGGCCGAGCAGTCAAGGGGGGCGAGCGGCTTTGGGGATGGGGCCACCCAGCGCATCTTTAAGGTTGTCAAAGACATTGGCGATTTTCGCCAGGCGGTGACGACTGCGCTCTCGGCGATTGAGGCCCGCTCATCACTTCATAAGGTAGTCCTGGCTGAGCAAATGGAAGTCTTATCAGCGACGGCGTTTAACGTTCCGGCTTCGCTGGCAGTCCTGCGATATAAGCATCCGGCCTGTCGTATTTTTTCGATCGGCAACGGCCAGGGTCAAGCGTTTATGGGGGCTAGCCCAGAACGATTGCTGAGTATTCGTCACGGGCATCTAAAAACCGATGCGCTGGCTGGCTCTGCGCCAAGGGGTCAAACTTCGGACTCAGATACCCGGTTGGGCCAGCAGCTATTGCTGTCAGATAAAGAGCGCTACGAGCATCGAGTGGTCGTGGAGTTTATTGCCGAGCAGCTGCGATCGCTCGGGCTTTTGCCTGAGTTTGATGAACAGCCTCAGCTGCTGAGGCTCTCTAATATTCAGCACCTCCACACCCCCATTCGAGCGCAGCTTTATCAGACCACCGACCCCCTCAAAATTTTGGCTCAGCTGCATCCGACGCCAGCGGTGGCAGGGTTACCCAGGACTGAGGCTTCTGACCTGATTCGGCAGACAGAGTCTTTTGGGCGAGGGCTCTACGCAGCCCCGATTGGGTGGGTTGATGCCGAGGGCAATAGCGAATTTGTGGTAGGTATCCGTTCAGCGTTAATTAACGGTCGTCAGGCGCGGCTCTATGCTGGGGCAGGGGTTGTGATCGGCTCTGACCCGGGTCGAGAAACGGCCGAAATCAAGCTAAAATTGCAGGCTCTGCTGGGATCTCTGGTATAGCATCTACATGCCCTCTGTATTCCATCTGTTACCGAGCCTATAGAGGCTTTTGCCCCCGCAGATACCCGGCGATGACTTTAGACTATCGAAACACCAATACGCTCTGGGCGTCAGTTGCGGTTGAAACCTTGGCCCGGCTAGGGCTAACGACTGCGGTCGTGTGCCCCGGTTCGCGCTCGACGCCGCTGACGGTTGCCCTGGCGCGTCACCCGCAGATTGAGGCGATACCGATCTTAGATGAGCGTTCTGCCGCTTTTTTTGCCGTGGGCTGTGCCAAGCGATCGCACCAACCTGTGGTGTTGGTCTGTACTTCAGGGACGGCAGGGGCCAACTTTTACCCGGCGGTGATCGAAGCCCAAGAAAGTCGGGTGCCGTTAGTGGTGCTGACCGCCGACCGACCGCCAGAGCTGCGTGACTGTGCCTCGGGTCAAACCATTGACCAGCAAAAGCTATTCGGCAGCTTTGTCAATTGGTACGCTGAGGTGGCGATTCCAGAAGCCAAGATCGAGCAGCTGGCTTATTTGCGTCAGACCGTGGTGCAGGGGTGGGTGCGATCGCACTTTCCCACTCCTGGCCCCGTCCACTTCAACTGCCCTTTTCGAGATCCGCTGTCGCCTCTCCCGGAGGCCACTGCGGAGACCGCTGTAAAGACGCTAGCAGATTCTCTCAACGAAGCCCTTTTTTTTGCGACAGTATCGCCGCCAGCGAGGGGGGTCCCCCAGCTAACCCCCGATCAAATTCCCTGGCAGACCTGGCAGGGCAGCGCCCATCAATCGACGCATGGCGTGATTATTGCCGGGCCTGCCAATCCCCAACATCCCGAGACCTACTGTCAGGCCGTTGCTTGCCTCTCCCATCATCTGGGCTGGCCTGTTTTAGCAGAAGCGCTTTCTCCCCTGCGAAACTACGCTCATCTCAACCCAAATCTGATCACCACCTACGACAGCTTGCTGCACCAGCCCGACCCGGTACCTACCCCTGACTGCGTGATCCAGCTTGGCCCGCTGCCCACCAGCAAATCTCTCCGCCAGTGGCTTGCCGCTATCCAACCACCTCGATGGATTGTTGACCCCCATCCGGCTAATCTCGACCCTCTTCACGGCCCTGCCAATTATCTCCATACAACGGTTGAATGCCTGATCGAATCCCTGACCCAATCCGCTGCCTGTACTGGCGTTGCATGCAACGCCGCTACGCCCCCATCTCCCCTCACCGCCCTCAACCAAACCCGTCTCACTACCCTCAACCAAACTCTCACCGCCACCGATCATCTCTTTGAGGGCAAAGCCGCCTGGCTGCTCTCCCAGCATCTGCCGCCTGAGACCCCGATCTTTATCGCCAACAGCATGCCGATTCGCGATATGGAATCAGTTTGGCAGCCAAACGATCGGTGCTATCAGCCCTACTTTAGCCGAGGCGCGAACGGCATTGACGGCACCCTCTCAACGGCGATGGGGATGGCTCACCGCAACCGCAGCAGCGTTCTTCTGACCGGCGACCTGGCCTTTCTCCATGACACCAACGGGCTGTTGAATCTGCCTCATTTTCGAGGTCATCTTACGATTGTTTTGATCAACAACCAGGGCGGTGGGATTTTTGAGATGCTGCCCATTGCTAAGTTTGAGCCGCCCTTTGAGACGTATTTTGCAACGCCGCAGGCGGTGGATATTGCCACCCTTTGCACCGCCTACGGGGTGAGCTATGTCCAAATTAAAGATTGGGAACAGTTTGTAGACTGCGTACAGGTGCTGCCAGATAGCGGGGTGCGGCTGCTGGAGGTGGGGTGCGATCGCAAACAAGACGCCCAATGGCGCAAAACCTATTTGGTCCGTGACCTGAGCGTCAATTATCGTCATACTTGGGCAGTGGAACAGGTATCTTTTACACTACAGCCAGGGCAGGTAACAGGTTTATTAGGACCAAATGG
>JBCBZL010000277.1:0-6832 GCA_039815385.1 Cyanobacteria bacterium P01_A01_bin.114
CCACCCTCCACCCTCTACCCTCCACCCTCTACCTCCTCCCCGAAACCGACCTCGAAACCATCCTGATGGAGCTAGAATCGCTGCGGCCTCGGGTGGCGGTGATTGACAGTATTCAGGCGTTATTTTATGGGGCGCTGACGTCAGCGCCGGGGTCAGTGGCCCAGGTGCGGGAGTGTACGTCGGCGCTGATGCAGATGGCCAAGCGGGAAAATATTTCGTTGTTTATTGTGGGGCATGTGACCAAAGAAGGGGCGATCGCAGGCCCGAAGGTGCTTGAGCATTTGGTGGATACGGTGCTGTATTTTGAGGGCGATCGGTTTGCGAGCCATCGGCTGCTGCGGTCGGTGAAAAATCGGTTTGGGGCAACCCACGAGCTGGGGGTGTTTGAAATGGTGGATCGGGGGCTGGAGGAGGTGACCAACCCATCGGCCTTGTTTTTGGGTAACCGAGATCAGCAGGTGCCGGGCATTTCGACGATTGTGGCCTGTGAGGGCACCCGCCCGCTGGTGATCGAGATCCAGTCTTTGGTGAGCCCTACGAGCTATAGCTCGCCACGCCGCTCGGCGACTGGGGTAGAGCACAACCGACTGCTGCAAATTTTGGCGGTACTTGAGAAGCGGGTGGGCATTCCGCTCTCAAAACTGGATGCCTATGTGGCGTCTTCTGGGGGGCTAAACGTCGGAGAGCCAGCGGCGGATTTGGGGGTTGCGATCGCAGTTGCCGCTAGTTTTCGCGATCGCATTGTCGACCCTGAGCTGGTGATGATCGGGGAAGTGGGGCTGGGAGGTCAGGTGCGCCCGGTGTCTCAGATGGAGCTGCGGCTAAAAGAGGCGGCCAAGCTAGGCTTTAAGCGGGCACTGATTCCAAAAGGGCAGCGAGTCAAGGGGGTTAGTATGGCGATTACTGAGGTCTCTCGGGTGGTGGATGCAATAGCCTCAGCCCTGGGGGGGCAGAGCTCCTCGGTGCATGCGTCAGAAGAGCCTGCTGAAAATGGGGCGGACTCATGATCCTCTGGGCTGTAAAGACTAAGGGTAAACAGTACGAAGGCACAGGGGCAAAACAACCGGGATGGTCGATCTACTCTACTCATTTGCTGAATTTTTAAACGATTTTCTAAATACCCAGCTATTTAGAATTGGCGGGACACCGATCACACTTTTACTCTTCATCAAGCTGATCGGCTCGTTGGTGCTAATCTTCTTCGCCATCGGCCTGCTCAAAAATTTTCTGAAGCGTCGCCTCTTGGTAAAAGTCGGCATCGACGCTAGCAATCGAGAAGCGATCGCCACGCTGTTTAGCTACTTTATTGGTGCGATCGCCATTATTGTCGCCCTACAAAATTCAGGCATTGATCTAACCTCCCTGGGCATTATTCTCGGTGGCCTGGGCGTCGGCATTGGTTTTGGCTTACAGCATATCGTTGATGACTTCTTTAGCGGGCTGATTCTGATCTTTGAGCGCACCCTTAAGGTGAGCGATCTGGTCGAGCTAGACGACTATCGCTTTACGGGGCTGCTCGGCAGGATTATGGAAGTCAAGCTGCGCTCCACGATCATTCGAACCCTTGATAATGGCGATGTGGTGATTCCCAACAGCCAGCTCGTTCGCAACCGCGTCCTCAACTGGAGCTACGACACCCCCATTGCCCGCCTCAAAATCCCGGTTGGGGTGGCCTACGGCAGCGAACCGACCTTGGTGACCGAGGTGCTGCTCAAGTCAGCCTATATGGAGCCTGCCGTCTGTGCCCAACCCATGCCCAAAGCGATGTTCATGGCCTTTGGTGACAACGCCCTACAGTTTGAACTATGGGTCTGGGTAGACTTTGACCAGCGGTTTGACACCCAAAGCTCGCTGCATTTTATCATCGAACACAACCTTCGCCAGCAAGGTATTCACATCGCCTTTCCCCAGCTCGATTTGTGGTTACGTAACCCCGAAGCTCTCCAAACGGCCTACCCAGAACGCAACCCCCAACCAACCCCCGCGTCCCCTAAAAAACTGCCCAGCCTGCGCGAGCTGCTCCGCCAGGTCAGCTACTTTGAAAGCTTTAGCGACCTCGAACTCCGCCAGCTGATCGAAATTGGCTATCGCCAGCGCCGTCAGGCGGGTAGCCTGCTTTTCCGTGAGGGCGACCCTGGCAACGCCTTTTACGTAATTCTTGAAGGCAGCGTGGATATCGTGGCCGAAAAACTCGATCGCCACCTGGCCAAACTAGAAGCCGGTCAATTTTTTGGTGAAGTCGCACTGCTGCTCGGTATCCCCCGCACGGCCACTGCCCGCATTGCCGATAGCGCCATGCTGTTTGTGATCAGCCAGCAAGGGTTCTCAAAACTACTGCGCCGCTACCCAGACCTCGCCGAGCTGATTTTACGAGAAATGGGCAAACACAAAGCCGAACTCGCCGATCGCCAAAAAGAAATGCGCGCCCTCAACCTGGTAGACGCCGCTGAGGATGACAGCAATCCAGTAATTTGGGCAAGAAAGCGCCTAAAGCGCCTATTTGCGCTTTGATTCTCCCCTACCCAACAGTTACGGGCGTTACATGTAACGCCCCTACCCCCTTCGCCTTTCCCCCTTCGCCTTTCGCCTTTTCCCTTTCCCCCTTCCCCCTAACTATGCACCCTCGCCTCAGGGTACAGCGTCACCAACAGCTCACTCTCAACAGTTGCTAATACATCTAACCGCGAGTTGACCTCGTCTACCTCAAAGTAAGTGGTAGCTAGCACCCAATAGGCACCATAGTGTCTGGCCTCAGAGGCCATCAGGCTGCGATAAAACTGAGCCAGGTTGGCGTCAGGGCAGTGCTCGGCCAGCAGACCCAGCCGTTCGTAGCTGCGAGCCTCGATCAGGGCGGCGACCAGCAGCATGTCGAGCATGCGCTGGGGCTCATCGCGGCGCACCTGGGCACGTAGCCCGGCTCCGTAGGGGGCAGGGACCAGCGGCCTCAGCGGAATTCCTCGTTTCTCAAGCCACTGATTGACCTGCTTAAAGTGGCTCAGCTCTTCTTGGGCAATATCCGTCAGGGCCTCGATCAGGGCTTTGCTTGATGGATAGCGAAACATCAGGTTCAAAGCTACCCCGGCGGCCTTACGCTCGCAGTGGGAATGGTCAAGGAGCACCGTATCGAGGTTTGCGATCGCTTGCTCAACCCACGCTGCTGACGTCGGCGTTTTAAGAAACTTGATAGTTTTGGGGCGGGTTGCTGTAATCACGCTTAAAAATCCAACATTAAAGATCTGGCAGGGCTAACCACTCATCCCAGTTTAGCTCTCTGCCCGGAAACGCCACCTGCTTAAACGGCCAAGCCTCTGACAGCCAGCCCTTAACAGTCTCAAACAGGTGCCCGTCTAGTTCAGCATGGCTGGTGCGCACCCAGAGAATCGCCATGGCCTCGTAACCCTGCTTTGGGGAGGGGTAGAAATACACACAGCCCAGGCAGCGACTTTCATCCAGGCTCATCACGGTGTAGGTGAACGACGTGCCTCGCTGAAATTCTTTTTGGTGCCAGCCCAGGTCGATCAGATCTTGCTCGAAGGTCAGGCCCACTGGCCAGGTGGTGCTTGGCCCGAAGACGCCTTGGATGCGATCGCAGCTCGTCATCACTGCATCATAGTCTTTAACAACATCGTGAATACTCAGCATCCGCAGCCGATAAGCTTCAGTTTCAAGGGTCTCGGGGACAGGAAAGTGGGTAGGAAGAAACATAGGGTGAGGGCGAAAGACGAAGGGCGAAAGGCGAAGGGCAAAAGGCGAAGGGGGCAAAGGGTAGTCACCCTGTAGGATGGGCTAAGCTTCCGATTGGCATAAACATTCGCCAGCCCGTTCAACTAGCGAGCCCATCAGCTTAGCGAGCCCATCAAGCAAACCCATCAAACACCCATGCAGGATATGACGAGATAGGGATATCGACAAGGGCAAACAGGATAAAATTACGACATGGCATAGTGCAGTCGATAATTATGGCGAAAACCGCGCTGGATCTCACACCAGAAGAATGGAAGCAGTACACCCTCCCCAAGCGGGTCGTAACACCGGAGGTGCGAGAACGATGGGAAGATGCCTGGAAGCTGATTCCTGAGTTAGTCAAGCTGCTCAAAGAGAAATTTGGCGCGACTGAAGTCAAGGTATTCGGCTCAGCCATCAACGAAGAATACTTCTGGCCAGATTAAGACATTGATCTAGCCGCTTGGGGAATTCCACCTGGTTTATATTACCGGGCTGCTGGAACGGTGGATGAGTATAGCAACGAATTTAGAGTCGATTTGATTGATCCTGAAACCTGCCGCCCTTGGATACGTAAATCTATTGATGAAGAGGGAATTAGTGTTTGAAGTCGTTCGACATGTTTATACCGATGATTTTGAGATAGCTAAAATTGAGAAAATAGTGAGGGCTGCTAAACCAGTATTTTCCAAGGCGTCAGCAGAGCTAATGGCATTCGCGAAATTTGTAGAGCAGCAGTCATGAGAGATTTACCTCAGAGGAAAAAGAGCGGATAGGGCGACGCGTAGATAGCTGCTCGCGTCAAATCTCCGCGTCGCCCCTTCTCCGCGTCCTTCCTATGTCGTCGCTTTCATAACCGGAAACTGAATCTCAGTGATGTAGTCTGGATTGTTTTGCTCAGCGCCGCCCTGAAGATAAATCTCGCGGTTGGGGCCAACAATCTGATAATTATTCTCTTCGATCCACTGCATGAGCGCACCATAGGCCTGATTAAGAGCGCTGTAGGGGCCGCGATGGATGATGGCAGCAACCGTTTCTAAGGCAGGTAAAGACTTCACCTGAATGCGCCCGTTCCCCTTCAGTGTCTCAGGAACAATCACAATAGCTTCGGCATCCACATCTTTCTCAGTGTATTCAGCATCGTGCCAGATGGCGGCGCAGAATCCCTGGGGCTGGGTGCGATGCTGACCAAGATAGGCCATCAGTTCGTTAAACAGTTGACCGACGGTATTGTAAGCGGGGATAGTCTCTCGGATCGAGGCGACATAATGAATGGGCTCAACAGATTTAAGAATCACTTCGTAATCGGGCATGGTTTGTTCCTCCTGGAGGTATTGTAAGTGTGCATTGACAGCAGCCAGACGATGTTGCCCCTCGACAAGCTGTTGTTGCAGCTCAGTTTGTTTAAGTCTCAACATCGCCTGCATCTGCTCGAACGATAGATTGTCGTTGAGTAGCTGGCCAATCTGCTCTAGCGATAGCCCCATCGCTTTGAGGGCCAGAATGCGATGCAGGCGAGGCAGCTGATCAAGCTTGTAATAGCGATAGCTAGTCTCGGTGTTGACCTGGGCAGGCTTGAGCAAGCCACGCTGGTCGTAAAGCCGCAGGGCTTTGATAGAGACCTGCCCTAACCGTGAGAAGGCGCTGATTTTATAGAGGGTCATAACGTGAGGTCACTGCTGATATTTTGAGTACACACTATGCCCCAGGGGAAGAGTCAAGGACAGGTTCTGTATTGGGCAGGTTTTGTATTAGGCAAGTCTGAGACGCTGTCCCCTTACTGGAGCTTCAGCGTCTTTGTCAGTACGGTCACAAATTCCCCAGCATCATTGGTCGGCTGCGGCTGGCTCCAATCGTTGGCTTCGGCATAGCCGCGCTTGTGCAAGGTCTTGATCGTTGTTTGCAGAGCCACCAACGGGCCAAAGACCATATGGCGCACCGTCATAAACTGCGGTTCTGGCTCAGGCAAAACTGCAGGCACTAAAACTGAGGACGCCGCTGCGCCCAGATTGGATTCTTGAAACATAGTGATTCTGTCTCCTTTAGGTGTACAAAACCCCTGCTGAAGCTTGGAATCGGTTGCAGGCAATCACCCTACTCCCAATTCTCAACGCCCCAACCCGGGGAGGAAACAGAACCCAAAAACCCGGTGACTCGCAAAGCTGTAGTGCATGCCGGAGTGACTGGGCTAAACTATGCCTAGCCTGCGGACTGCTCACATCAGTCTGGAGGTCAGCTGCCTGTTGGTGTTACCAGCACCTTCAGGTAGCGCTAAGTTTCTGAGTTCTGGACATTTGCTATTGTGTGGCCACAACAGCTTAGTGATTGAGCATAGGCGGATCTGGCAGCCCAGTCAAGCGATGGCTTTACAGATCTAAAGGGCTGCGAACTCCACGTCCGCCCCGATTCAGCACATGAGTGTAGATCATCGAGGATCTACAGAACGCTTCCAGGAGGGGAACACAAATTGCCATTTCCATTCGCTGTGGGCATTGGGATATTTACGAGCTAGAGCATAGGGCATTTCCACTGTGCCGTACCCCATTGTTAAATCCTGGTCATGCAGCCGTTTTGCTTTTTGCAATTGCTGCTGTAATGGCCCAACCAATCAACTGGGCAGCATCGTAAGCCGATCCTTCTGGCCTTTGCCATCGCGCACGGTGATTTGATGATACTCAAAATCTAAATCCTTCACGCGTAAGCGCAACCCTTCTGTCAAGCGCATTCCTGTACCGTAGAGCAAACTGACTATCAGATGTTGGATACCATCGAGGTTCGCAAGAATGCGCTTTACTTCTGAACGCGTAAAGACAACTGGCAAGCGTTGAGGACGTTTAGCTCGCTCAATATCCTCTATATACGGCAGCTCAATATCCAACACCTGACGGTACAGAAACAACAGGGCACTCAGGGCTACTGTTTGAGTCGAGGCGGCCACGTTACGCTGAATTACCAGGTGCGATAAATACGCTCTGATTTCAGGCGCACCCATATCTTTGGGATGTCGCTTGTTATGAAACAGGATGAAATCCCGAATGTAGTAGACATAGGACTTCTCAGTCGCAAGGCTAAAGTGCTTTAGCCGCGCAACTTCTCTGACTTGATCGAG
>JBCBZL010000241.1:0-7773 GCA_039815385.1 Cyanobacteria bacterium P01_A01_bin.114
CGGAAGCGTTGCAAGTGTTTTCCACAACACACCTTGCCGGACACCCCTAAAGTTTGACACCATAGAGGGAATTTCTCGGGTAGTTCGTCTTCAAGTCGTTACGGAGCAGATTGGTATCTATGTTTCAACAAATAGCGTGCTGGTTGATCAAAAGCTGTCAGGGCAGGGTCGCTTTGCCGGTTGGCACAGCTGTACTGATTGTGCTGGGGGGTACCGTCACTGCCCAGGCAGCTAACCCAGATGATATTGAGCAGTTAATTAATACTAAGCAGTGTGCAGACTGCGATTTAGTGGATGCTGATTTGCGTCGCCTCAATTTGGCAGGGGCCGATCTGAGTAACGCAAACTTAGAAGGGGCAAATCTGTTCTATACAGTGCTCGATGATGCCAATCTAGAAGGGGCCAATCTAGCCTTCACTAATCTTGCCAACGCCAGCCTACAGGCAGCCAACTTAAAGGAAGCCGATTTATTTCGCTCTTTACTGAACGGCGCTAATTTTTCGGGGGCGACCCTGATGGGGGCGACCTTGATCGAGTCCTTTATCGATCAGACGCTCTTCATCGGCGCTGTATTACAGGATGCGAATTTCGATGCAACGCTCTTCCACGACGTGAATTTTGATGGCGCTAACCTCTGTGGGGCAATCCTCTGGTCAGGGACAGAGTATCGACAGGTTCCCTGTGAGGGCGATGTGGGGATTCAAGACCTCGAAATGTAATCACTCAGCAGCAGTTGCTGTAGCCAATCGCTTGGCCGCTGACTCAGAGGGATGAGGGCAGGGGTAGGGCCTCGTTTCAGCTAAAGAAACCGAAGGCGACTCAAGGGTTTTGAGGTCGGCTGGGGTTAGCTGCTTTGTGTGCCACCATCCCTGCAGCTCAGCATCTAACTTGACGATATAAAGCGTTGTTACAAAGGGCTCATCGCGGTAGCCCTGTCCCACGATTTCAACGCTGTAGGACGGGTGTTTGCGGGTGGCTAAGTCAGAGATTAGCCGTCGGCCTATCCGCCGCCAGCTCGGCTCTTTGCCCCGCCACTGAATGCGACAGCAGGGCCAGGGCAGCTGCTCACGGTCAAATAAGCGGCAGCAAGGGCCGACGACGCGATAGGTCAGGTGCCCTCCCGGACTTTGAAAGAGGTGACCTGATGGCCAGGGATGTTCGGTGTCAGGTGGTAGGGACGGTATCATCAAGATCTCAAAGTCATAGAGATGTAGTTTAAGGGATTTTTGTATGTCAGAGCCAGCTATGCCCGCCATCACCTCAGAAGTTAGCGATCGCATCTGCAAGCACATGAATGACGACCATGCTGATGCTGTTTTGCTCTATGTCAAAGCCTTTGGAGGCTCACAAACGGCCACCGCCGCTACGATGAAAGCCATTGATGCCGAAGGCATGGATCTCGAAGCCCAGGTCGCCGATCAAACTGTTCCTGTCAGAATTGCTTTTGACCATTCCCTCAAAGATGCCAAAGACGCCCACCATACGCTAGTGGAGATGCTCAAGCAGGTGCGAACTAAGTAACCCGCTTGAAACTTCCTTAACGCTGGTTGGGCAAGAGTGCTAACGGGTTTGTCGCGCCGCTATTGGCCGGGTGAATTTCAAAATGTAGGTGGGGGCCAGTGCTGTAGCCAGTGCTTCCCATCTCAGCGATCAGCTGTCCCTGTTGAACTTGTTGCCCAGGGCGAACGACCAGACGATTGTTATGGGCGTAGCGAGTCATGCTGCCGTCGGCGTGGCGAATATCTACTAAGTTACCGTACCCCCCGTTATTCCACTGGGCATACTCGACAACGCCAGGGGCAGCTGCCATCACGGGTGTGCCCACAGGGGCGGCAATATCGACCCCTTTGTGGAGGCGGCCCCAACGCCAGCCATAGCCAGATGTGAGGGTGCCTTGAGTGGGCCAGATATAGCCATTAAAAGCCCCCGAAGGCTGGGGCAAAAATTCATCGGCACCGGGCAAGAATGGGGTGGTTGCGTCTACTGAATCCCCGGCGCGGGGCGCTTGGCGACGGAGCCATTCGGCACTATCTAGAGGAGCCGCTGCCAAGAGTGTATCGGTAGACCGAGCCGTCAGTGAGCTGCCTGGTTCGGCAGAGCTAGCCTCAGGGGGTTCTGTTAGGTCTGAACCTGTCACGTCTGTGTCCGCCAGGTCTAAATCTGTTAGGTCTGTGTCTGCCAGGCCTCTGTCTGTCACGTCTGTGTCTGCCAGACCCGTTGCCGTTTGATAGGTGCTGCTGGTAGCAGAGACGCTCTCTAACAGACTGGCTAAGTATACATCTGTTTGCTCAGGAGCCTGTTCAAAGCCCTGCTCGTCAGACGGCTCGGTCTCGGTCGAGTCGGCGATGACGTTCTCACCTGGGCCGTTAGAGGCCACCGGCTCATTTGAGCGTGATTGCTTACCTTGTAGCTGACTGAGGAGCGTGACCGAATCAACCGGGCGACCGGCGGTGGCCTGTAAGTGCGTTAGCCGATCTTGGGCAGATAAGTCTGAGATAGCAATTGAGCGGTCTACCTCATCTGAGGGCGCTGTCTCGTCTATTGCGGCGTTGTCTACTGCGGCGTTATCTATTGCGGCCTCGGTATCAGCAGCCTTATCTCCCCTCTCTACCTCAACCACGTTGGCCTCAACCACGTCGGCCTCAACCGCGTTGGCCTCGACCGGGTTAAGCTCAGCCGTGTTGGCCGTGGGTAAAACCAGTTCGACCCCGGCAATGATTACGTTGGGGTCGTCGATGTCGTTTGCATTGACCAGATCTTCTAAAGACAGGCCTAGGGAATTGGCAATCTTATGGAGGGTGTCGCCTTTTTGGACCTCGTACTGGGTAGGGCTGTCAGCTTCAGGCGGGGTTGCAGCAGCAGCGATTTCGGCGGCAAGAATGGGCCTGGATGGGGTGACAGTCAGGCCGGTAAATCTTTGCGTTCTGTCCAGGCCAGTGCTCAGTTCTGAAGCGTCGGTCGCAGCTGCGGGCAAGGAACCCGGCGCAGCTCCAGGCCTCAAGTTTTCATCAGCCGCATCTAGGCTTAAAGGCTGAGGTGACGCGGCTTTTTTTGAGTTAACTTCAGTAGAGGCAGCATCTGTGCTTGAAGCGGCCGATTTAGAGGCTGATTGCAAAATGTCCGCTCGATTAATCGGAGCTGTATTCAGCCGGGTTTCTTGCAAGCGCTGTAGGGATGAAGAGACAGCTCGGCGACGGCCCCCCTCAGTAGCTTCAGCTGATCGAATAAAGGCGGGCTGTTGAAAGGATTCGGGGGGCGCAATGGCAGGGATTACCTGAGCAATCGGCGTAACCTCTCGGCGTGCAGCTGGCTTTACAGCGGGTGCCGTTTCTGAAGAGTCACTATCTTTTGCTTGAGCAGCTTCTACGCCTACAACAGAGTAGGTAGCGGCCAGGGTCATGGCCCCCATCACTGTTCTCCGCATGACTTGACTTTGCATACTGACCTCGATTGCGTCCAATGATTTGTGCCGGGCTAATTTGTTTAGAGTGACTTTTGAATAGGTCAAAATAATGACGGCATGTCAATCTGATGGCCAACGCGCTGTGCAGAGCCAAAGAGTTTTGTCGCGACAAAGTTCTTTGACGTCTGAGCTCACAGCGAGCCACAAGTCATCAGATCGTTTGTTAAGCTCAAAATATTAAGCTCGAGATAACCATCTGCCTGGCACGTTAATTGCGATGTGCAAATGATTTCTCTTCGTAATTTCGGTGAGCGATCCCCTGGGTCAGGACAGAGTTGTCTTTAAAATGAGAAGACCTAATTCTTTAAAGCTTTCATGAAGACAACGGTTCACTTTTTGCCAGACGATGTCACGGTTGAAGCCCAGGCGGGCGAGCCGCTACTCAAAGTGGCTGAACGAGCGGGGGTTTCTATCCCAACGGGTTGTCTGATGGGGTCTTGCCATGCCTGTGAAGTAGAGATAGATACACAAATAGACCCCATCTGTGCCTGTATTAGCAGTGTGCCCGCCGGGCTATCGAAGGTAACGATTAATCTTTATGTGGACCCGACCTGGTAAAAATCTTCATACAGATTTGCCTGGAGCGGGTGCTTTAGCTAGTCGAACGCTTTAGCTAAGGGTGGCTCAGGTGGAAAGATGCGCTGACCAGTCTGGGTATCAAATAAAAACAAGTCGGCTGGGTCAAAGGTCAAGGTCAAGGTTTGCCCTGCTTGAGCATGGCAGGCTGCGGGGGCTACAAGCTGAATGACGGGAGCTTCTCCGTCTTGGGCAGGACTAACCGCTCTGGCCTTGATTAGAGTCTCACGGCCTAAGGGCTCAACGACGGTAACGGTTGCGTTGAGGCTGGGCAAGCAGGCAGGTTGTTCATCTCGGTGCCCCTCTGGGGAGCTGGCTGGGTCTACCAGGCTAATGTTTTCAGGACGCAGCCCCAAATAGACACAGTGCCCTGATCGCAGCAAGGGGGTCGGCTTGAGCTGGGGCAGCACGGCCAACGGTTGCTGGCCAACCCAAAACTGCTGGCCATCAAACCGAGCCAGCATCATATTCATGGGGGGAGTGCCGATAAAGGCGGCTACCATCTGGTTCGCCGGGTTAGCGTAGATAGAACGGGGCGATCCGATTTGCTGAATCTGCCCCTGATCAAGCACCACGATCTGGTCGGCCAGGGTCATGGCCTCAACCTGATCGTGGGTGACGTAGAGGGTGGTGATGCCAAACTGTTGATGCAGCTGCTTGATCTCAGCTCGGGTACCGTCGCGCAGCTGGGCGTCTAGGTTGGATAGGGGTTCATCAAGCAAAAAGACCTGGGGCTGACGCGCCAGGGCGCGGCCCAGCGCTACGCGCTGCTGTTGCCCCCCAGAAAGCTGTCCCGGTTTACGATCCATCAGGTGCTTAATATTTAAAGACTGTGCGATCGCATCAACCTGACTCTGCCGCTGGACCGCTGTTATCCGGCGCATTTTGAGCCCAAATCCTAGATTCTCGGCCACCGTCATGTGTGGGTAAAGGGCGTAATTTTGAAACACCATGGCCACGTCTCGCTGGCGAGCAGGTACCTGATTCACCAGCCGATCGCCAATGTACAGCCGTCCCTCAGAAACCGGCATCAGCCCTGCCACCGTTCTCAAAATAGTCGATTTGCCACAGCCGGACGGCCCCACCAGAACCCAAAACTGACCGTCAGGCACCTTAAATGAGATGTCTTTGACGATGGCATGGCCCCCGACGGTTTGGGTGATCGCATCTAAGTGAACGTTAGCCACAAAATCTCTGACCGGTATTTCATATACCAGTATTGCGCTAAATCTCCCCGCGTCTCCTGCACCTGTATCGGGCTGATCTGTAAATTTAAGACCGACGATGCGCTAGGTTTGTGTTCCCCAAATCAGCGAGTCTTCTAGCTGAACGAAGATTTCGCCGCCGATAGTTTTGATGAGCAAATGGTCTTGATTGAGACGCATCGTCTGAATGTGATACCAGCTGCCTCGCCTGAGTACGATGATATTTGATCTAGACAGGTTAGCCTGGGTGCGATCGCGACAGCGCTTCTGATTCAAGCTAGTTTTGCCATGCCAGGCTTCCCAGAGTTCTACGCCGCTAGTGTGATAAATCTGACATTGCCCAGGGATAGACCGATATTGATAGTAGGCGGTGCCATTGGTTCTTTGACTCACAGGAAAAAAACTGTTTTCGATGAGAACGTAACGAACCACCTCCCAATAGGGTGAGTCTTGCTTCACCACGGCGGTGAGCTTGCCATCAATGTGTTTAACATTAATAATGATGCCCTCTGCCTTAGCCGTCAGCGTAACAGAGCTAGCGCTCGCTTCTGCAAACAAGTTGGCCGTCGATAGCAGCACAGATTTGCCCTTGATAAAAGCCTGTGTAAAAGCCTTGATCAAAGCAATATCGTCGGCTTTCTGTGCGGCGGCTCGCTCGGCTGCTTGGGACTTGTTGGCCTGATGAGCTAGAGGATTGCGCTGTCTGTGCTCAGCGTTGCACTGTCTGTGCTCAGCGTTGCGCTGTCTCTGCTCATAGCTTGAAGGCTGGGCGATCGAGGATGACGTAGACTGGACACGCCTAAAAATAAAAATGCTGCCAACAACCGTGCCCGAAAAATCTTTGATAGATGTTGAGTTGCCCTCAATGGGAATGAGCGTACCTGGGGTAGATAAATTCCCTTCCAGCGGGATGGCAGTTTGAGGTTTGGTCAGCAAGCAAATATCATCTGGCAGGGAAACAAACTGTCTGCCTTCGAATAAAGCTGCCAAAATCGAATCGGTACTTTCTGACAGCCCAGGCACATCGAGCTGCTGTATTTTCTTCTGAAGTTTGAGGATGTCTGCTACGGGTCTGTCTAGTGCGTCGGCTAGGGTCCAGCCGGTCATCATTTCAGCAAACGCATTCATAAAGACGACATAGCCGTTTGCGTCAGTGGCAATAATGGCTTCTTTAAGCGCCTGAAACGCTGTAGCGTACCATCTTTCGCTAGATTTGATAGCTTGCTGTTTCTGATGCTGATGCAGAGCGAGCTCGATGGCAAGGCCCAGCTCTTTTTCTGCAAAGGGTTTGAGAATATAGCTGTAAGGGTCAGTCTGCTTTGCTTTTTGAAACGTTTGACTATCTGCATTAGCGGTCAGATAGATCACAGGAATCTGAAAATCAGCTTTAATCTTTTCAGATACTTCAATGCCAGTCATTTCTCCTTTCAAGTGAATATCCATCAAGATTAAATCTGGGCAATTGTCTTGTATTTTTCTTAAGGCAATATCGCCAGATGCAGCCACACCAGAAACATTGTATCCCAGCTTAACCAAGCTATTTTTAATATCCAATGAAATTATACTTTCGTCTTCTACAACCATTACTTTTGTGGCAGACATTGACTTCAGGTCTCCGTGGTGTGTTTACTGTAAAAATTATGCTTAAAGCGAAAGATGAGTCAGTTCAAATTCTGTTCCGTTATCTCTTTTAATGACTAGGCTACCTCCCAACTGTTCAGTCAAGTTAAAAATGATTTTTAACCCCAAAGACTCCGAATTCTCAGTATCTATACTCTGCGGCAGACCGACCCCATTGTCTCTAAAGCTGATTGTAAAGTGAGCCTCATCGATCAGGTTTGCTTTAATCTGAATAACTCCAGAGTCAAACTCTCTAAACGCATACTTTAAAGAGTTTGACATCAGCTCATTAATGATTAATCCGCAGGAAACAGCTGTGTCAATCTCTAAAGAAAAGTCATCAATTTCAATCATCAGACTGACGCTGTTTGGCGTGAGTTTATAGGAGCGCAGTAAATAATCACAAAGATCTTGAAAGTAGCTCCTAAAATTAATTTTCCCTAAATCGTTAGACTGATATAACTTCTCGTGAATTAAAGCGATTAAATGTACTCGATTTTGACTTATTTGAAAAAGCTCTAGCGTTTGCTTGTCTTTGATTGAGCTAGACTGGAGATTGAGCAAGCTAGAAATAATTTGAAGGTTGTTTTTAACGCGATGGTGAATCTCTTTTAACAGCGCCTCTTTTTCTCGTAGCGATGCTTTGATTTGCTGCTCTGCCCGCTGACGCTCGAGGATGTCTTGCAAATGGCGCATCCGATGAGGGAGCAGTGCCCAATGAATGGGTTTAGTGATATAGTCAGTGGCTCCCGATTCAAAGGCTTGATTAATCGAGTCTATATCTTCAAGACTGGTAATCATCAAAACAGGTATACGGGTTTCAGGAAAGAGCTTTTGAATCGGGAGCCACTGACTATATCACTAAACCCATTCATTGGGCACTGCTCCCTCATCGGATGCGCCATTTGC
>JBCBZL010000325.1:0-5477 GCA_039815385.1 Cyanobacteria bacterium P01_A01_bin.114
CCAGCGGACTTGCTCCGGCTAGCAAGGGGGTGAATGGTTTTGGCCATTCACCTTTTTTTGATACATCACCTAAAAGTATTGACTTTCTTAAATTAAATAGGCTTTTTGACCCGATTGGCCGATTGGCTCGTTAAGCTTTCAGCAGGCGTAATTACCTCTCAGGCAAATGGTGCTATCAGGCAATTCTGACTTGGTCGCCCAGACTTCCTTTGCGACGACTCGGGAGATCAGCGGTGATTTACAACTGGCCCTTGCGATCGCAACCCCAGCCGCGTTGCGATCGCTCTTGAGCGACTGTATGCCTGCTTTAGTCAGTCCTGAGCAGGTCGATCAGGTTGAGATTCAAGTGGGGCTTCCCCTCGCCGACGGCACCTTAGACGGTTTGATTCGATTTGAAAGAGTCCACTGTTTGCTCAGCGGGAAAACCCTCGATACCCAACAGCGGCCACTGGCTGAGCCCGATTATCAGCAGTCTTCAGCGCTTACCCTATATCATTCCACGCTCAAAACCTTCTGTGAGGGCGTTTGCCCCCAAACCGCCCTCGCCATTTTGACCCATGTGGGATACTCGACTGAGCAAGCCGATGCGATTTTGCACCTGCCCAGGCAGGCGTGGCACAAAACCTGGTGGTGGCAGCTCAATGGTCGCGGTTATTTAGCTGAGCCGTTTTACCGTTGGATGCGGCTACGTAACCATCCTAGCGGTACCCTGACGCTGCAATATCAGGACTACTATCCTGAAACTTGCCCGCCCTACTTTTACAGCGAAATTCAGCAGGTTCCTGTGGTGACCCGATCGCCGGGGCTATCTTTTGCAGAGACCTTAGCCAACTTAAACCGTGCCCGTGCCGCTTTTGAAACGCATCTGGCGATTCTGCTCACCGACCCGCTATCAGATTTGGAAACCGAAGGCTTTATTCGCCAGAATGTCAGCCTTTACACATTAAAGGGATAAGGGATTAGCAAATAAATAACATCCCAAAATGGCTAATCCCAATGGTAGGGCAGCAAAATTTTGCGCCCTGCGACCAGGTATGTTATTTGCCCGCATGTCCCTAAGCGAGCAAACCAGGTAAGGGGTTTTAAACGAGCCCTAGCCAAGACAAAAGCCCCTTGCCAGTAAAATATTCGATGGCCACGAGTGCAATAAACCCAATCATGGCAGCCCGACCGTTAAGGCTTTCAGCGTAATTAGTAAAACCTCGCTTAGGACGATTGAGTTTGGGGAAAGTTTTGGGTTTGAGGTCGGTCACAGCACAGGCAAACTCATAACAGTGAGTCCTATTGTCGCGAGTTGGGGCGACGTTAGTCAATAACCGATGCCATAAACCTGGCCATAAACCTGAACGGCAAACCTGACTTTGTAACGGTTTGCTCGGTTTGCAGTCAGATAGACGCAATAAGCTAGAGAGGGTGATAAATGAGAGGTGTTGTGTGAAGATTGGCGTTCCCAAAGAAATTAAAGATTTAGAATATCGGGTTGGGTTAACCCCTGGTAGCGTCCAAGTTTTGACAGCTCAGGGCCACACGCTGTTTGTTGAAACCCAGGCTGGGGCTGGCGCTGGCTACCCCGATGAAGCCTATGAGAAGGCCGGGGCTAAGGTCGTCTCAACGGCGGCTGAAGTTTGGCAGCAAGCGCTGATTGTTAAAGTCAAAGAGCCGCTGTCGGCTGAATATCCCCTCATTCAAAAAGATCAGCTGCTATTTACCTATTTGCATTTGGCCGCCAGTCGCCCCTTGACAGAAGCCTTGATCCAAAGTGGAGCGGCTGCGATCGCATACGAAACCGTCGAAAAAAATAACCAGCGACCGCTGCTCACCCCGATGAGTATCATCGCGGGGCGGCTGTCTGTGCAGTTTGGAGCCCGGTTTTTAGAAAAGCAGCAGGGCGGTCGCGGTGTTTTGCTGGGCGGCATCCCAGGGGTGAGCCCAGGTCGAGTGGTGGTGCTCGGTGGCGGCATCGTTGGCACCGAGGCTGCCAAAATGGCCGTTGGCCTGGGTGCCCAGGTGACCCTAGTAGACATCAACCTAGATCGGTTGAACCAGCTAGAAGAGCTGTTTGGCTCTCGGGTTGAGCTGCTCTACAGCAGTGCCCCCAACATTGAAGCGGTGATTCCCCAGGCAGATCTGGTGATCGGGGCGGTGCTGGTGCCAGGGCGACGCCCCCCGACGCTGGTCAGCCGCGAGCTGGTGGCCACCATGCCGGATGGGGCCGTGATTGTAGATGTTGCGGTTGACCAGGGTGGCTGTATCGAAACCGTTCGGCCCACGTCTCACAGTGAACCCATTTATCGAGAAGGCGGTGTCTTGCACTATGGGGTCCCCAACATGCCAGGGGCCGTGCCGCGCACGGCAACCCAGGCGTTGAACAACAGCACGCTGCCGTATGTAGTGAAGCTGGCCAATGATGGCTTAGAGGCACTGGAACGAGATGCCGCCCTGGCTGAAGGGCTGAATGTGCTCAACCATCGTCTGGTGCATCCGGCGGTAAAATCGGTCTTTCCAGATTTGGCTTAATCGACAGGGCCAGCGATAATAAAAGCACACGCGTTTACATTCCTTCATCATTTGCGATCGCATGCCCCCAGATGACTTAATCCCAGATGACCTAACCCCAGACAGCTCAAACCCAGACAGCCCAAACCCAGACGATCAGCCCCCCAACGACATCACTCGGCTTGAGCAGGCCTTGCGTAATCGAGCCTTAAATATCCGAAAAGCGGCCCTGGATGAGCTAGCCAAGCTGCCCGCAGATGTCGCCGTGCCGGTGTTAAAGCGGCTAGCCGCTGAGCCCGATTTTCTGCTCCGGCGGCTGGCAGTGATGGGGTTGGGTAACCATCGGGTCCCAGCTGCCTTTGAGGTTTTAGAAGCCCTGCTGCATCAAGAAAAAGACAGTAACGTGCTGGCCGAGGCAGCGAATTCTCTATTTGAGTTTGGCGGGCCCGCTATTCCGCTACTGACGCGATTATTTGAGACCCATCCTCACTGGCTGATTCGGCAAACGATTCTCTCACTGCTGCTTGAAACCACCGAGTACGGTACCCTATTGACCCTCGCCACCACCGGTCTAGACGATGAAACCCGGGCTGTAAAAGAAACGGCTATCTTAGCGCTGCGGCATGTCCTGGCTTCTGACTATCAGGGCGAGGCGCTGGCCTTGCTGAGCGATCTGGCCCAGAGTGATATGTGGCGCGATCGTTGGCGGGCGGCAACGGCCCTGACCGGATGTCAAGCGCCCCAGGCCAGACAGTTAGTGCAACAGCTGCAAAAAGATGAAAACTATCGGGTATCTGCGGCGGCTCTGGATGCGGCGATGCCTTGATAGACCGTAGGGGAATCGCAGGCAACGCCTCTACGTGGATTGTGAGTATTAGAGATGCTATCGCGAAGGGGATGCGATCTGGTAATTATGGGAAAATGCGATCGCACATAACCCCCATGCAAGATATTCCCACCCCTCGCCAGATTTTAGAAACCCTGCTGCCCCAGCTCAAAATTGCTGGGGCCTACGCCCAGCAAATCCAGCACGGCATCGTTAACCAGCCCGATAAATACGATTCTGAAAATTTCTTTGCCAACGCCCTCACTGACGCAGATCTCTCAATTCAGACATTTGTTGAGGTGACGTTGCTAGGCCATTTTCCCAATCTCCGTTTCCACGGCGAAGAATATGAAAAGTCTTACAACACCAAATATTTTCGTGCCATCGACTTAGGCCCTCAGGGCGACTATCTGATCACCCTCGACCCCATCGACGGGACTCGATTTTACATGGATGGCCACCCTAACTATCAGATTATTCTCACCATTCTCAACGCAGATAATTTTGAAGCCGTCCTGGCTATGAGCCCGGCCCACCAAACTTATTACTACACCCTGCGGGGACAGGGGACCTTTAAGGGCACTTTTGCCGATCGCTTAGAGACGTGTGAACAGTTGAAAGTTCACACACCTGAGAACAATATTTTACTCGGTTGGGATATGGGCTATTTGAGCGATCATCTCAAACCAAAGTACGGCGTGATCAACGTCAAAACTGACTACTCTCAGACAGAGAGAATTCCCAACGTCAACGGTCTGCTCACGGGCGAACTCTCCGGCGCGGTGCTAGCGCGAGGCAAATTTATCGACGGAGCCGCCCTGTCTTTCATGGCCCAAGAGATGGGCTACATTTTGACTGCCCATGATGGCTCTCCTCTGCCGCCCCTCGATGCCTGCAAAAACTATCAGTGGCCAGGGCTAATTGTGGCATCGTCTGAGGAAATACATCAGGAGTTAGTTAAGTCTGTGGCAGAGAGTGAGATCTCATAGATTGTTGATTCTATAAGATATTCACTAGAGACCCCGTCTCTAACCGGAAGCAGGTCTTATCCTAAATCTGAACCAGTACCCCGATTCAAAATGGATAATCTTGTAGGGGCGGTGCCTTGTGCCCGCCCTGCGGTATCAGGGGCAGTCAGCCAGGATTTCGTATTAGATACGCGGCAGGTAAAGGTTTCCCAATCTGCCGATGCCTGTTTGAGAGCCTGCTGTTTGAGAATCTGTTATTTGAGAATCTACTTTTTGAGAGTTTGCTGTTTGGGACTTTGTTTGCTGTCGCTGGGTGTCGTAATCTGAGACGACTTTCTGAAGCTGTTTGATCGCTTCTGGGTGAAGTTCGCCTTTGGCCCCATCGAGTGCCCAGCGGGCGGTTGAAATCAGGGTAGCTAGCTCAAGGGCGTGCAGGTTGAGCTGAAAAACGGTGGGTCGAATTTTTTGAACTTGCATAGCTAACCTTTTCCTTGAAGATATTCACCGATTTGGCCCAGTTCTTTTTCAAATTCATCAAAATCGGCACGAATGCCGTTTAGATAGGCGCTCCAACCCGCAGAGTGTTTGGCATAGTGAACCGCTTCTTGAATTTCGGCCTCGGTTGCGCCAAACAAACGTGCCAGCTCGGTATGGAACAGAGTGCAGTAAACACATTTGGTCTCAGAATGCAGGGTAATGCCCATCAGCTGACGATACTTGGCTGGGATCACCGGGTTGTCTTGAGGCGGCGCAGTAATCTGATCGGTGATTTCAAATCGCTTGAAGAGCTGCCACTCATAGTCAAAGATGGCATCTGGAATGCTGTTGAAGAAGGAGGGCACCAGGCCCAGGGTTTCTTTAATTTCTTGCTCAACTTCGGCGCGCGATCGCACTGGGGTGGATACTTTAGTGACCATTGTTAATTCTCTTCCAATATTTCGAGTCTGCTGAAATTGTCCAGGTGGGCAACCTGTCCAACCTTGACTCCTAAGCTAAAAACTAATCGAGAAGAAACTGGGAAGCTTGAGCCAGGAACTGTTCCTGTAAATTCCCTGACCTTCAGTAAGGCGACTGCACATTAATAACATCCCCGCAGTGAATATCCCGGCAGCCCACTCTGTGAGAAGGGCGAAGCTCTACGTCCCCCAGCCCCTCTTCCCAATTTTGGGCTACCGTGTATATACAAG
>JBCBZL010000129.1:0-12362 GCA_039815385.1 Cyanobacteria bacterium P01_A01_bin.114
CAACTGCTGTGCGAACTGCTGACACCCCGACTGCGTCTGCGACAATTCCTAAATCAGCTAGGTAACTATACGCTGCTCCCAGGGAGCACCCTCTCTCTGGGAGATAGCCATCGGTTTTATCGATCAGATCCCAAGAACCCCTACCATAGCTACATTGAAGAGACCTACGGCACCGATGTCGTCACCGCCAGCATACATATTAATGTAGGCATTTCCGACCCAGAGCTGCTGATGCGAGTCTGCCGCCTCGTCCGATTGGAAGCCCCACTTTGGCTAGCGTTAACGGCATCATCTCCCTTTCTAGACAATGCCAGCACTGGCTATCATTCAACCCGTTGGCATCTCTTTCCGCAGACACCTAAACAGGTTCCCCTGTTCGAAAGCCACGCCCACCATATTCAGTGGGTCAATGCTCAGATCCAGCAGGGCACGATGCAAAGCGTTCGTCACCTTTGGTGCTCAGTCCGCCCTAATGGCGACTGTCGGCCCTATAACCTCAATCGCCTTGAGCTTCGCATTTGTGACTTAGTGACAGATCCGGTCTTGCTTTTGGCAGTTACAGCCCTTTTAGAAGCCCGACTACTCCAGTTACAGGCCGATCCGGCCCTTGACCCCCTCATCCAGAGTCGGCTGCCTACCGCGACTCGTCATGAAGACCTGCTCGCAATCACCCACGCCAACGAGCAGGCCGCTGCCCAGCGCAGTCTAGAAGCCCATCTTACCCACTGGCAAGATGGCCGAACCATTCTCGCCAAGGATTGGATTGAGCAGCTATATCAAACCGTTTATCCCACCGCCAAGCAGCACGGCATTGCTTGCTTCTTAAACCCAATCAAGCAGATTTTGAGAGAGGGCAATCAAGCCCAGCAATGGCTGGCCCAAGTTCAATCAGGTGACACGATTCAAACCACCATCACCCAGGCCGCCCGCGTGATGGATTTACAAGAGCAGGCTTTAGAATCAGACATTTGCCCAGCTGCCGCCCAATATAGCCTGGCCCGGTAGCGATCGCAGCCGCCCCTATCCCAGCCCAGCAGCAGGCCTATCGCAGCCGCTCCGGACTGTCGGCTAGCGAAAGCGCTCAGCGACAGCCCAGGCCAAACATTACCGGCATACTGACAACCGTTAGGTCAGTGACGCTCAACAGGTGCGCTTTGTGATTGATAAAAAACTCCTATCATTTTGGGAGGCTCAATCTCAGTATCTGACTCAAACTTTATCTCAAACAAGATCGCCGCAAATCCGGCGCACTGACATCCGCGTTAACTCCCATTTATCTGGTGTAGCATGGCCGTTAACCTTCACAAAATGCCACTAATCGCTTAAATGCCGCATATTGTCCTAGTTAATCCAGAAATCCCCCCCAATACGGGCAACATAGCCCGTACGTGCGCAGCTACCGCCGTCGAGCTCCATTTAGTGGCTCCGCTAGGATTTGAACTTAGCGATCGCTACTTAAAGCGAGCTGGGCTGGACTACTGGCCCTACGTCAAGCTTCACCTACACGATTCCATAGATATTTTTTGGCAACATCAACAAGAAAGAGGGGGTCGGTTGTTAGGCTATACCACTTCAGGGACATCTAACTATCTAGAGATAAAATACAAAAGTACTGATTGGCTGCTGTTTGGCTGTGAGACAAAAGGCCTGCCATCGGATATCTTGGCCCGCTGTCAATACACCGTGCGCATCCCCATCGTCGAGTCATCTGTAAGAAGCCTGAATTTGTCCGTGAGTGTCGCGGTTGGCCTGTTCGAAGCCGTTAGACAGCTAAGCTAACCCGGTTTAGAAACCGAATCAGCAGGGGCTCCCCTGTAGAATTTGAACTTGATATCTATACATCTATAGAGAACATCTATAAAAGAGAGACTGCCGACCAAGGCCAATATACCCAAGGTGAGCGGCCAGACCTGACCCCACTGGCTTGGAATCGTTAACCTAAAATTTTCTTGCCCCCACCCCGCCAGATCATCGACCAGAACGCGTTTTTCTAGCTGAAAAAGAGTTCTTTAAATCACAAAAAGGGACACTTGAAGATAAGAATTTTCTATCCCTGACCTTCTCAAAAGCGATAAAACGACGCATAAAATTGAGCAATCCCTTCAAAATCAAGCGCTTCAGAAAATAAAGGGAAATTCACTGATCAGTGACAGCTTTTTGTCAATAAACGGGTAATCCTAAAGTACAAACCCATTGCAACAGCCGCTTTCGCATCTCGAAAAGATCTAAAACCAGATCACCGAAAGCCTTTATCTACAGTCATTTCAGGGCCGCTTTTATAACCATAACTCCCAGCCAAGATAGAAAGCTTTTGCCTCTATGCGTGAACTTTATGTTTTTTTTGGGAACTCAATAAAGGTGCGTGTAATGGGATTGAATTTTTAATTAAGTCGTGTAAACTTGCCTAAGTCGGACATCGAAGGTATTGTTACCTAGACGAAGCTTTCTAAGCCTTCGCAGGTATTTTTGCCTGACGTCGTTTGCCACTTACTGTTGACAGCGGAAGCGCTGTTCTAGGGATCGCGATAGAGTTCAGCAGGTTTCAAAACGGTTAAACGCTGGTCATTTAGGAGGTTATTCCTTGAAACGTACGAATTCGCAGGAGCCTACGACTGACTCGAGTCATTCATGCCTGTTGGCAATGGTTGAGTTAGATGGTCAGGTTTCTTCTGGGAGCAACGGTAGAGCAACATCGGCAGCGATGCTGGGGATTGCTCTTTCCATGGGGGCTTCTGGTGTATTACTCGCCGAGGGAGAAGCATCTGCTGCAGTTGATTTGCCGCCAGTGCAGGTTCCCTCCAGTACTCTCCAAGAGCTTCCTCAGACGTCAGCAGCGTCTATTCAAAGTTCTTTTGGCGTCAAGCCCGGTTCGCAGGCCGAGACGGTTTATCACACCGTTGCAGATGGCGAGAGCCTGTGGCAAATTGCACAGCGGCACAGGGTCGCGGTCAAAGATATCAAGGTGGCCAATCGGATTTCTCCGGAAGCGCCCCTTCAGGTAGGCCAGGTTCTCAAGGTTCCTGCAGATGAACTGGCGAATCGCAGCCTTCCTGCCCATCAATCGACTGAGGGTTCAGCTTCAACTCTGCTGGCGATAGCTCGAGACGAGGGAGAAAGCAGCCCAGTAACGGCCGTCGATAAGCCCTCCAAGCTGTCTTCTATGTTAGAAGACGTCACATCTGTGGAGTTGGCAAGTGAGCTGCAGGCTCCTTCACCAGCGGTCACTGTTCCGGCTATCGTTCCGACGGAAGCGGTTGAGCAGAACCAGACATTGCGTTCTGCAGGTCTGATGTCCCAAGCCGATGGGTTTAGGCGAGAGCTTAGCCAAGCCGAGGTTGCTGAGCTGACCGTAGAGGGACAGACCGAGGCTCGCTCTGAGGGCGCATTAGAGTCTAGCGTTCCTGTGGTAGCAACTCTTTCACCGTCGACCGCAGAGCAAGATTATCGGGTGCGGGCGGGTGATACTTTGAGCTCGATTGCTCAGTCTCTGGGCGTGACGCCAGAGCAGTTGGCTCATGCCAACGGGCTCAACAATCCTGATTTTATCTTAGCTGGCGAAGAGCTTGTGGTTCCTGAGCCTGCGTGGGGTGGTCATAGTCAGCCTGAGATACCTGTCCCCATTGTCATGTCACCCGCACCTGCCCCAGAAGCGGCGGTTGTCTCAGCTGGTAACAGTGATACTAAGCTTGCTCGTTTACAGTCAACGATTCAGAATCGCGTCGATACCTCCACGTTAATAGGCCGCCTGCAAGGTGAGCAGACCGAATTTTCCAGTGCACCTGCACCGGAGACTGACCCTTATATGTCAAGCTTGATTAGTCAGGTTGAGTCAGTTCGCGTGCAGGCCGAAGCTGATGTTACAGACGGTGTAGCAGATGGTGTAACCGCTGCCACGCAGGCTGCCCCAGCAGCGGTTGGCGGGGCAGAGAGCGGCGATAGTGTAGATGTGGCTGTGGTCAATCCTGAATTCCAAAATCGCCTCTCTGGGAGTGCGACCGACCTGACAGTCTCAGCAGCCAGCCCGTCTTCAGGCGAGTCCATTGAAGCAACTCGCCCCGATCCGCAGCTCTTAGCCGCAGCACCTCTCAACCCAGAGGTGTATGCCCCCCCGGCGGTAAGCCCTGGAACCGGTCAGGTTGTGTCACCAGACATGCCGGTTTTGCCTGACTCAGAAGAGTATCTGCCGGATACTCCAAATTACTTTAACGGCTATATTTGGCCTACTCACGGCACCGTTACCTCTGGCTATGGCTGGCGCTGGGGTCGGATGCACCGCGGGGTAGATGTAGCTGGCCCAGTCGGCACGCCGATTGTGGCATCAGCGCCCGGCGTCATAGAGCGGTCTGGGTGGAACTCTGGCGGCTATGGCAACTTGGTCGAGATTCGCCATGCTGATGGCAGCATGACACGCTACGCTCACAATAGTCGTTTGTTGGTTAGACCCGGGCAGCAGGTCTCCCAGGGGCAGCAAATTGCTGAGATGGGCAGTACAGGCTACAGCACTGGGCCTCACCTTCACTTTGAGGTTCACCTACCTCAGCAGGGTACCGTTAACCCAGTAGCCTACCTGCCTCAGCGCTAGCTAAGGCGCTGGCACTAGAAAGTTGGCTTAGGTCAGCAGTGACCGCAGTCACTGCTGACCTAAGCAGTTTTCCAATAGAGCTTATAGCCCCCTAAGCTGTCTGTTTAGGGGGCTTTTGTTTAGCTGAGTCGCTTAGCGAGCCTCAGCGTTTATAAGCGGACGACTTAAGCAAACCCGCGGGCAGTGCTGTGGTCTCTTTGACGCCGTTTTATGATAGTCTTGTGAGAGCTGTGGTTAAAGAAAAACTCATGGCCCAGCCTAAGGCTCAGTAGCTCAGTGGTAGAGCAGGGGACTCATAAGCCCTTTGTCGCGTGTTCAAATCACGCCTGAGCCATTTAGATTTTAGAAACCGCAAAGCTTGAAGGCCTCTAGAGAATGGCTAGCTTGCTCATTTTTTTTCAGTCAGGTCGGTGGGTAGCTACCACAAGACCGATCAGTCAACCTGGATTTGCAAGTTGAATTTGGCACGCGGCAGTACTCAAAATCGTTATGACTATGATATATCGTTATGACTATGATATATTGATGTCTAGCTTTGAGGTCTATAGTATTTGTGGGCTAGTAGTGTTTGTGGGCTATATGTAGGCGATTTGCGGGCTTCTAGTGTAGGCCGATAGTGTGGGCCTTTAATGCGGGCCTCTAGTAGGCTACTAATTCAGGTATCTTATGGCCTGTGAATGCTGCCCGATATTGCCAGTCTTGTCTAGCAGGTATCTCTGATGGGTCTAATCATGACCTAGGTTCAGTTTAGACGCAGTAATTTGTTGACTTCCTGGAGAGTAAATCTATGAGTATTCAGGCAGAGGGTTGTCTTAGAGTGGGCCAATCTGCTCCTGACTTCACAGCAACAGCTGTGGTTGATCAAGAGTTTAAGACGATCAAGCTTTCTGACTATCGCGGTAAGTATGTCGTTCTATTTTTCTATCCGTTAGACTTCACGTTTGTTTGTCCCACCGAGATTACTGCTTTTAGCGACCGCTACAGCGAGTTCAAGGAACTCAATACTGAAGTTTTAGGAGCCTCTGTAGATAGCGAGTTTTCTCACCTGGCTTGGATTCAAACCGACCGTAAAGCTGGGGGAATTGGCGATCTTGAATATCCGCTCGTGTCTGACATCAAGAAAGAAATTAGCGCAGATTACAACGTCCTTGAACCAGAGGCTGGGGTCGCTCTGCGGGGCCTTTTTATCATCGATAAAGAGGGTATCATTCAGCATGCAACTATCAACAATCTCTCCTTTGGACGCAGCGTTGATGAAACCCTGCGGGTGCTTCAGGCAGTGCAGTACGTGCAGTCTCACCCCGACGAAGTTTGTCCTGCTGGTTGGCAGCCGGGCGAAAAAACCATGAATCCCGATCCGGTGAAGTCCAAAGAGTTTTTCGCAGCTGTTTAAACTTACCAGCAGGGGGATAGGTAGACCATTAACGGGGTGGGGCGGGCTGATCTTGCCCCACCCCAAGCATATCGATGCAGTTAACTTCAATGGATTTTCGTGGGTTAGTCAACCTGCGATTTTTTAAAAATTTTGTGCCGCTGCCGGCCACACCAAAGTTTACGGTCAACCAGCGGATGCCTGATTTTCAGCTGCCGGTAGTCGGCCAAAGAGCCGCTATTCAGCTGTCTGACTATCGCGGGCTCAAACCAGTCGTGGTTGCTTTTACCCGAATTTTTACGGAGAAGCAATATTGCCCATTTTGCTACCCCCACATTTTGGCTCTTAACGAAACCTACGCGCAGTTTACAGCCTTAGGGGCTGAGGTACTGCTGGTGACGAGTACAAACATGGGGCAGAGCAAACAAGTGCAGCAAGATCTGATGCTAGAGATGCCGCTGCTGGTTGATCCGGATTGCAAAGTGTTTAGAGCTTATGGCACTGGTCAAGCGTTAGGAGCGCCCCTGTCGGCCCAGTTTGTTGTAGATCGAGAAGGCCAGCTGAGGTTTCAACATTTGTTTTCATTTGTACACCACAACGCTAGCCCAGAACGGCTAATGTGGGCACTTCGCAACCTTTAAAGCAACGGAGAGGGAGGGATTCGAACCCTCGATGAAGTTTACACCCCATAACTCCTTAGCAGGGAGCCGCTTTCAACCACTCAGCCACCTCTCCAAGACGTGAGCAATATCATATCAAGATCTTTCCCAAACCTCCAACCCTTATTGCGATCTTTTATTTTGCGAGGCTTGTTTACTTTTCGATTTTTATTGATGAACGGGGGGCAGGGAAAGTGGGGACACTGCGCAGCTTTCGCTTACAACAATCCGGGGCAGGCGATGCTTAAAGCCGCAGAGGATTTCCCATGAGATCGTCCCGGTGGCATTTGCCCAGTCATCAGCTGTAATCACCTGATCGCCCTGACGGCCCAGCAGCGTGACCCGATCGCCCTCTTGTAGGGCATCTAAATCAGACACATCTAACATGAGCTGATCCATCGTAATCGCCCCCACCTGATTGACTCGTTGCCCATTGATCAGCACCTGCATCTGATTAGAGAGCTGCCGAGGGACGCCATCGGCGTAGCCAATGCCGACTACGGCCACTTGCATCTGACGAGGGGTTACAAAACTATGGCCATAGCTAATACCAGCCCCAGCGTCTAGAGTTTTGAGATGGGTGATGCGGGCTTTGACCTCAAGAGCAGGTCGGAGATCGAGCACCGTGCTCAGGTGGGGGGCTGGTGAAAGACCATAGAGCCCCAGGCCGACCCTAACTCGGTCATAGTGCAAAGCTGCCTCGCTCAAAGTCGCTGCCGTATTAGCCAGGTGGAGTTTGGCGGGCAGCAAATCCTGCTGCCGTAACGCTGCGATCGCATGCTCAAATCTTTGGTGTTGGACGTGCATGATCGCAGGATCGGGGCTATCTGCCGTCGCCAGATGAGAATACAGACTCGCCACCTGGAGATTAGGCAGCCGCCCCACAAAGTCAACAAACGCCACGGCCTGCTGCCAATCACATCCCAAGCGCGACATCCCGGTATCTAGCTTGAGATGAACCGGCAGTAGAGGAGGCTGACCCGAGAAGGAATCCGATAGGGTGTCTGAAAACACCAGGGCTTGCTTAGGGGTGACCAGGGTAGGCTGTAGCTGCCAGGTTGCGATCGCCCGCACCTCTTCAGGGTGATTGACCGCCCCCATCACTAAAATGGGCGCTTGCAGCCCCGCCTGTCGTAGCTCGATGCCTTCTGGCACGGTCGCCACGCCTAGCCAGGTCGCCCCAGCCTGTAGCGCTGTCGTAGCGACGGTCACCGCCCCGTGCCCATAGGCGTCAGCTTTGACCACCGCCATCAGCTCTGCCCCCGGGGCCAGATGCGCCTTAAATTGACCCACGTTATGCTGCACAGCGGCCAAGCTGATCTCAACCCAGGCCCGTGAACATCGCATCGAAGACAGATCGGCGGTATTTTCCCAACTCAACATAAGTCTGGCTTGTCTAAAATTTAGCGCTAGTTTAACAGGTGCCCCATCACAGATGTCTAAATTTAAGGACTCAACCAGGGCACTCAACCAGGGACGCAGGCAGCGATGCGGCACCTGTGCTACTATCTATGGCAAACCTCTCAGTACTTGCTCTTCATCGTTTAACCCTTCATCCCCTAGGCCTTTACGCCTGCCCTTCAACGCCTGCCCCTTCAACGCCTGACCCTTCAATGAGTAAGGTCCTCGTCCTGAATGCGTCATATGAGCCGCTCAACATCACCAGCTGGCGAAGAGCTGTTGTGCTGATTATCAAGGGTAAAGCAGAACATTTAGAGCACAACGGCAAAGTTATCTATGCCAACTTTCCTCTACCCACCGTTATTCGACTGAGGCACTATGTACGGGTTCCGTATAAAGACATCCCTCTGACCCGTCGCAACCTGTTGCATCGAGACAATCATACTTGTCAGTATTGTGGCTACTCAGGCGATGGTCTCACCTTAGACCATGTACTACCCAGATCGCGTGGCGGCGGCGACGCCTGGGAAAACATCGTGACTGCCTGTGTCAGATGTAATGTCAGCAAAGGGAATCGAACCCCCAAAGAAGCCCGAATGGCATTGCGAACGAAACCCCGAAAGCCCCATAGCAGCCTTTATTTCGAGCTATCTCGCCATATCCGCAGCGGCACCCATCAAGAATGGCGTAAGTATGTTATCGGTTTTTAGAGCAACTTTGAAGCTTAGAAAGGTCGGTAGCATTTAGGTTGACTTGATTCCATAATCAAAATATCTCTAGATATGGACGATAAATCCGGCTACAGGCGGTAAACCTGAATTTAGGCGGGGCATCTCCCTTAGAAAATCGTCCACACAGCGGATCTCTTATCAAATGTCAACCCAAAACGCTTTGCTCAATGCTCCTGAAGTTTTCCATCCAACGGCCACCATGGCGGACATGAGGGATTCAGACGAAACAGACTCTGCCACCGCGCTCAAACATCTTTTAATGAAGCATTCTGGCAGCCGTCAAATTGTGCTGCTGCAAGATTTTCCAGATCCAGATGCGCTGTCGTCTGCCTGGGCGTATCAGCTAATCGCAGCGAGCCATAAAATTGACTGCGACATTGTTTATTCAGGCACCCTCAGCCATCAAGAAAACATCGCCCTGGTTAAGCTAACCAATCTGCCTGCTAAACGCTGGCCGCAGACTGAATCCCCCGACCTGTCTCGCTATGCTGGCTATGTGCTGATCGACACCCAGGGCACTACCAGTCAGCTAACAAAGCTGGTTGAGGCGGCCTCACTGCCGCTGCTAGTGGTGATCGATCACCATGCACCCCAGAGCATGCCCAAAGCAGAGCTCACCGATATCCGGCCTGAGATTCGGGCTACCGCGACGATTTTGACCCAGTATCTCCAGGCAGGTCTGCTGCGACTAGAACGCAGCAACAGCAAACATGTCAAATGCACCACCGCCCTAATGCACGGGCTGAGATCAGATACGAACCGGCTGATGAATGCAGCGGAGCCCGATTTTTTAGCCGCCGCATTTTTAAGCCAGTACTACGATCCTCAGCTGCTGAGCGCCATTCTGCAAGCCTCTCGCTCTAAGCGAGTGATGGACGTAATCGAGCGGTCGCTGCGCAATCGCACGATTCAGAACAGCGTATCGATTGCGGGGGTGGGCTACCTACGCTACGAAGATCGCGATGCGATTCCCCAGGCTGCCGACTTTTTGATCACCGAAGAAAACGTGCATACGGCGGTGGTCTACGGCATTGTCCATGACGAAGACGATGAGCGCGAGGTGGTGATTGGCTCTTTGCGAACCAATAAGCTCACCCTCGACCCCGATGAATTTATAAAAGAAGCCTTTGGTCAAGACAGCCAGGGTCGCTTTTTTGGCGGCGGGCGGTCGATGGCGGGCGGGTTTGAGGTGCCCATCGGCTTTTTGTCGGGTTTCTACGAGAATGGAGACTACAACCGGCTGAAGTGGGAAGTCTTTGACATTCAGGTCAAGCAAAAGCTGCTGAGGCTGATCAATCCAGAAGATGGCGTCATCAATACAGACTAAGAGATTACAGACTCAGGAATTACAGACTCAGGGACCGGCCGAAATCGTCACTGAAGTTTATCTGATTCGTCATGGCATTGCGGCAGAACGAGGCAGCTATGCCGATGACGCTCAGCGACCGCTGATCGAAAAAGGAATACGCAAAACACAGCGAGTCGCTGAGCGCCTAAAGGAATTAGGCATCAGCTTTGATGTCATGTTGACCAGCCCCCTGGTAAGGGCAGCCCAAACCACCCAAATTTTGCAGCAAGCTGGCCTCAGTCATCGCGTAGACACGTTCACCCCCCTTGCCCCCGGTGGCTCACTGTCTCAATGGCTGACCTGGCTTGAAACCTGGCAGCGGGGCAGTGGCGGCCAGCGCATTGCCCTCATCGGTCATGAACCTGATTTGAGTGAGTGGGCCCAGCGATTAGTCGTGGGGTCAATTGATCACCGATGGGCCCTTAAAAAGGCAGGGGTAGCTGGGCTGCGGGTACCCTCAGCTGACAATGCGATCGCCCATAGCGAACTCTTTCTATGGGTACCGCCGCGCTTTTTACTGTGAAGACGGACTTCATCGCTCTACGCGCCGTTCTCTGACATGCATCGCGATAAGCTATCTTCAATACTCTATTAGGTATAAGAATATAGGTATAAACAGAAACAAAGATCTAAACTCAATCCACTAGGGCTATCAGGAGTAGATAATGACTGTATGCGAATATCGTCCCGGATTAGAAGGGGTTCCGGCGACAGAGTCAAGCGTTAGCTATGTCGATGGTCAGAACGGCATTCTGGAATATCGCGGGATTCGCATCGAAGAACTGGCCCAAAAAAGCAACTTTTTAGAGACGGTCTATCTCCTAATTTGGGGTGGGCTACCGACCCAACCCGAGCTAGATGCTTTTGAATACGAAATTCGGCACCATCGACGCCTAAAATTTCGGATTCGCGACATGATGAAATGCTTTCCCGAAAGCGGCCATCCCATGGATTCTTTGCAAGCCTGCGCTGCGGCCCTAGGCCTGTTCTACTCGCGACGCGAGCTTGAAGATCCGACTTATATCCAAAAAGCTGTGGTGCGATTACTGGCCAAAATTCCCACCATGGTGGCTGCGTTTCAGCTGATCCGCAAGGGCAATGACCCCGTGCAGCCCCGAGATGATCTAGACTACGCTGCCAACTTCCTCTACATGCTCAATGAGCAAGAGCCTGACCCCTTGGCCGCCCGGATTTTTGACATTTGCCTGACCCTGCACGCTGAGCACACCATTAACGCCTCTACCTTTTCCGCTATGGTGACAGCCTCTACCCTGACTGACCCCTATGCCGTCGTCGCATCGGCAGTGGGCACCCTGGCGGGGCCACTCCACGGTGGGGCTAACGAAGAAGTTATCCAAATGCTCCAGGATATCGGCTCTGTGGAAAATGTACGACCGTTTCTAGAAAATCGGATGGCCCAAAAAGCCAAAATCATGGGATTTGGCCATCGCGTGTATAAGGTCAAAGATCCGCGAGCGGTCATTCTACAAAAACTGGCTGAGCAGCTATTTGAGAAATTTGGGCAGGACGATTATTATGCCATCGCCCTGGAGCTAGAATCAGTGGTCACCGAAAAACTGGGCCACAAAGGCGTTTACCCCAATGTGGACTTTTACTCTGGGCTGGTATATCGCAAGTTGGGTATTCCGACAGACTTGTTTACACCCATTTTTGCGATCGCGCGGGTCGCGGGCTGGCTGGCGCACTGGAAAGAGCAGCTTGCCGAAAATAGAATTTTTCGACCCACGCAAATTTATACCGGGCCCCATGATCAACCCTATATCCCCCTATCTGAACGCCCTCAAATTTGGGACAAACAGGCAGCGACCTTTACCGTCTCAAACAGCTTACGGTCAGTATCTTGAACCTTTCTGCATAAGCCCTTCGCAAGGTGAGTGATGGGCGTCACCCCTCTCCCCAATTCTTAATATTTCGATCACGATAAGACCAGTGACGATTTTCAGGAACTCCAGCCCTCCTTAGCTTGTGCTTGGGAGGGTTTTTATTTTTACAAAATTTCTGGTAAGTTTCCGAGAATTTACGAGGGTTCAGACCGCCATCTCAATCTGCACCCCATAGGCTTGGCCCTATTTCACTGAGTAAAAATTCCTATCATTTCCCCCAGATTAATCTCGGTTTGAGCGCTTATAAAGCGTTAGAATCTTAAAGGCAAAGCATCTTGAAGAATTGTTATGGATTTTGAGGCTGGCGTTTTCGAACAGGCGCTGCGGTGGAGGGATCGGGCGGTGGCCTTGAAGAGGCAGGCGGC
>JBCBZL010000319.1:0-5593 GCA_039815385.1 Cyanobacteria bacterium P01_A01_bin.114
GAAGGGCGAAGGGCGAAGGGCGAAAGGGGAAGGGCGAAGGGGGAAGGGGGAAAGGCGAAGGGCGAAGGGCGAAAGGGGAAGGGCGAAGGGGGAAGGGGGAAAGGCGAAGGGCGAAGGGCGAAGGGGGAAGGGCGAAGGGGGAAGCTATGCCGAAGGCTTTAGCCATGCCTCTTGGGGCTATAGGGTGAAGAGGGGGCTTCTCGGGTTCCCCGATGTGGCCTATCTTGCTTGCCGTTGCTGTTTCCTTTCGCCTTTTCCCTGTCGCCCTTCGCCAAAATGTGAGATGCGTTATCTCAAACTTTGCCTCATCCGTCACGCTCAGTCGCTGGGCAATGCTGAAGCCCGGATGGAGGGCCAGTCGTCAACTGCGCTATCGCCGTTGGGGCAGCAGCAAGCTCAGCAATTAGCCCAATACTTAGCACAGCATGGCGCGCCCCCGACCCACTGCTACAGCAGCCCGCTGCTGAGAGCTAGGCAAACGGCGGAGGCGCTCATCGCGCCTTATCCAGGCTTGTCAGTCTCACGGCTAGATAGCTTGCAAGAGCTTCATCAAGGGATTTTTCAAGGGCTGACCTGGGCAGAAGCTACCGCCCAATATCCTGAGCTTTGCCGTCGGTTAACCAGCACGCTGACCTACTGCCCCGTCCCCCAAGCAGAAACTCTGACGGCTGCCCGCCAGCGGGCTCAGCACTGTGCCGCCTATCTGACCCAGCATCCGCCCGGAAACGTGGTGTGGGTCGTCTCCCACGGAGGCTTTTTACAGCATTTGATCGCGGCTATTTTGGGGTGCGATCGCACCTGGCAAATTTCCCTAAGCTACACTGCTCTATTTGAATTTTGGCTGGTGCAGGCTCCTCCCCAAACTGCCGTAGAAGGAGCTGTAGAAGGCCAAACTAATCGATTTAATCCTGAATGTTGGCAGGTTAAGCAGTTTAATAATACGGAACATTTGGTGGATGATTTTTGATCCCCGCGCCCCATTTGAGCTTTAATTTATATACTTTAAGGCTATTAACTCCCTTACTCACCGCTGGGGTGCCTTTGCTCTAACGGTTTTTCGGAGATTTTTTCATGACGGATCCCGCCAATGATATTTTTGGTCAAGCGCGAGAGGGCAGCGTGGCTGCGATCATTCAGATTTTGAATGATCGGCTGATGGATGCTGGCATCCGCACTCGAGCCGTATTTGCCGATGGGATTTTGCAACTGCTGTGCGAAGCCCCTACGCCAGAGCAGTTAGATCAGCCGTCGGTGGTCGAGCAGGTCCGCAAGCTGCTAGAAACCATTTCCCCGAGACGCATTTATAAGGTCAATATCAACAGCCGCATCGTTCGAGAACAGCAGCTACTGTGGCTCGAAGAGATCAATCGAGACCCCGATCGTCATCTGCTTTGGTCTGAGATGATCACCCTCAAGCAGCCCCACTTTATTAAGCAGATGATTCGAGACCTCAAGCCCCCCAAACCCCGACCCGTTTTTTCAACGGGGGTCTCAGAATCAGACCTCAGACAGCGCAAGTCTTTTATGCGCGGCATCTTTGGCGGCGTGGGGGCGGCCCTCATCCTGCTGTTGCTAACCGGGCTCTTCCTCAGGAATCGGTTTGCTGTCTCAGTAGACTCCCCCGATGGGCCAGCTGCGATCGCCCCGACTGATGGGTCTACCTCAAATGGATCTACATCAAGTGATGCAGCCGACCCCAGCGAGTCTAACCAGGTAGGCCAGCCAGCGCCCTCCAACCAGCCTACCGCTGAGGCGACCCGCGAGGCTCAAGGCACC
This sequence comes from Cyanobacteria bacterium P01_A01_bin.114, assembly GCA_039815385.1. Classification (GTDB taxonomy): domain Bacteria; phylum Cyanobacteriota; class Cyanobacteriia; order Phormidesmidales; family Phormidesmidaceae; genus SIO4C1. Next base: position 1,777 of record JBCBZL010000319.1, read on the forward strand.
GCGCAAGTGCCCATACCCGAAGCGTATGACTCCTTTGCAAAAGCCGTCCGACTCGCGGAAGAAACCGCCGTTGAGGGGCAAAATGCGACGACCCCCGCAGAATGGCTACAGCTAGCCGCCCGCTGGCAGCAGGCCTCAGATCTGATGTCAGAAGTGCCCACTGATGATAATCGCTATCAGCTGGCTCAAGACCGGGTTGAAGCGTATCAGGTCAATAGCGAGGTGCTCTTGCAAAAGGCGGGGCAGGCACAATAGGGACGTCAAGTTTTACGTCCGTAGTAGTAGCAGGGGCGTAAAACTTGACGTCCTTACGTTTTTTAATCAATGCTGATACCGCCTACGGTTTCGGCTTTGGGATTGGCGGCAACGGGGGCACGCTTGATTTCTTGCGATCGCAGCCGATGCTTTTGAAAATGACTCTGCCAGGCCTGGGGGGCATTTAAGGTTTCACCCCCGTGCTGAGTGAGGCGGGTGCGAACCTGACAAAGCACGGGGGTGTTCACACAAGCCCCTGAAATAATCACCTGGCCCTTGGTGAGGGCGGGCAGCTCTTTGAGCAGATCGCGGCCAGCGGCTTCAACCCCATACTTGAGACTTTCCTGGTCCACCGGGTTAACAATGCGCATCAGAAACTGGCTCATACACTGAGAGAGCACATCGGAATCTAGCTTGCCGGGGCGCTGGGTAATCAGCCCCACCCCCAAACCAAACTTACGGCCTTCGCTCAAAATAGTTCGTAGCACCGCCTTGCATCGGGAAGGTTCCTTAGCAGGGGCAAAGCGGTGGGCTTCTTCGATTAGGGTAAAGACCGGGTAGGGCAGGTAGTTTTCATCGCCCTCGACAATTTTGTCTTTAGCCGTATTGATCCGGGCGTGGTAGCTCTGGCGAAGCACCGCTGCGCAGATCACCTGCTGCTCTTCCTGACTAATTTCATTCATTTGCAACACCGTCACCTGTCCGGGCTCAAACAGATCCTTCGGAGCCAGGTGGTTCATTTGGTGAAAGTAGGGCGACTGGGCCAGCCGATCGAGCTTCCATTCCAGCGCGGGGGCCGAAGACCCCACTTTTTCATTGCCCTCATCATCGGTGGTGGTGTCAGCCTCGTGTACTGCCCGGATTAAGTCATTCATATCCCAGCGATATTCGCCGCGCTTGTGTCGCTTGAGGATGGCAAACCCTTTATTCAGAATCGCCTGCTGCCGATCGCTCATCTCAGGTAAGAGGGTCAAAATATCGTAGTAGTCCAGTGAAGACATGCGAATACGAATTTCATCCGGGGTGATCACCTGCACCCGTGGCCGATAGCCATCGTCGCCACTAAAAGCAGAGTGACCGCGCATATCTGCCAGGGTGCTGTACTCTCCATGCGGGTCAAAAATCAGCACCGCAGCGCGATTGTAGGGTTGCAAAAATTCTTCAATCATCACCCCAGCAGTGTAAGACTTACCCGAGCCCGTGCCTGCTAAAATCGCCATGTGGGTGCTCACCAGCTCTTTGACATCCAGGGCGACGGGCACCGCGCCCCCGGGCCGCAGCAGCAGCGACCCAACTAGGGCTGACCCCACCTCCCCCGGCTGTTTTTTATTCACCACCTGCTGGAGCGTATCGTTATCAGCCAGGTAGACCTTAGCCCCCGGATTTGGCGTAATTCTGGGATTGATAAATCCCAAAGCTGGCTGAAAGTGGCCAATCACATCCACTGCCACTTCATAGATTTCAGGGTTGGGGTAGGCAAACCCGACCAGAGCTGCAATCGTCTCTGGGCTAATTTCGGTATCGGCAAAAATGCGATCGGGCAAATGGTCGGTCAGTCGTCGTGCCGAGATTTTGCCCAAGATCTCTAGTGTCTGCCTTTTTGTCTGCGCGTTTGTCTGCGCTTTGGCGGGGAGCTCTACCTGATAAAACACAAACTCGCCAATCTTAACCTGGCGATTATCGGCGGTGATAAACACATATTGATTGCCATCGTCACCGGGGCCTTTAACCGTGCCAATCACCTGCGATGTCAGAGCCTGGGGCATGATGCGTTCTTCAAAAGGTCTCTTGATGGTTATAGCAGGTTCTGCCTAACCTCGCAGGCGCAAGCTTTTGCAGACTGTTCTTGACTATGAACTCTCTATAAATCGGCTTTAAAGCCTCTATTGAATCACCCCATTAGGTAATGTCTGTTTGCCTACCTCTAAGATAAGCTGAGCCAGAGTTCGTAACGTTGCTCTCCGTATATTTCAGGAGTATTTCTCCTGAGCAAATCGGTTAGCTCAAGGAAGATCGAAGGGCCGTCCCTGTCTTGTCTAACGATTCATAGCGCTCCCTTATAGAAGTCTGCAAGACTGCTCAGTTTGCCTTGTCAGAGTGCGATATTATCTGTCAGGTCGGCTAACATAATTTAGGGATATATACTCACGTCTTACTGGCAAATGCAGGGCTAGTCTTTGATCATCTAACCCATCTCTGAGTAGTTTCAGTCTTAGAAACGCCTGTGACCCAAGACATCTTCCAAAACCAGTCTTCTGAAACAGCGCTTGATGGCCTTAATCTGTCAAGCCCGGTGAGAGTTGACGCTGCACAGGCTCACACCGTCAAGGTTTCTACCGAAAAGTTGAAGTCTCGTCAGCGGCGTATTTCAGCGACGGTTGCAATCCCGCAGTCGCTCGAGCAGGTTTGGCACATCTTGACTGACTACGATCGTTTGGCTGAGTTTATTCCTAACCTCACCCTGAGTCGTCAGGTTGATCATCCTGAGGGCGGGGTTCGCCTCGAGCAAATTGGGGCACAGTGCTTTCTCAACGTCAAGTTTTGCGCCCGCGTCATCTTGGATATGCACGAAAGATTTCCCCGCGAGCTGGGTTTTTCGATGGTGGAGGGTGACTTTAAGCAGTTTATGGGCACCTGGCGACTACAGCCTGCCGAGATTGGCAGTCAGCTGGGCACGCTGCTGTCTTACGAGCTGATCGTGCAGCCGCCGCTGGCCATGCCGATTACGCTCATTGAGCGCCACATTTGTCAAAATCTGACCCAAAATCTGACGGCAATTCGTCAACATGCGATCGCATAGCGCCTGACAGACGCCTCACTATCTACTCTAGTTTGAGCGGAGTTTGAGGACGTCCTTGGATACTGTTCATAGCGTCTTCTACCGCACTGGCAGCGGCTAAAATGTCACGTTCTTCGCCGCCCAGGTAGAGTCGTCCAAAGCTGCCAATCGACGAAATCTGCAGAATATTAATCAGCGCAGCCTTCTCAGCCTCGTTGGCCGCTAGCGAGGCATAGGCGGCGGGCTCAACCTCAAGCACGTATAGCGTTTGGCCTGCCAAAATCATCTGCCCTCGACGGGTGCGGTTGATCAGCTGCACATGATGCGGATCCAGGTTGCGAATCACCTGGCTAGAAAGAATGCGCGGCTTTAAACAATCTTGCCGGGCAACCCCAAGGGCACCTAAAATAGCTCGACCCGCTGCTTGCACTTCCCCTTGCCGGTTTGAGTGAATTTCTAAAACCCCGTAAAGGCGCTCTACCACCTGTACGCCGGGGCGCACCACGGCTGCTTTCATGGCCACATCTGTAATGCGGTTAATCTCAATGCCGGGGGAGATCTCAACCCAAAGAGAGGCGTCGCCTGGGAGGGGTAAAAACCCGATGGAAACCGTACCAATGTACGCTGCGTGCTGTTGTTGAAGTCTGTCGATATAAACGTAGCTGCGAAGTTCTACACCCAAGGCAATTTGTGGGAAGGGACGGGTTGATTTTATCAGGTATCGAGAAAGGTAGAGGGTAGAGAGAATTGGGTAGAGGGTAATCTACTACCCACCACCCACTA
>JBCBZL010000089.1:0-15360 GCA_039815385.1 Cyanobacteria bacterium P01_A01_bin.114
AGTGCGTTGAACCAGGAAAAAACGGCCAAGGTGGGGGTGAAGAATAAACGGTTGCGAGCCGGATGGGATGACGATTATTTACTTAAGGTCTTGGCTGGTTAAGATGCGATTGCCCTAGGCGGATCGGCCTTCTTCAGGCAGTAGTTGATTAACACGAGTAAATTTCTAACGTGGCCACCGCTGGCCAGACATAGCCGGTCCAGGGTTGCCAATGAGTCAAACAGCTGCCCCACCTGGGCCAGTTGCGCCTCAGCGGGCAGGTCAGGAAAGGCGCGGGCTAAAATCATCTGCCGCAGGGCAACTAGTCCAGCTTCGCAGGGGCTGCCGTCCCGGTTTTGGGTGCGCACCATCGGCAAAACCTGGGGGCTGGCCCCAAACCGATTAGTGAGGTTTTCCTGCTCGTTTGAGAACGACAGCACCAGCGGAATTGTGTAGACCAAATGGCAACGCAGCTTTTTAAGCTGTTCGCCCCGGTCGACGAACAAATATTCTGGCTGGCGACGGCTCTGCAAGCGCGGCTTATTGTCAATCCGATCCAGATTATCGACAATGACCACCAGCCCGGCTTTGCCCTGGTCGATCAGCTGCTGATTGGCGATATCGATCAGTTCGCTGTTAATCACCTCCAGAATGGTGTTGATGCGGGGTTCCAGGTACTGGCGCAGCAGCGATCGCACATCCTTGCTGTCCTTGGTCTTGGTGGTCAGCTCCCCAATGCCAAGGGCCAAGGAGTAGGTGCCGTCCTCCGTGCTTAGACCCACCTTATCCGCTACCTTGAGCCTGTCCACCCTGGGAATTTTGACCTCAAGACCAGTAAATTCTGAATTGAGCAAATCAGTGGCCTCTTTAAGTATCTGCTTAAAGAGGCTGGGGGCCAAGCGCACCTTGACGGCTTCTAGGCTTTTGGTGACCTGTTTGGCAATGGCCAGCAGGATATCGCTGATATCCACATCCTCCATATCCAGGTCATCAGTGGACTCAAAATAAACCACATGATAGCCTTGGGCCTCTAGCGCCTGCTGCAGTCGCGACAGCTCCGTCGATTTGCCGCAGCCGATGTGGCCCGTAAATAGCTGACAGGTCGGCTCTTGACCCGAGAACGTGATGGTGCGCTGCAGTTCGCGCACCAGATCGCTGCCCCGCACCGCTGAGAAATCAACGTAGTACTTCCCGTCGTCGGGGGAGGTCAGGTTGAGGGTTTTGCTGGGGTTACACGCGCGAAAAAAACGACCTAGGTCTAATGCCATCAACTGTATCCCTAGTGCTTTAACGCGAGTCTACCCGCAAACTAGGGAAGATTTCCAGTCGAATCGCTTACTGGCGGCTTTACTGACAGCTCTCCGCTGCTTGCCATATAGTAATTTCGCCTTCATCGCTGCGCCAGCGCATCCAGCCTTCTTCGGTGTTAGCGCCTGACAGGGGTTCGCACCCTTCGACAGGGCGGGTGACGCGGACGCGGATCCAGTCGCCTTCTACCTCGAGAGGCTCAATCAGACTATCGCTGCGTACCAGGGTAATCACATTGCGGCTGAGTTCGGGACGCGATCGCAACACCTGAGCATTGTCAGCGCTGCGAAACTTGAGCTGCTTAGAGCTCGAAAGCCACTCGCCCCAAGGTTCAAACACGAGGGGCTGATCGCCCAGGGCGAGGTGGCTGGTATGGGCCCAGGCACTGCCAGTGGCCGTGTACTGCACGCGTAGCCAACCATCATCTCGCGCCTCTAAGACCGGAAATGCCAGCAGCGATGGCTGGGTTCGCACCATTGCAAAGGAGGCGTCGCGACCAATGGCAAAGGCCGATTGACCGTTGGGAATCAGCCAGCCATTGAGCAACCAACCCCAGTGATCGCCCTCAGGGCTGATATAGAGGGGGAGTTCAATATTTTTCAACCAGCCAGCCTCGAGCTGATCGGTATTGGCGTCAGGATTGTCTAGAAAGCTAATGTCTTCAGGGCGTAAGTAGCCTACCCCCAATGCGGCCTCTTCGGCAGCCAGGTCCATAATGCCAGAAAGTTCGGGCTGGTTGGGGGCGGGCTCAGTGTCAGGTCGGGGCGGCACCGCTGCCTGACTTAGCAAAACTGGCGGCGCGATCGCAGCTGATCGGCTCGCCAGGGTGGGCATAACTAGCCCTGTTAGCGCCAGCAATAAGGCAATAGAGCGGAGCCGTTGTAAACCGTTAAAACGCATGTTGACCGAATTCATAACTCGCTAGAAATCACGAGAACACAGACTACTATTTTCTAATGTATGGTCCACAAATCAGAAAATATTCGAAGTTTGAGATAAGGCAGGTAAGGAGGCTTGACCTACCGGCTAGCCCAGATGCCCTCTGAACCGGATGCGCCAAACCGGGCTCTCTAGACCAGGGTAATCGGTTTTTCGGGCGCTTTTTCGGATACTTTTCCCGATGCTTTGCCTGATAGCGTTTCGAGAGCAGTGCCTAAATCAGCCGTCAGCTGCTTGGCCTGGGTTTTAGGGCCGCCAATCGAGCGGTACTGAGAAACCTGAAGCGGAGTCCCAATCTGAATTTTGACACGACTGCCCCAGACCGGGCAGGGGCGATCGTATTGCAGACTGATCGGAACAATGTTGACATCGTGGTTCTTGATGCCCTGCTGGGCTTTGAGGGCGATGCGCGCCAGACCCGGCTTGAGACGGTGCACCTGATTGTCTCGAAAAATGTCACCCTCTGGGAAAATAACCAGCATCTGCTGCTGCTGGAGGAGTTTAACGCCGTGGCGTAGGGTTGCGATCGCAGGCCTACGCACATTCACCGGAAACCCCCCCAGCTTTTTGATCAGCCAGCCCTGAATTCCTAAACATTCGTCTGCGGTCACCATAAAGCGCAGGTAGCGCCCCGTGGCCTCTTTAGCCACATGGGCCACCAGCAAAGAATCCCAGCGGGAGCGATGTGTCGGTGCTAGCAAAACCGGTCCGCGCCGGGGTAAATTCTCTGCACCAACGACGTCAATTCTATTAAAGAAAATCGGTAGAATGCCTCTTCCGCCTAGCTTATAGGCCATCGGTGCAAACCACGGAGACACTTGAGAGGGGCGCGCCGGGCAAGGGACCGAACGGTCACCAGACATCGATAAGGGAAGATTGAGAACCATAGAGCTTGAAGCGAACAGGGGTGGTAGAGTCACAGGCTAACTGTGATTAAAGTACCCCCTCACCCCCGGTGGCTGAAAGTCCCTGCATGACAGTTTCAATGCTGTCTCCTCTGGGGAGAGGAAAAAGGGAGAGGGTGGGGGCGGTGGAGGGAAGTGGGTGGAGGGGCAAGGTAGTGGGTGGGGGGTAGAGCGTAATGGGTGAGATGGGTGATGGGTGGAGGGTAGAGGGTAATGGGTGATGGGTGATGGGTGATGGGTCGTGACACCGTAGGGGCCAGGCTCCTTGCCCAAGAAAGAGCTTCAGGGGGCAGATGACTTACGGCGGTGCTGGGTGAACCAGGTCTGTAGCTGCTGTCGGCAGACATCGCCCAGGATGCCGCTTACGACCGAAAGTCGGTGATTGGAGGCAGCACTGTCGGGTAGGTTGAGCACCGAACGAACGGCTCCAGCTTTGAGATCGTCTGCGCCGTAGACCAGCTCCCCCAAGCGCGCATTGATGATGGCCCCGGCACACATCGGGCAGGGCTCTAGAGTGACGTATAGCGTGCATCGATCAAGGTACCAGCTACCCAATTGCTGCCCTGCGGCTCTCAGGGCCAATACCTCAGCGTGGGCAGTTGGGTCGCGATCTCGCTGCCGCCGATTGGCGGCCTCCGCCAAGACCTGATTTCCAGGGCCGACTACCACTGCGCCGACTGGCACATCTCCAGCTGTGCCAGCTGCCTCAGCCAGCTCCAATGCTCGAATCATCCAGCGGCGATGAGTCAGGTAAATCTCGTTGTCTAATGACGGTGGCGGCACCTCAAAGGGCATGATTTTCTCTGTCGGTTTTCTCAAGCAGTGCAATACTAAGTGGGTATTAGGTGCTAGGGGCTAGGTATTGAAATCCGATCCCTGACCCCTTGACCCCTGACCCCTGACCCCTGCTCCCCCTCTTCTCATGGCACCACCCGTAGCGGATTTTATCAACCAGCTCAACCCCTCTCAAAAGCAAGCCGTTGAGCACTTTTGTGGGCCTTTACTCGTGGTGGCCGGGGCAGGGTCTGGCAAAACCCGCGCCCTCACCTTTCGCATTGCCAACCTGATTTTGACCCAGCGGGTTGATCCTGAGAATATTTTGGCAGTGACGTTTACGAATAAAGCCGCCCGTGAAATGAAGGAGCGGATCGAGCGGCTGTTTGCTGAGCAAGAGGCGATGGCGCGTCACCAAAAACCGCTGCATACCCTGCCAGAATACGAGCAAACTCAGCTGCGCTCTTATGTTTACAAAACGTTTATCAAAGACCTGTGGATTGGTACGTTCCACGCGCTGTGCTCGCGTATCCTCCGATTTGATATCGAAAAATATCAAAGCAAAGCGGGTCACCGCTGGACGCGATCTTTTAGCATTTTTGACGAATCAGATGCCCAGAGTCTGGTCAAAAATATTGTGATCAATAAGATGAACTTGGACGATCGTAAGTTCAATCCCCGCTCGGTGCGCTACGCCATTAGCAATGCTAAAAATCAGGGCCTTGACCCCGATCAGTATGATCAGGAAAATCCCAATTTTAAGGGGCGTGTGATTGCCGATGTCTATCGGCAATACCAGGCAGCCCTCTCAGAAAACAACGCCCTAGACTTCGACGATCTGATTCGAATTCCGGTACAGCTATTTCTTCAAAATGAGCAGGTTTTATCCTACTGGCATAACCGCTTTCGGCATATTTTGGTGGATGAATATCAAGACACCAATCGCACCCAGTACGATCTGGTGCGTTTGCTGGTAACCAACGGGGCCACCACCCGCAGCTTCACCAAAACGCCAGAAAATTGGCAACACCGTTCGGTGTTTGTGGTGGGAGATGCTGACCAGTCAATCTATTCCTTTAGGGCAGCTGACTTTACGATTTTGATGGGGTTTCAAGACGACTTTGGCGATGGGCTGGCTGACGATGATACTCGCACCATGGTCAAGCTCGAAGAAAACTACCGCTCAACTGCCAACATTCTCGAAGTCGCGAACTTTTTGATTGACCACAACACCGAACGCATCGATAAGGTGCTGCGACCCACGCGGGGCAATGGAGAATCCATTGTGTGCTATCGAGCTGATGATGAGGGGGCCGAGGCCGACTACGTGGTTCATCAAATTCGTACCCTGGAGTTTGAGAACCCCGAGCTGCGGTGGAAAGACTGCGCCATTTTGTATCGCACCAATGCCCAGTCCCGTGCTTTTGAAGAGGTGCTGACCCGCTTTAGCATTCCGCATAAGGTCGTCGGTGGGCTGCGGTTTTACGACCGTCGTGAGATTAAAGACGTGCTGGGCTATCTGAGGCTGGTGGCCAACCCCGCCGACACAGTGAGCCTTAAGCGGGTGATCAATACCCCCCGTCGCGGCATCGGTAAGACCACTCTCGATAACCTTGAAAAAGCCTCCGGTGAGCTAGGCGTGCCTCTATGGGAAATCATCAGCGATGAAACCTCGGTTAAAACGCTGGCGGGGCGCTCTAGCCGCTCGGTGAGCGGGTTTGCCCAGATGATCAAAGGCTGGCAAGAAAAAGCGGATACGGTGTCTGCCTCTGAGCTGGTGCAGGAGGTGATCGAGGGCAGCGGCTATATCGAAGATCTCAAGAACAAGGGCAACGAAGACGACCTAGATCGCATCCAAAACGTGCAGGAGCTCTACAACGCCGTCCTTCAGTTTGAAGAAGAAAATGAAGATGCCACGCTGTTGACCTTTTTGGCGAATGCGTCGCTCAACTCAGACCGTGACGATGACAAAGATGGCGATAATAGCGTTTCGCTGATGACGCTGCACTCGTCTAAGGGGTTAGAGTTCCCGGTGGTCTTTTTAGTGGGGCTAGAGCAGGGGCTTTTCCCCAGCTTTCGCTCGCTAGAAGATGCCGCCGCCATCGAAGAAGAACGTCGGCTCTGCTACGTCGGCATCACCCGCGCTCAAGAGCGGCTATTTCTGACCTATGCCCGTGAACGGCGACTCTACGGCAACATGCGCGAAATTGCCACGCCATCAATGTTTTTGTCAGAGCTGCCCGTAGATAGCATCCTGACCAATTCGGCCACCACCCTGCCCGAACGCTGGACGACTTCCCCCCGCGAAGCCAAACTGCGCAATCCGCAGCCCAAAACCAATAAGCCCGGTACCCACGAGGACGACTGGGAAGTGGGCGAAAAGGTCAACCATCAGGCTTTTGGTGAAGGCAAGATCACTCACATCTTCGGCGCAGGCAATAAAATCTGCCTGGCCATTCATTTCCCCGGCATTGGCAAGAAAATTATCGACCCAAGGATGTCTGCCATTGAGAAAGTTGGGGTTTAAGCAGGAACAGCTTCAGTGACTGACTGGGGTTCGCTCTGGTTTTCTTCAGGCCGATTATCCTCAGGTTCATATAGATATTCAAACCAGTTGCCGAAGGGGTCGCGACCGTAAAAAGAAGCGGTGCCATCGCGATGCTCATGGATTTCGGTGAGGTGGATGCCTTCTCCTTTCAGACGGTCATAGGCGGTGTCAACCTCGGCGCGATCGCAAAACACAAACCCAAAATGCGGTCCCGCCTGATCATAGGCAGGGCTCAGTAGCGCTAGACCATCTTTGCCAGCCTTCAAATATGCCCAGTCAGCATCCTGCCACACCAGCTTCATGCCTAAGTTTTGATAAAACTGAGCGGCAGCCGCAATATCTTCAACACAAATTGCGACATGACCAATGCGCTTGAGTTCCATGGCAAAGCCCTCTCCATAAGTGTTTTTCATAGTTTAATCGGTTCTAGGTTTCAGGTTTTAGGTTTTAGGTTTTGCCCATTACCCATTACCCACTACCCACTACCCACCCCAACCGCCTACGGATTTCCCTAACTGGCGTATGATCCGCAACCAGTCGTCTCTCGATAATATGAGTACATAAAAATGAGTGCATAGAAATATGCCCGCTCAGCAGACCGAGGCTTTTTTATGGAACAGATGACCTTTGACCGAGACAAGCGCAAAATCTTTTCCGCCGTTTCGCACGGCTCCATATTTTTGAGTCAGCTGATTTTTTCAGCAGGCATTCCCTTCGTGTTCTGGCTAATTTCAGAGGACCCGATCGTCAAGGACAATGCCAAAGAGGCGCTCAACTTTCACCTCAATATTTGGGCCTACAGCATCGTCTTTGGCCTACTGACCTGGGTTTTGATCGGCTTTCCGCTGCTGTTGATTTTGGGCATTATTCAGCTGGTCATGCCGATTTTGGCGATTTTGGCGGCCTTCCGCGATCCTGACGGTGTTTACCGATACCCTTTCATTCTGCGCGTGCTTTAAATTGCGCTGGGTTTTCAGTGCTGATACTGTCTGGGTAAACATTCCTTTCAAAAAAATGCTTATTCAGTCGGCCCTTCAGCCAGTGATGATACTAATCTGCGGCCACAGCGATAAAGTCGGGTACGTGATTTAAGTTACCAAACTTTATCGCTTAAAGTCCTGATGAGTCTTTATTGACGTGAAGACTCAAATAAGCGGCTGTTGCTTTGGACCTGTGCCCTAGCTTCAGCCTTTGGACATGAAACCGTTTTAAGTTCTCAATTTTGAGTGGCAGAGGTCGTCTATGCCGTAGGCGCTTTCTACGAAGTTCGATGTTGAGAACTTATTTTGATTTTCATGTATTGGCCACATTTTAGTAACCATCGTGAAGCATACCCGCTGGCTAGACCTAACTGAATACGCGCTATTGTTTGGGGCTGGGGCTGGCACCCTCGCATCGGTGGCGACCCAGCAGCTCATTTTCGCCACTGCGCCTTTGTCGGCCCTGGCTGCCATTGGCTTAGTCAACCGCCAGCGTCTAGAGCAGCAGCTTGCCCAAGAGTCTGCCCAGCAAGATACCCGTGCTCAAAACCTCGATCAAGATCTTCACCGTCTCAGGGATGAGGTTGCCGAGCTGCCCACCGTTGAGGTGCTTACGGGGGTAAAGCGGTCGATGATGACTTACAGTGAGCAGGCAACTGCCCGATTTTCTAACGCTTTGGAGCAAACCCGGCAGCAGTTAGAACAGCAAATCAACGACATTGACGTGCCTGATTTAAGTCTGATTTATCAGGACGTGGTGCAGCTTCAAGATCAGTACACCTATCTCTGTAGTAATTTAAACAATCTTCAGAGTGAGCTAGATAAGCTATCGGGTCGCTCTCGCATTGAGGCGAATGAGGCTGCGATCGCACAGCTCAAAACGGAAACGATGCAGCTCAGGGTCAACGTCGAGGCCGCTAGACGCGATAGCAAGCGCAGTTCCGGTGACTTGCAAGCGCGCTTTCAGCATGTCGAGCAAACGCTGCGCAAGCTTCTGCAGCAGGGCAATGCGTCATTGCTCAAAGAAGACGTGCACGAGCTGATGAAGGCGGTGTCAGATATGGTGCCGCGCCCCGATTTTTTGGCGCTCTCTGAGCACTTTCAAACCCTGCGAGAGCAGCATCGCCAGCTGCGGCAGCAATTAGAAACGGTCGGCGTTGGGCCAGCTCAGGAGCCACTAGGTACTCTGCCAGATTTCTTAGATGCGGCGGCGGTACAAGCTCAGATAGAGCAGTTCCAGTCGCGGTTAGATAAAACAACTGAACAGATCGAAACAGTCCATCAGTCGATGCAGGGTTGGTTGGAGCAGGCTCCCCACACGGCGCATCTAGGTAGCGAAGCTCAGTGGCTGGTTGATTTACCTACCAGCGCACCGGCCTCTGATGTGTCTCTAGCTGGCGCGCCAGGCGCGTCTGGCCCCGATCTGCCCTGGCGCGAGTCGGGGGCTTTGGCAAAGGCTAGCAAATCCAGCAGCCGGAAGATTTTGGAAAAGGCTCTCTTAGAAGCCAAAGATCGGCTGCTACTGGTCTGGCCCTGGGCGGATGATATTGATTTAGACGCCGACTTGATCAATCGGTTTCGTCAGCTTTTAGCTCGCAACTGTCAGCTGGATATCGGCTGGTGTCACCTGGAAGCCGAGCAGCCAGGTCAGCTGCTGCGCAGCATTTATCAGCGCTGGGGCAAAGACACTCAGCAAAGACAGCAGCTTAAAACGGCGCTACAGCAGCTGCTGCCCCTCAAGCAAGACTACCCCGATCAGTTCAGGTTCAAAGTCTTGGGCACGCAGGAAAACTTTTTGGTCTGCGATCGCACCTTTGCCGTGCTCGGGGTGCAGTCGCTGGCCACCCAAAGCAGTTTGTTCCCCCACCTCAAGCTCAGATTGCAGACCACCCATCGTGAAACGATCGATGCTCTGATTCAGCGGTTTGATCAGCCTGCGATCGCCGAGCACGATACGGCTGCCTTTTTTAATCGCGGTCTGACTCGATACGACCTGCGTGACCAGCCAGGAGCAATTGCTGACTATACCCACGTTTTAGACATCGATCCGACCCAGGCGGCGGCCTATGACTATCGCAGTCTGGCCTGGGCTGAGCTGGGGGAACCCGACAAGGCGATCTCCGACTTAAATCAGTCTGTCTTGTTAAATCGTCAGGTTTGGACGACTTACTGCAACCGGGGGGTGCTAAGGCTCGAACAGGGCGATCATCCCGGTGCAATCGTTGATCTCACCGAGTCGATTCGTTTGAATCCGGGCACCGTGATCCCCTATTTTTATCGGGCCCAGGCGATGCACCGCCTGGGTGATGAAGCCCGAGCGATTAGCGACTTTAACCGCGTTATTAAGCACTGTCCCCATCAGGCGTTTCCCTACTGTCATCGCGGCGTGGCTTATCAAAAACTCGGCAAGGGTGAGCAGGCACTGGCTGATTTAGAAATCGCCGCTCGTTTGCTCAAGCAGCAGGGCGATCTCAAACAGCTCAAGCAGGTGCTGACAATTTTGAAAGGATTTAAGGAAACTGAGGAGAATCGGGTGGCAGTGCGTGCGATCGCATAGCTACATGACATCAGGCCTTTAAAGCAGCGTCAGGCCCAATAAAACACCGTCAAGCCAAAAAATCTCAACTTTCCCGTAACGTTCCCAAGATTTCTCGAAGAAAAGGTTACTACCTTTCACACTGGGTCCATGTCCCTCAGCTTAGCAGGCGGACTTTCATGAGCCTTTCAGACCTTTTCCAGAAAACGGATCTTTTTCCATTCCAAGGGCGGGGTGTCGTCGATCGGGCCATCAGCCCTCATCAGCCTGGACGCGTATACTTTAAGGCCACCTACTGGCCTGCCCGTTTGTCTAATCAGGCGATTACAGACAGCTTGAAGCCGGGGGCTCTGGTTGAGATAGTGGGGCGTGAAGGGCTGACGCTGCTGATCAAACCGCTGCCTCAATAGGCTGAGGAAACAGCGGATATCCAGTCCAAATGAAGCACCCTCCAGCATTCTTCGAAGAATGCTGGAGGGTGCTTAGTCACAATGCGATTTGGACCGCAGCGATTTGAATCGAAAACAGTATTACTAAAATCCTAAGGCTCATCCACGGGCGGCTTGTCAACCGGGCGGTAGTTTACATATCCCCCTTCGCCAGGAGACTCTGGTCGATTGCCTGCGTCGGGGCGCTCGCTGTAGGGACGCACGTTCAAAGTGCGATCGCTGCGATCGCGCCTTCTAGGCGGTGGCCCATCTCCGGTTCTGGGGCGTCTATCGCCCCCCTCTGGCGGGCGGCGACGGGGTGGTGGTTCATCTCCCCAATCTTCAGACGGCGGGCGGCGGGCAGGGCCTTCATCAAATCGACGATCTTCCGGCGGACGCGGGCGACGACCTGGCTCGCTGGGCTTTAATCGCCCCGCTGGCTGACGGTAATCCTCATAGGGCGGACGAGTCGGGTAGCGATCGTAATCATCGTCGTAGCTATCGCGCGAAGACGGAATCCGCTGACGTCGAGCCCGATCGTTGAGCTGCTCCCAATCATCTAGCTCTGCCCGATAGACCCGACTGACCGGGCGATCGTCATCCACTACGGGGGTGCGACGCTTGGCCTGCTCGACCGCAATCCCCCGAAGACGGATGCTCTCGTAGGCAAAGAAGAAGACCGTGCAGGTCAGCAGCAGGGTATTAATCTGATGGACGGGCTCTAGCTGCCAACCAAAGAAAAATAGAATAATCCCAGTGCTTAGGCCCACCGCCGCAAAAAATACGTCGTAGTCGCGGGCTAAGTTAGGGCGAAACTGCCTTAAGAAATAAAGGCCTGCACCGCCGATTGCAAATACAATCCCGAGCAAGCTTGCGAATGAAAATCCTACATTTACCATTGCGGGTCTCCGTCTGGCGCCTCTATTCTAGCCTTGGTCGGTAGGTAATTGCCTGGGCAACTCTGCCAATAGATACAAAATGCAGGGGCCATACACCGGTAAGGCCCCTGATTAAATTTTTAGTCTTCACAGTATAGGAGACTTTCCAACCTATGAACGCGAATCTTATCGTGAGCGCTGAATCTTGTCGCGCTGGCTGATGAAAATCAGGGCCACCGTGACTGGAATCACGACAATAGCTACCCCAGCCAGCAGGCTCAGTAGAAAATTAGTTAAAGAGGGTGTCATGGGTTCTGCTCAAACATTTATTAGTGGTTAGTTACTTATCTTATAGATCCAAGCCCCGCTTGAAAAGGCGTGGAGAGAGGGCGAAGGGCGAGGGGTGAAAGGTGAAAGGGGGCAGAAGACGTGATTAACAACGCCCGTGTATAAGTTGTAAGCCTGTGTAAGCCTGAAAAAAGACGGAGCATGGGGAGTCAGAAAAGGCTTAAACTTATATTAAGTAAGGTATGTCGAGGAGAATTTAGGGATGACTGGTGCTGCGATCGCAAGTTTAGGAATCGGCATTTTCCTGGCGGTGATGACCTTGCTGTTTATTTTTCGGATTGTGCTGACTTGGTACCCCCAAGCCGATCTCAAGACCTTTCCGTTTTCCCTGGTCTACTGGCCGACCGAACCCTTGCTAATTCCGGTACGCAAGGTGATTCCCCCCTTTGGCGGGGTTGATATTTCCCCGATCATCTGGGTGGGCATTGTTAGCCTGCTCCGCGAGCTGCTAGTGGGTCAGCAAGGCCTGCTAAAAATAATGGGATAACTTTTTGTGGCTTCGTAGGGGCTTCGTCGGGGCGCTGCATGCAGCGCCCCTACGAAGTTATCCCATCATCTGGTTGACAAAGTTCGTGTAAACCTCGCCTTTCAAAAACTCTGGCCGCTCTAAGACCTTTTGATGAAACGCAATGGTTGTGGGTAGCCCTGTGATGGCACATTCCCGCAAAGCTCGCTTCATGCGCCGAATGGCCGTACCGCGATTAGGCCCCCAGACAATCAGCTTGCCAATCAAAGAGTCATAATACGGCGGAATTTCGTAATCGGTATAGACGTGGGAGTCCATGCGAACGCCCATGCCACCGGGGGGAAGATAGCCGCTGATGCGGCCTGGGTTGGGGCGAAAATTATGGTCTGGGTCTTCTGCATTGATCCGGCACTCGATGGCGTGCCCCCGCAGAGAAATCTCATCCTGACGCAGGGATAGCTTATCGCCCTGGGCAATCCGGAGCTGCTCGGCAATCAGGTCGATGCCGGTGATCATTTCGGTGACCGGATGCTCGACCTGAATTCGAGTGTTCATTTCCATAAAGTAGAAGCCACCATGGCTGTCGACCAAAAATTCGACGGTGCCAGCGCCTACGTAGTTGATAGACTTAGCCGCTCGCACAGCGGCTTCTCCCATCTGCTTGCGGAGGTCCGGGCTGAGGGCTGGGCTAGGGGCTTCTTCTAAAAGTTTCTGATGACGTCGCTGAATTGAGCAGTCGCGCTCACCCAGGTGCACCACATTGCCAAAGCTATCGGCTAAAATTTGAAACTCAATGTGGCGCGGGTTTTCGACGAATTTTTCGAGATAGATGCCTGGGTTGCCAAAGGCGGCTTCGGCTTCGCCCTGGGCGGCTAAAAACATTTTGCCCAGCTCGCTTTCTTCGCGGACGAGACGCATACCTCGCCCGCCGCCGCCCGCAGTGGCCTTAATAATCACTGGGTAGCCAATCTCGATAGCCAGACGCTTGGCCTCTTGCTCACTGGTAAGCAGCCCCTTGCTACCAGGGATGGTGGGCACACCCACCCGCTGCATCGTCGCTTTGGCCGTTGATTTATCGCCCATCGCCCGAATCGCATTGGGGGAGGGGCCGATGAAAATTAGATTGTGGTCGGCGCAGATTTCGGCAAAGCGAGCATTTTCTGCCAGGAAGCCATAGCCTGGATGGATAGCGCTAGCGCCACGGGTCAGCGCCGCTGCGATAATGTTAGGAATGTTGAGGTAGCTTTTACTGCTAGGCGCTTCTCCAATGCAGACCGCCTCGTCTGCTAGCTGCACATGCAGGGCCTGCTGATCGACCGTCGAGTGGACAGCCACGGTGGCGATTCTCATCTCTTCGCAAGTGCGAAGGATCCGCAGCGCAATTTCTCCTCGGTTAGCAATCAAAATTTTTGAAAAGCGCATCGGGTAGCCAGCCAGTAAACAAGAATGTTTAAATGATGTATCGGAAGCTGATCGTACCACGCCGAAGTGGTCTCACTGCTGAGCCTCACGGATTGCCTTAAACAAAATCTCGCACAAAAATGTGCCTTTATGCTTTATTGTTAGAAACTAATGTTGTGTACAAAGTCGTTTCTGCGCCAGGCATGAGTTAGCTCTTGCTTTGGGTGCGAGGTTTTGTATGTCAATACTCTTGCGGATGTGGTGGAATTGGTAGACACGCACGCTTGAGGGGCGTGTGGCTTACGCCTTGCGAGTTCGAGTCTCGCCATCCGCATTTCTTAGGCAGAATTTCTCAGTCAGACGCACTATGATGGTAGTGCTGAGAAAAATAAATTTTTGTAACTGATTTTGACTTCTACCTTTCCCTCTGCCGTAGATGCTGGCTGCCTGGCGGTATCTGTTGGCCAGAAGCCTGGCCAACAGACTGGCCAGCAGCCTGAAACACAGACTAGCTGGCATCGGCTCGATGTTCTTTGGCAGGGCGATGAAGCTGTTGTAAAGCAAGGGTTGCCTCACGATCAGCTGTCGCCTGCCTGGCAGATTTTAATGCTCGGAGACGGTTCACCAACACGTCACCTTCATCTGTTAACGCGGGAGCCGACCGAGGTAGACGTGATTGATATGTCTCCGATTGGGATGGACTGCGATCGCGCCCCTGCTTTGATTGAGCGTGTGCCAGGGCCAAGGCTGCGGCGTCAGGTGTGGTTACGAACGGGATCCGGTCAGCGTCTCGCCTATGCCACTTCGTGGTGGGAAGCCAGCCATGTAGATGAATATCTAAAGAATCGTTCGCTGCCAATTTGGGCGAGCCTGGCCCAGCTGCGGACCGAGCTTTATCGGGATATCCAGGGGGTTTACTACGGGACGTCTGAGCCGTTAGCAGACGCCTTTGGGCAAAAGGGCCCTTTTTGGGGACGCCACTATCTGTTTTGGCACCACGGTAAGCCCTTGACCCTGATTTACGAGGTCTTCTCTCCCTATTTGACCCAGTACCTGGGGCCAATGCGGGTTTAGAGGCCCCAGCTGCCTTTTTGGGGCTCGGTTGAGAAAGGATCGTTCAGGCTAGACAGCGAGGCGGTATAGGCTTGCTCAACCCAGATCTGGGTGCGTACAGGGCCGTACTGACTGCGCAGCGCATTTTCGATACGTTCGCCGATTGACCGAGACATGCTCATAAATTCAGGATGTAGGGCTAGATGGAGCTCTACCCAAACTTGGCGACCCACCATGCCCCGCGACAAAATGCGGGTACAGCGGGTAACCCCCTCCACCTGAGACGCGATTTGGGCAATCGCCTCGGGCGCAATCGCCGTTGGCCGCAGCAGCATGGGCAGTTGAGTATTGATCACGTGCCAAAAGCTGTTAACGCTGAGTACGACGAGCGCGATCGCAAACAGCGGGTCGATCCAGCGGTAGCCGCGCCAGATACCCACTAACCCCAGCAGGACTAAAATGCTAAGCCAAACGTCCCGTAATATATGTTGGGTATTGAGCTTTAAGGCCAAACTACCCAAAAAACGTCCTTGATAGGCGGTCACCAAAGACAGAGTCAGGGTAATCGCCACCATGGCTGCCATCAGTTGAATCAGTGGCAGGGTAATCGCCACTTGAAAGGAGGCTCCCTCACCCTGGAGCGATCCTTCAAACTGCTGGACTGCAATGATCAAAAGGTTTAGCCCGGCGAAGCCTAATAGGGCCGACAGTAGTAGGGCACCGCCTGCTTCCCCCCGTCCGTGGCCCCAAATTTCTCGGCCTAGGGCCCGTCGAGGCGAGGCTACGGCCACCAGCCCCAATAGAATGCTAAAGACAT
>JBCBZL010000342.1:0-4934 GCA_039815385.1 Cyanobacteria bacterium P01_A01_bin.114
CCCAGATTTGGGAGAAGGGGAGAAAAGCCTTACTCAGCAAGAAACATAACCACTTCAGGACGCCTTCGGCAAAGGAGGTTTCCACAGCTCAAAGTCCCTCTCTCAGACTGGGAGAGGGATTTAGGGTGTAGACGCCAAAGCGGCTTCTCGAAAAGTGGGCCTCTTTTGGGTACTTTAATTTATCCGCGCGTCCTTTAGCTAGTTTTCGGTTAGGTGCAAGAGCCAATTGCCCTAACCAACGCCGACCTTTTTCGTCAAAATCGCCATCACCTCACGGGGTCGCCCGGTCGGAACGGGGTGGCTCCAATCATTGGGCTCAGCATAGTTGAGCCGATGCAGCAGCTTAATCGTGGCCTGCACCGCGCTGAGGCTGCCAAACAGCATGTGGCGCACGGTCTCGGGCTTGGGCGGCTCAGCAGGCTGAGCGATGGGCGCAGCTGCGCCCTCGGTAATCGGTTGAAACATGAGTCTGGTCTCCAGATTTTGTCGTTTGGGTAGGAAACCAGAACCCAATTAGGCCCAGCTGCCCCAGTGTGGTGTAGTGCAAATCGGGGTAGCTAAGGCATAATCAACCATAGCCGCCAGACTGCTAATGCCAGTGTGGAGGTCAGCCGTCGGTTAGGTGTTGGTACCACCTGCCGATGGCGCTAAGCCAATTGAGTTCTGAGAAACGGCCACGATGGGGATCATAGCCTTCTAAAAAAAGATAGGCGTATTTCTGATCGCAGTCAAGGTGAGGGAGTGAGGGTGAGCAGGGGTGAGGGGGTGAGAGGGGGAAAGGATGAAGGCGGAAGGCGGAAGGCGGAAGAGGGAGGATTTTCCGGCTTCTCTACTTTTCTGCTTTCTTGCTCATCATTCATCATTCCTAATTCATCATTCTCAATCTGCTCTCCCGCTCCTTTGCTCCTCTGCTCCCCCGCTCCCTATCTCCCCTGCTCCCCTGCTCCCTTTCAAGGTCGGTTAGTCAAGCTGTCCCTTTCACCACCAGCCAAGACGCAGCAGATTGATAGGATAAGGACATTTGATAACGCTGGGTCGCATCGCATGGTCTCTCTAGCCCGCAAAAATTTGCTCAAAGACCTGCCGCGCTTTTTAGTCGCCCAGGCAGGCATCCTGTTTGCGGTCAGTCTGGTGACGATCCAGTCTGGCATTCTCAAAGGGTTTATGCGCTCAACCACGCTGCTGATCAACCAGTCAGAAGCCGATATTTGGGTCGCCTCTGAAAATTTGGTCAATTTTGAACTCACGGAGCCGTTTCCCTACGTCCTACTCCAAGAAGCCCAGGGCATTCCAGGGATCGCTCGGGTAGAGCCCTTGCTGATTGGTTCGGGTCGCTGGTATGCCGAGGGCGGTAGACTGACCACGCTGCGGCTGTTTGGGTTTGACCCAGAGGGCCAGCTGTTTAGGCCAGGGCAGGTTTCTTCAGACGTTTTAGCTGCCCTCAACGAGCCCTATACGGCCATCATTGACAAAACCAACCAGCGCTCATTTCGGATTGATGCCGTGGGCGACACTGCCCGGATTCGGTCGCTGCCAGTCGAGGTGGTCGGCATCACCCAAGACACTCAGTCGCTGGTGTCGAGCAAGTTTGTCTTTGCCTCGTTAGAAAACGCCAATGCCTATGCCAGCTCTGGCTTCTCTGCCGACTTGACCTGTCAGCTGGCCGACGGCGGGGGGCTCAACTGCACCAATACCTACGAGCGCAACCCGTCAGGTGACGTCGAAACACCGTCGCCCCCGCCCCCCGGTGAGCTCACGGCAGATGCCCCAGTAACCTATCTGCTGGTTAAAGCGACCGCTGGCACCGACTTACAAGCACTCAAACAGCGGCTTGAGGCCGCCCTACCCGGTACCCGCGCCTTTACCCAAACTGAGCTGGCCACCCAGACAGAAAGCTACTGGAGACGGAGCACCGGCATCGGCTTTATTTTAGGACTGGGCTCAGTGGTTGGGGTCATTGTGGGCATGGTAATTGTGGCCCAGATTCTCTATACCTCTGTGTCAGAGCACATTAAAGAGTTTGGCACGCTCAAGGCGATTGGGGCCTCTGACGTGTCTATCTATGGGGTAATCATCGAGCAGGCCCTTTGGATGTCGGTGCTGGGCTATGTGCCAGGGCTGTTGCTGTGTTCGGGGCTTGGAGCCTGGACTTCGGCAACCCAGGGGGTGATTATTTTAATTACCCCCGCCAGCGCCCTGGGGGTCTTCGGGATTACAGTAATGATGTGTGTTGGGTCTGCGTTTTTTGCAATCCAAAAGGTGACGCGGGTTGACCCAGGTGTTGTTTTTAAGGCGTGAGAGAAGCAATGCCTGCGATCGCAGCTACGAATGTCGAAATGGTGTTTCAAGCCGGGGCGGAAACCACTCGGGTGCTCAAAGGGATCGATCTAACCGTTGAGCCCAGAGAGATCCGTCTGCTGATGGGGCCATCGGGCTCGGGTAAAACCACGCTGCTGTCAATTTTGGCGGGCATCTTGACCCCGACGGCAGGCAAAGTCACGGTGCTGGATCAAGAGATCACCGGGCTAGGCCGCAAGGCGCTGACCCGGTTTAGGCGACACCATATTGGCTTCATTTTTCAAGATTTCAATCTGTTCCCCGCCCTGACCGCAACAGAAAATATTCAGCTGGCGATGCAGATTAAAGGCATCAAAGGGGTGGCTGCACAGCAAGAAGCTTATGATTTGCTGAAACAGGTGGGGCTGGGGGATAAAGCCGATCGGCTGCCGAAAGATCTCTCAGGCGGCCAAAAGCAAAGGGTTGCGATCGCGCGCTCCTTAGCAGGCAACCCCAAAATCATCATGGCCGATGAGCCCACCGCCGCCCTCGACTCTAAATCAGGCCAAGCCGTCGTAGAGCTGCTGCAACACCTGGCCAAAGAGAAAGGCTGCACGGTGCTGATCATCACCCACGACCCCCGCATTACCGATGCTGCCGATCGCATCACCTATCTAGAAGACGGGCTGATTAGTAACCAGTCAAGCTGGCAGATATAAGTAGCTTTTAGGCACAAGGGATAGTCTGAACCTTGATATCTACCTGAAGGGTCTTCCGAAGAACGCTGAGAATAGCGTTTAGATTATCCATCGTAGGGTTTCCTTTTGCCGATAACATGCGGTGTAAGCTTTTGCTGGGTTTAGACGTTGCCAAGGCAAGCTCTTCGAAACCTACGGTTGCATTAACAAGAGCACGTAGCACAAGCCTTGCCGTCTCGGGCTCGCCGTTGAGGAAGAGTGATATTGCTTCATCAAGCAAAGATTGAGCAAATTCGGGCTCTCGTTGGATCCGAGCGATAACAGTTTCTTCAAAATCTCTTGTCAAAGCCATGATAACTACCGTTCTTTTTTCTTCTTTTTCTCGGATTTCGCTGCTTGCTTAGCTGCTTGCTTTCGTTTCTTATATTCTTGATGTAATGCCTTAGCCTGAGCAACATCTGACTGCTGGCTTTTTTTAGTTCCTACCCCTAACAAAATAATAATTTGATTACCCTCCTGAGCCAGATAAAGTCGATATCCCGGTCCCCAATTAATTCTATATTCACCGATCCCACCAAACCATTTTATGTTTGATGTGTTGCCTAACTCTAAACGAGCCTTAGCAACTGTCACCTTGGTGGCTGCTATAGCATTTAGACTGTTAAACCATTGCTGATATGGACTTGAACCATCTTCTCTAAGATATTCTTGAACTTTCATTTCGACCCTAATGGTAACTTATATGTTACTCTCAAGCAAGCGCTATTTTGCCCCTAAGCTATCTATTCAAAATTCCCTATCATCTACCGCTGATATCCTTAACCACGACCACTATGGCTCTGACCCGCGCCACGCTGACGACTGGTCGATTGCAGCAAATCGTAAAACAAGTCCCCGAGCTAGAGACATTCATCCTCAGTGAACCTGAACTGCAAGCCTCTATTCAAGCAACGCTACAGCAGCAGCCTGCCCGTCCCCAGTCCTCTAAAAATCATATTTGGGTGTTTGCCTATGGCTCTTTGATTTGGAACCCGATTTTGCAATATGACCGCTGCCAGGTCGGCAAGATTTATGGCTGGCATCGCCGTTTTTGCATGTGGACCCCCGCCGGACGCGGCACCCCTGAGACCCCAGGGCTTACCCTAGCGCTAGAAAGAGGCGGCAGTTGTCGCGGGGTTGCCTATCGTATTCCTGAGCATGACATCTCGGCAGAGTTGTTGCTACTGTGGCAGAGAGAAATGGTCGTGGGGTCTTATATTCCGCGCTGGGTGAAAGTGCTGACCGAGGGTGAACCCGTGAATGCGATCGCATTTACCATCAACCCGCAGCACCCACTCTATGCCCCCGGGCTGTCTGTGGCAGAAATTGCCACCTCAATCTCAAGGGCCGAGGGAGCATTGGGAGCCTGTTCTGACTATCTGTGGCAAACCATTGCAGGGCTGGCCAACGTTGGGATAACCGATCAGCGTTTGCTGACAATACGCGACCAAATTATCCAATTGCGATCGTAATTCAGAACATTAGCCAGAGTTGAGCCGCATCCCGGAGGCCCCCTAAATCCCCCTTTCTTGAATGCCCCTTGGGCTATATTCTGGGGGACTTTGAGTTTTCTTCAAAGGGGAGTTTTCAACCAGTAAGGTGTTTTCTCGAAAAGACCTGAACGCTCATCACGCTGAACTTAAGCGATTCTAAATCGGGTTAGTGTGTCTTCTAAAGATGACGCACTGACCCGATTTTAGTTATGTTGTATCCACCCTAATTTTTCGACATTGTGGATGATTACAAATCTAATGGGCTGCGTACGCCACGTCCGCCGCGATTAAGCACATGGGTGTAAATCATTGTGGTCTTGACATCTTTCGTGCTCAATGATCTCGCGCCCCGGCGACACGAGCAGAGTGCCGTCCAAATCGAACACGTAGAGCTCCCGGCCCTCAGTGAGCCGCGCTGAGTCAGCCG
>JBCBZL010000305.1:0-5928 GCA_039815385.1 Cyanobacteria bacterium P01_A01_bin.114
CCCCGGTGTGTATGCGACGGCTACCCCCTTTATGTCAACCTCGCTCCACGCTCTTCCCCTACACGCCGCTCGGCCGTTCTCTGCAATTCTTAAAACGAAGCAGCGAAGCCCTCGACAACTACGAGCAGGCGATCGGCATCTATCGTGAAGTGGGCTCTCGCTTAGGGGAAGCTAATGTGCTGCAAGAACTCGGTAAGCTTCAGGACTCGGCTGAAGATACATTGGCCCACTTACAACATGCGCAGGAGATTTACGTCTCAATTGGTGATGGCTATAGTCAGTGTCGCAACGCTGTACGCTTCTTAGCCGATACCCATCTCAAACTAGGTCAAAACCAGTCGGCTCTGGCGATTTTAAGGCAAGTGGCCGATCTGGCCAAAGGCACCGAGTATGACTTTTATCAGCAGCAGGCTCTCGAGAAAATCGAAACGATCTGCGAGCAAGGTGGATGACCGGGCTTTAATGAAGACTTTGGTGAAAACGCTAGCATAGAGATAGGCCGTCCATTTTCTAAAGGAGAGCCTATGAAATCACACCCTATCGACATCCGCGTTTTAGGTCTTGCGATCGCGTTGACCTATCAGTTCATACCTATCCTCGCACCCATCTCACTCACTGCCCGCTCTGTCCAGGCGCAAACACCGCCGCAGGTTCCCACCGTCCCCAGCACTGTGATCAACGGTCTGCTGGTCAACAATGCGTCTCGTGAGTTCTTTGAAGCAGGCCAAGCGCAGCTCGAAGCTGAGATCCGCACCCTGCGACGGCGAGAATTGGCGCAGACCGAGCCGCTGTTGACCATTCGTGAAGAGTCTAGACAGTTACCGGAGGATAGTTTTCTTGAGGAAGAGGGAAGGGGGAAAGGGTAATGGGTAATGGGTAAACAGTTTCCCCACCGCCCCACGCCCCTAAGCGATCCCTAACTTTGTTTTCATCAGCTCATAAAACACGCGGGAGAGTTCACGACGCTGTAAATATTTCTTGTCGCGGGGGGTTCTGGCAAAGGCGGCCTCCATCACCTGGGGCATGGCTTTTTTGATTACAAAGCCCAGCTGCTCGCGGGTCATGGGGGCATCGGGGGCAAAGCGTCCGCTACGCATGCCAGCCACATAGCCGAGGGTTCTAAGGGTTTCGATGTTGCTGTAGGCCCAGTGCTTGCCAGGCAAGACATCCTTAAAACTAGGCTGGGCTGGGGCCACTTTCTCAAGCCCGAGCAGGTTGACCAGGGCCGTACAAACCACCGCACGGGTGACGCTGCCGTAGGGGCGAAAGTGCAGGTTGGCCTTATTTTCACTGCGGATGATGCCGGAGGCGGCCATCACCTGGATGGCCTCAAAGTCGGGATCTTGGTGGGAGATATCGTCAAACCAGAAGATCGGGATGCCGTTGCGGGTGGCAAAGCCCTGTAGCTTGCGCAGTAGGGCCGGTTCGATGACAATCTGGCGCGGGTCTTGGCCAGTCCAGATCGAAAAGACGGCTAAAAAGCCGCTGGCCTCGCCGATGGCCCACTCGATCGGATGCATGCGATAGGCGGCGTTGGTGATGTGGGTGGTGCCAATGCTTTTAGCCGAGAGGATCAGCCCGTCCACGGTACTGGGCACCAACGCCCCAGCCGGCAGTGAAAACGGCAGGGCGTACACATCTTTGCCTTTGGGGGTGACATGGCCATCCATCAGATTGCCGTGCAGGTCGAGGTAGTGGTACTGACCAATGCCCAGCGAGTCATCAAAGCAGCGGGCGCGGGCCTGATCGGGGAAAAACGACTGGGCCACGTCTTCGTGGCGGATGGTAGTCATCGCCACCCCCCGACGCGATTCGCGGATGTAGGGCTCAAGGGCAATGCCGTCTGAAGTCCAGGTGAGATCGCCTCGGGGTTTTAGATCGGGGACACCGTTGGTTTGTAGATAGTGGATGTAGGACTGAGCGCGATCGCGAGCCCGCCGGATTTGTTCTTTGCGCTCGGCACGGCTGAGACCAATTAGGTAGCCGTTACGATAGTCGTTGCCGCAGCACTGCCCGCGCTCTGGGTGGGGTGAGGTGCCCCAGTTAATCACACTGACGTCGCCGGGGCGAACAACCTTGTCATGGAGGCTACTTCGCCACAGCCGCCGATAGCGAAAAATGCCAAACGCGTTAAAAAAATCGCGGCGGCTCCACCGATTTTGGTTGGGGTCAAACTTCCAAAAGGTGCCGGTAAATTCGTTTAGGTCTAGCCAATCGGCAAAACCGTAGCTGTCGGGCTTACCAATCGGCACCCCCTGACCGGAGGGGGTGCGCTCTACCAAGGCATCAAAGGTAAACGACTGCTGACACTGGGGACGGGCCTCATCGGGCAAGATCGCCTCACCGGTATCGCTGCGGGCCTCTTGCCCCACCCGCGAGGGCAGCGCGGCTAGCTCTAACAGGTCGCCAAAGTCAGTTGCTTCGATCGTGATGCGGGCATTGACCGTAAAGGTGTGGTTCGTTTGGGTTTGGTTAAATTTGACCCCGGTGACCCGCTGACGAGCTGATGAGCTATCGCGATCGGCAATCAACACTTCAATCGGCTCAGCCAGGGAAATCAGCGTCAGCTTTTTACTTTCTAGATAGGGAATCAGCGGCTCGTTGAGTGCGGTAGCGGCTACCACGGGCGTGGTTGTAAACTCACTGACCCACGCCCCACCAGGGTTAGCAATAGCCCGCCCCGCCACCGGTTGCAGCTGTCGCTGTCGCTCTCGAAACTGCCGCTGGGCACGAGAAATTGCAAATTCTTCCCCCTCAACGGTGTATAAGGTGGGCTTTTTTAGCAGCAAGTCACCGTCATCTGAGGCGGGCAAGGCCTGGGCCGTAAACTGCCCCCCAACCACCGTCTGAGGCTGCACCAGACACACCGTTAGATTCATCTTGAGGGCCATCAGGGTAGCTGCATAGGCAGCCGTAGACCCCCCCACGACCAAAAGCGAGTGTTCTAACACCGCGTTGTTTTGCGGATGGGTCATCAGGCCGTTGGCAATCAGGCCGTTGCGTTGTGGGTTGCTCAAGGGTGCGCTCCTTACGAGACAGGGTAAAGCGGGATGAGGCTGACCTAGGTCAGTCTTATCATCGACGGAGATCACAGGTCAGCAGCGGCTTGCTTCACAAAACGAAAGTTGGAATCACGGTATAAACAAAGACACCATCAGCTACACAGCTTGCAAACGCGCTAAATCTGTTCCCTCCAAAAACAAATTCCTATGCCAGACCCCTCTAAAAAACCGCCAGTTATCAATGTAGATCCTGGCACCTTAGTTTTCATCCTGGCAATTTTGATTTTGGCACCGCTGCTAATTACAGGATTTTGGGCTCAGTAGTTAATCTGGCCATACATTTGGCCGTTAATCTGAACGCGTTTGGACGGGCGTTTTGCAGCGTCTTGGGAATTCTCTGAATAGATCAATTGATGTTGATGGGCACACGGCGATCATGAAGGTTAAAGCGCTACTCAACCAAGGGGTGGATAAGGCTCAGCGGCGGCAGTATAAATCTGCGATCGCAATTTTTGATCAGGTGATAGAGCTCCAGCCTGACTATGCCAAGGCCTATTACAATCGCGGCTGTGCCCGCTGCGATCTCGGTGAGTATGAAACTGCGATCGCAGACTTTGACATCGTGTTGCGGCTGAACCCGGTATATCCCTTTGCTTACATGCATCGCGGTAATGCCTACCGTCATCTGGGCGATCTCAGCGCCGCCAAGCAAGATTTTGACCGCAGTGTTGAGCTTGCGCCGGATACGGCTAAGTGCTACAGCAGTCGCGGTCTGCTCTACCTGGACTTGGAAGACTATGAAAGCGCCCTGATTGAGTTTGATCAGGCCCTGGCCCTCAACCCCAACTTACAAAAAGGCTATTTATGGCGCGGATTTGCGTGGCTGCGGTGTCACCAGCCTCAGCTGGCGATCTTAGACCTTGATCAGGCTCTAGCACTCAATGGAACCTGTGCCGAAGCCCACAACAATCGGGGGTTAGCTCACTACGCTCAGGCCCAGTACGAGGCCGCCCAGCGAGATTTTGACCGGGCGATCGAGCTAGATCCAAACTTTGCTGAGGCCTATAACAATCGGGCAAATCTCCAGGCTGACTTGGGGGCTATCTACGGGGCGATGGCCGACTATCGTCGGGCCATTGAGATTGATCCCGATCTGCCCGTGGTGTATTTCAACCGAGCGGCGGTCTCCTCTACTATTGGCGATCTCAAGAGTGCCCTCGAAGATTACGACAAAACCATTGGATTCCCTTTTGCAGCGGCGGCCGCCCATGCCCAGCGCGGTGAAATTCGTGCCCATCTGGGCGATCAAGCCGGTGCCCTCAGCGATTATAACGATGCACTTCAGCTTGATCCGCAGCAGGCCAGCACCTACAACTATCGCGGCTTGATTCGACGCTATGCTAAGAACTATCCCAAAGCGGTCGAAGACTTTAGCAAAGCGATTGAGCTAGATCCTGGCTATGCGGCAGCCTATGGCAATCGCGGCGAGGTTTATTTGCAAAGCGGCAACTATGCCCGCGCGATCGCAGATCTAGATCAGGCCATTCAGCTCAATCCTTTTTCAGCGGATGCTTATATCCATCGCGGTCGGGCTAAGACTCAGCTTGCTGACCAGGCAGGTGCCGTTTCTGACTATAGTCGCGCCTTAATACTCAAACCCAACGACGCTGAAACTTATAACAATCGAGGGCTGCTGCGATTTCGCCTACGCGATCAAAACGGAGCCATTGCCGATGTCAATCAAGCAATTAAGCTAAATCCTCAGCTGTCTGAAGCCTACATCAACCGCAGTCTGATTCGGTTTGGTTTAGGAGATAAAGTCAGCGCCCTCAGAGACCTTGACCGGGCGACAAAGCTCAAGCATCAGGATCACAGACTGACGGCAGCAGTCGCCTAAGAACGAGCCTTTTCTCCTAAATCAAGTTAGGAGAAAAGATCTCTTGGATAGTGAGGATTTGAGAAGATTTAACAAGTTCTCACTTTTGAGTTTTAAGCCCAAATGAGTTCTCAATGTTGAGTGTTGAGTTTTAAGTGGTTGGGAATGGAACCTTATTCTTGTGAGTCATCCACATACTTGTCAGAGAATTCAACCAGCTCAACTCAAAGCTCAAAGCTTAAAACTCAAAACTTAAAACTCAAAACTTTCCTCGCCTAAGCTGGCTTGCGCTGACGCTTAGCGACCAACACGCCTCCCAGGGTCAGCAGCCCCATCACCATGCCAGGCTCAGGAACCGATGCGCCATCTTCAACCAGTTCTACCCGAAACCGCGCCACCTCATACCCATCGGCGGTAAAATCTGCCCCGGTGAAGTTAAACCCGTTGAAATCGGTCGTCGACAAAATCCGACCGCCGGGGATAAACCCTGGGTGCGGGGTGACAACGCCATTTTCATCCTGGCCAGTATTGGGGGCCGCTTGACCGAGAAAAGCTGTACTAAACTCAGCTTCGTCGTTAACTTCGGTGCCCCCATCTAGCACGTCAGACCCCAGCACGACAAAATCAGCCCCAATGAAATTACCCGCGTCATCAAAAATTTGATGGGCGAGGGGGTTGCCATTGGCGATAAACGCATCGTTGCTGGGAATCACCATAGATGCATAGCTGAAGTATTGGTTGGCTGCGTCTACCTCAACGATAGCGGTGCTGCTTTCTCCGGGGCCCACAGGCGGGATAGTGGGGCCAAATAAGTCACCCTGCACACCGGGCACCGTGTCAGCAAAGCGCGCCGCTAGCGGCGCATTGATGCCGTCTTCGACCAGAGCTTCGGTGCCTGGAAACTCATCCAGGGAAACGTCACGGTCGTAGATGTCGAAACTGCCATCATGGAGCCCAAACCAAACGGGGGTGAGAAAATTCCCATTGGTAGGGGCTAGATTGTCTACCGTGATGCGCAGGGTTGCGGCCATAGCACTGGCTGCCAGTACC
>JBCBZL010000084.1:0-15637 GCA_039815385.1 Cyanobacteria bacterium P01_A01_bin.114
CGCCGGTCAGAGTCACGGTGCTGGCCAACGATCGAGATCCGGCGGGGGGCACCCTGACCCTGGCTAGTGTCACCTCTGGGCGTACCGGACAGGTCAAAGTGAATGATGACAACACCATCACCTACACCCCCGGTAGTGAGGCCACCCGCGATAGCTTTACCTACACGGTTAGAAATGAGCTAGGCGAAACCGCCAAGGCGACCGTCAATGTCACCGTGGAGACAGCCACAACGGAGTCACCAGATCCGCCTTCAGAGCCGCCCAACCGCCCCCCGGTTGCCAACACCGATCAGGCCCAGACCGATCCGGGCAAATCGGTCACTATCCGGGTGCTGGCCAACGACAGCGATCCCGATCAGGGCGATCAGATTTCGATCGCCTCTGTAGATGGCAATACCCAGGCTGGCGGCAGCGTGGGTGACAACGGCGACGGCACGCTCACCTACAGCCCGCCGCCTGAGTTTGCCGGGGCCGATCGGTTTACCTACACCGTTCGCGATCGCGATGGGGCCACCGCCACCGCCACAGTAGAGGTCACGATCAATGCCCCCACCCCGCTGCCGCCGCCGGTGGCCAATGACGATCGGGCTGAGACCGCCGCAGGGCAAACCGTTACCATCCAGGTTTTAGCGAATGATCAGGGGGATGATCTCGAAATCGCCGCTCTGGACAACAGCGGGCGATTGGGCGGCGGGGTTGGTAATAACGGCGATGGCACGGTTAACTACACCCCCCCGTTTGACTTTAGCGGGGTAGATACGTTCCGGTATTCGATTCGCGATCGCAACGGCACCCAGTCAGAGGCTGCCACAGTCAGCGTGCTTGTTGAGGCGGTCAACAATCCGCCAGTTGCTAACAACGACAGCACACGGCACGAGTACAGCGGCAGCCCCCGCGCCGCTCGCCTAAACGTACTCGCCAACGACTCAGATCCAGATGGGGGCACGGCTGACTTAGCCATTGAGTCGGTTACCCAGGGGCAATATACCCAGGTTGAAATTTCAGCCGATCGTCAGGCCGTGATCTACACCCTGACGCTACCGTCTGTTCAAGCCAGCCCCAACGGCGTCACCGATAGCTTTACCTATACCATTCGCGATCCGAACGGGGCCGTGAGCGCACCCGCCACGGTGACCGTTGTGGGGTATCACGGGCCTGATTCGAACCCTGCTCTAACCCTTCCATTAGCAACCCCGTCCTCCCCATGACTCAACCCGCTAGAGACCCCATTAATATCAACATCGGCGGCGACCTCAGCGGTCAGATGGCCGTCGGCGACAACAACACTCAGCAAAACACGCTGACCCATTCACAAAATACGGCTGGCGCATCCGCCGCCGATCTCGCCACCCTGCGACACCTGTTCGCCACCCTCAAAACCCAGGTAGCAGAGACCGCCCCTGCCGAGAAAAAAGGCCCCGCCCTCGAGCGCTTAGACGAACTGGAGGAGGCCGTCACCGCTGAGCAACCCGACCTCACCACCATGGGCTACATCAAGGGCTGGTTTGTGAAACATCTGCCGACCCTGTCAGGGGCCGTCACCAGCGTGGTCGTTCATCCCATCGTGGGCAAACTGGTCGAAGCCGCAGGCACTATGGCCGCCGATGAGTTTCGTCAGCGCTTTGAAGCTTGATTGACCGCTCGATTTGACTAGGCGTGCAGCTAAAATAAAGTCAGTGTAACTGGATTGCCTTGAATGAGTACTGAAACCATTAACTTGACAATTCCGTTTGATTTTTTGCTGAACGTCATTGCCAAACTCGACTTAGTTGAGAAACAGCGCCTGTGGGAGTTTTTAGATACGGATTTGCACGGTGATGATACTGAGGGCTTAGATCCTGAAGAAGAAGCAGAGGTTGCCCAAGCTTATCAAGAATATGAGGCTGGTAATTACATCACTCTAGATGAGTATTCAGAACAACGGGCAGAACGCTCAATATGAAATACTCGCTGGTTGTTCCCAAGAGTGTTCAAAAGCAACTCGATAAGTTGCCTACTGAAGTATACGAACGCATCTTTAAGAAAGTACGCCAGCTTGCAGAAGATCCACGTCCGCTCGGATCGTTAAAGCTAAAAGGAAAGGATAGCGAATATCGAATTCGCATTGGGGACTATCGGGTGCGCTACAAAATCGATGATGGGAAAAAAATAGTAATTTTGAGTCGATGCAAACACCGTAAGGACGTGTATGAGTGAGGGACATGTGGATAAATAAAGTACCCAAAAGAAGCTCGCTCTGCAAGAAGTCGCCCCAGCGTCCACACTCTAAACCCCTTTCCCAGTCTAAGGGAGGGACTTTGAGGTGGGATACCCTTTAGCAAACGCTTAAAGTACAAGATTAATCAAACCGATAGCAGACACTACTGCCGGTTTCTATCACCTCTAAGCAGCTCAGATTTTCTTCATCCGACACCGTTGTAACGTTTAGAAAAACATCTCGTTGGTAGGGAGCGGCGTCTAGCTCATCGACGGTGTAGCGGCAAAAGCCGCTTTCATCAAACGCTTCGGGTTCGCAGTCGTTGATCATGACGATGGAAGTCTGGCTGCCATCTATCCATCGAAGCGCTGCATAGTGGGCACCGGCACCATAACCGCTGCTAATCACACAGGGCTGGGTCAGGTCGATTTCATCGCCGTTGAATGAATAGCAGATGCCCAAGCGGTCTGGATAGGGTCTAGCCATAGCAGGCGAGGCAAGGACGACGCCTAGGGCGGCGATCGTACCTGCCAGACTGCCAAGTTTGAGCGAATATTTCTGCATGGGCTCTGGTGACCACCCGACTTCAAGGATGCTAATGACATCCTAGTATTACAGGTCAACAAACAGCTGTTACGTAAAATGAAGTCTGAAACCAATATTCCTAGAACGCGGCTTCTTTTTCCAATAGCTGCTCAATGGTTAGATCAGGCTGGGCTTTACCGTTGAAGACGCTGCCCACTTTCTGGTTTTGAAAATGGTCGAGTGCGATCGCATAGGCTTCATTCGGTAAAGGTTCATAGCCAATGGCAGGCACCCGCGTGCGAGCGTTGGCCAGGTAGTATTCGATAAAGGCTTGCAGGGCTGGGTTGTTGTCGGCCTTATCGGCATTGACATAGATAAACAACGGACGGGCCAGGGGCTGATAGGCCGCAGAGCGAATGGTCTCACCAGAGGGGGCTACAGGGCCATTGCCGCTATCAACCGCCAGGGCATTGAGGTTGGTTTGATTGTCTTTGTAGTAGGCAAAGCCAAAATACCCCAGCGCATTAGGGTCTTGTTGTACCCCGGCCACCAGCTCATTGTCGTCCTCGCTGGCGGTGTAGTCGGTGCGGCTGCTCTCTTCTTCACCAATAACAACTTCATTAAAGTAGTCAAACGTTCCAGAGTCAGCGCCCGGGCCGTATAGGGCAATCGTCTCGGCAGGCCAGTCAGGGCGGATTTCATTCCACTGGGTGGCGGTGCCAGACCACAGGGTCTTGAGTTCGTCTACGGTCATGTCTTGTGCCCAGATGTTATCGGGGTGGGTGACCACTGTGATGGCATCAAAGGCGACTGGCAGCTCGATAAACCTGACGCCCGCGGCTTTGCAGGTTTCCATTTCGGTAGAGGAGATCGGGCGAGATGCGTCACTGATGTCAGTTTCACCCGCGCAGAATTTTTCAAAGCCGCCCCCTGTGCCTGAAAAGCTGACGGTGATCGACGGCGCGTCTGGATATTCGAACTGAAACTGCTCGGCCATCTCATCGCTGATCGGGTAGACGGTGCTGGAGCCGTCGATGGTGATGGGGGTGCCGGTTTTGATGGTTTCGGGCGACTGGGCCAGGGGCTCTGTTGTGGTGTCGATGGGGGCTTCAACTGCGGCAGAGCAGCTGGCCAGGGTCACGCCGATGAGTACCAAGCCTAGTCTGTTGATCAGCGGATTGAACAGCGGGTGGGTCAATGGATAGTCAATGGTTTGATCAATACCCTGGTGAGTCATCACAAAATCCTAAAGCGTATCTGATATGACCAAATTTTATGGCCGGACTTTGCCTGCGTTACCCATCAGCGCTCAGAATTTTCTTTTCTTTGTTTTTTAGATTACAAAGGCGGCAGTTTTGTAGGGGCTCCCCTCGTGGGTGCCCTCGGCGACCTACGCAATTGCCCGATCGGTCTATAGATTTTATCGAATGAGGTCTATTGCGATAGAGCGATCGGCAAGATCGAGAACGATACCGCAGGGCAACCACAAGGGACTGCCCCTACCGGGAGGCCGCATTATTTAGAAGGTTCTGCCTCCATTGTGGAAAACCGACTTGACGGGTCAGATTTCCCCTTGACAGCAAACAATGATTGCTTTCGGGGAATGGGTGATAAAACCAGATAACTCGATTCATTGATCAGAAGGACCCAGGTTTCCGTCCCCTTGCGGGGAATGGGTGATGAAACAAATCGTAGTCCCAATTAACAAGATCTAGTGTCTCAGTTTCCGTCCCCTTGCGGGGAATGGGTGATGAAACTGAGTTAGTAAAGCAGCGCTTGAGGGGAAACCCAATAGTTTCCGTCCCCTTGCGGGGAATGGGTGATGAAACTTGAGGTGTGGCAATAAGTAAGCGTTTAGTGGATTGCGTTTCCGTCCCCTTGCGGGGAATGGGTGATGAAACACTTTTTTAATGATGCGCTCTACAGCCTCTGCATTCTCTGTTTCCGTCCCCTTGCGGGGAATGGGTGATGAAACATTGTCACTAGCAAGGCCCCTGCTGAAATTGCAGTTTCCGTCCCCTTGCGGGGAATGGGTGATGAAACCCAGAAACCAATGCGATCGCATTCTCAATTTTGGCAGAGTTTCCGTCCCCTTGCGGGGAATGGGTGATGAAACATTTAGCACAACTCGCAGATAAAGCCATCCTCCCGTTTCCGTCCCCTTGCGGGGAATGGGTGATGAAACATGGAAAGAAACAGTGGGTCTAGAGGAAGCTGCGAAAATTAGGTTTCCGTCCCCTTGCGGGGAATGGGTGATGAAACCGTACTTACGTTGATGCATATTCTCCCTTCAACTCTATTGTTTCCGTCCCCTTGCGGGGAATGGGTGATGAAACAGAAGAGCATTCCGCTGAGTGGCTAGAGGAGTTAAAGGGTTTCCGTCCCCTTGCGGGGAATGGGTGATGCAACCAACTTCTCAATCCCTTGTTTAACTACGAGTCCATTATGTGTCCGTCCCCTTGCGGGGAATGGGTGATGAAACCCCAAAAAAGAGGTTTTTCAATTAAATCAGAAATTGTTTCCGTCCCCTTGCGGGGAATGGGTGATGAAACTCGTAACCTAGATAAGTGTCTGGGTCTTGCTTAAAAGTTTCCGTCCCCTTGCGGGGAATGGGTGATGAAACTTTAGTCCCAAGTCTCTTTGTACACTAAATGACTATGAAGTTTCCGTCCCCTTGCGGGGAATGGGTGATGAAACTAGCGAAGTTGGTGCTGAAGCTTATGAGCTAATGGTGTTTCCGTCCCCTTGCGGGGAATGGGTGATGAAACCTAAGCAACGTTGAATAGTTTCTAGGCTACCTAGGTTTCCGTCCCCTTGCGGGGAATGGGTGATGAAACTTGATGAGATCCTACACGATCGGGGATACTGCCTTCGTTTCCGTCCCCTTGCGGGGAATGGGTGATGAAACTCCTCACCCAGGAGTGGTTGCCTCGTCTAGCTTTCAGCCCTCGAATCGACGCATTCTTAATCCAGAACGTCATTCAAAGCTGTATTGATGGAATTCAACTCACCAGAGAGGCACAGATACCTTGCATATCAAGGTATCGACGCATGAAGCGAAAATATAGGGTTTTCAAGGTTCAGCGCTGATGCGTCGATGACTCAACCCATCAGAGGTAGATCATATCTCCAAACCCTAAGATCTGCCACCTACTTCCAAAACATATTGTCCTAAGCAAGCCGACAGGCGCGATTGTAGCTAAGGTTTACAATGGAAGTCCGCATCCTGACAGATTGCTATGCAGAGCCAAACCATCCCTGTTCTTAATCTGGCAAATTTTGTCGAAGGAGCAGCCACCCAAAAATCTAGCTTTGTCAAAGATCTAGGAAACGCCCTACAAACCTACGGTTTTTTTGCATTAGAACATCATGGCATTGAGCCGCAGCTAATTCAGACAGCATACCGGGCCGCAGCGGCGTTTTTTGCCCTCTCTGATCAGACTAAGCAACAGTACGAAGACGAAGCGCTTAAAGGCCAGCGGGGCTTTATTCGATTTGGCAAAGAGCACGCCAAAGATCACCCCGCCCCAGACCTCAAGGAGTTTTGGCACGTGGGTCGCGAGGGTGATCCTCATCTGGCCAACCCTTGGCCTCAAGAAGTGCCCCAGTTTCGTTCAGTGATGATCGCCCTGTATCAGCAGCTCGAAATATGTGCGGCCCAGCTCCTTGAGGCCTGTGCGCTGTGGCTAGAGCAGCCCCCAGCCTACTTTGCTCAAGAGGTAGCCCAAGGCAGTTCGATCCTGCGGATCATTCACTATCCACCGATTCCAGAAAACGCTGCGCCCGAGAGCCTGCGGGCCGCCCCCCACGAAGACATCAACCTGATCACCCTGCTATGTGAGTCAACCGCTTCGGGGCTAGAGCTGCGGCAGTCTGACGGCAGCTGGCTGCCGATTTCCTCAATTCCGGGGCAGATTATCGTCGATACCGGAGATATGCTCCAGGCCCTCAGCAACGGATTGCTCAAAAGCACGACCCACCGAGTCATCAATCCCGACAATGCTCGAACCCGTCGAT
Source organism: Cyanobacteria bacterium P01_A01_bin.114 (assembly GCA_039815385.1). GTDB lineage: Bacteria > Cyanobacteriota > Cyanobacteriia > Phormidesmidales > Phormidesmidaceae > SIO4C1. The sequence continues at coordinate 6,740 of JBCBZL010000084.1, forward strand.
TTTCGATGCCCTTTTTTGTCCACCCTCGGCCTGGGTTTGATCTCACCCCGCTGCCGGTCTGTGTCAGCAAAACGGCTGGCGCGCAGCGGTATCCGGTGCAAACGGCGGGGGAGTATTTGGCGCAACGCTTACGGGAGATTGGGTTGGGGTGAAGAGGGAAAGGGGAAAGGGGAAAGGGGAAAGGCGAAAGGGGAAAGGCGAAAGGGGAAAGGGAAAGGGGAAAGGCGAAAGGGTAGGGGCGTTGCATGCAACGCCTGTATGGCGGCGAAAGGCAAAGGAATCTCCCTCATCTCTCCCTCTCCCCTGCTCCCCTGCTTTAACCGCACCGTCTCAGTTCATAATAGAAAAACACCCTCTACCCTCTTCTTAAATGGACTTCACTCCGGCGATTCCAACCTTTGTAATTACCCTGCGCGAGGGGGTTGAAGCTGCCTTGGTGGTGGGCATTGTGCTGGCCTGCTTGAGTAAAGCGGGGCAAACTCAGCTCAACCGCTGGGTCTACGGTGGCGTGGGGGCTGGTATCTTAGGCAGCGTGCTGATCGGGCTATTTTTGGGGATTGGGCTACGGCAAATTCAATCGGTGCTGCCCCAGCTTGAAGGGGTGGTTAAGCCGCTGTTAGAGACTTTGTTTTGCAGCATCGCCATTATCATGCTGAGCTGGATGCTGATTTGGATGACCCAGCAGGCTCGTTCGCTAAAGGGGGAGATCGAGGGCACTGTTCAGTCGGCGCTGGTAGACTCCGAAAGTGCGGGCTGGAGTGTCTTTAGTCTGATCTGTATTGCGGTTTTGCGGGAAGGGTTTGAGACGGTTTTGTTTTTGTTTACAAATTTGCAAAACAGTACGGTGGCGACGGGAGGTGCGATCGCAGGCCTTATCGGAGCCGTCATCCTGGGCGTTGCCCTGTTTAAGTGGGGGGTGCGCATCGACCTGAAACGGTTCTTTCAAGTGATGGGGGTGCTACTGCTGCTGATTGTGGCGGGGCTGGTGGTGTCTGTGTGCAAAAACCTGGATGTGGCTTTTGCCGCCATCAGCCAGCTGGGTGAGCTTGACTTGTGCCTGGGCGGCTTGGGGAGTGCATCTTGCATCCTGGGTCCGCAGGTTTGGGATGCCCACCAGGTTTTGCCAGACAAAGGCTTTCCGGGGGTTTTGCTGAAGGTGCTGCTGGGCTATCGCGATCGCATTTACCTGGGGCAGCTCATAGCTTATACGGCTTTCTTAGCAGTTGTAGGCGGCACCTACTTTCGAAGCTTAAATGCGATTAGTCAGTCAAGGGCTGCTCAGCCAGCCCCACCTCAGCCAACCCCGTAGCCTTAGATTTCCCCTATCCGCCCTCTTGGCTCTCTTCTTCCCGCTGAGACGGGTCTAAGTTAGGCTGCTCTAGCGTAGAAAGATCGGTATGAAGCGAGTCAGTATGGGTCTGCTCTGAAGAAGGGCGATCTGCGCTGCTTTGCTCACTCTGAGACTGGTGCAGCAATCGCTCAAATCGTTCTTTAGACCAGCGATCGGTTGCGTAGGAAATCGCGCTAATTTCAGCCAGCCGAATCAACCAGACCGTTCGCTGGTAGGGCTCATCGGTGATATCTTCATCTTCAAACCCTTCGGCAACATCGACATCGACAACCTCTACGTACTCAGCATCGAGGTGTATCGGAATCCCAACTAATCGGGTTCCAGGCATTCTAAACCAAACTTCGGTGCCAGTGTGGAGAGCTTCTTCTAATCGCTGATAGAGTCGACTGGGGCGCGAGGCAAGATGCTCAATCTTGGTAGCGGAGTGCTTGACTTTCCGAGCATTATTTTGCATGCTTCTCTCCTTTATTCATAATTGAATGATGCCTTCCACATAAAAGCTGACCAAAAAGGAGCAACTGCTAACAGAGGCGCAACAGATCGATACGCGTGTAAGTCTGTCACAGTTGCTGCCAAAATTGCTGCGGGTCACGGTCGAGTATCTGGCGTCGAGTATCTGGCGTCGAGATTTGGCGTCAAAATTTGGCACTATCTAGCGCTACACCACCTCCTATCTCAGAAAATAAGAACCTTTGACTTTCAGGGTAGTGTACACCACCATAGCAAATTTCGAAGTTGACCTGGAGCCATCTGCGCAGGTACAGGCTAATTAGGCTTGACCCGCATGAGCAGCTGCCCAAACTCAATCGGTTCGGCATTGTCTACTAAGATTTCAGCCACTTCGCCCGTGACTTCTGCCTCAAGTTCGTTCATCAGCTTCATCGCTTCGATAATGCAGATTGTTTGACCGGTTTGGATGCGATCGCCCACATTTACAAAGGGCGGCTCGTCTGGGGCTGGTGACCGATAAAACGTGCCGACCATCGGCGACGTCACTTCTATTAGATTAGAGTCGACGGTTGTAACCGGGGGCGCAGGCGCAGCCTCTACCTGGGGGGGCACCACAGCCGGGGGGGTCGCAGCGGCGGCTGGGGGAGGGGCGGTGGGCGAGGCTGCCACATCAGCTGTGGCCAGTACAGGCCCCAACGCAGAAGACTTTCGGAGTGTTAGTTCAAACTGAGTGCTTTTGAGGGTCAACTCTGCTACATCGGTTTGGTTGAGCGCGGCGACTAACTCGCGGAGTTCGTTAAAATCTAAATCCACCTATTTAAAACTCCATTGATTAAAGCGGCATTGCTGATCCCCGGCATGAATCAAGCTATGAATTGCTAGTAGATAGCAAATATGACAGGTAGAAATGCCGTCTCATTCTCTAAATCAGCAACGGCATTAAAGCTAGTGAGGGCCAGCCAGCAAAGTATCAGCAACAATCTATCAAGGATTGTCTACTCTCGCCCCAAATAGCTATCGTTTCGAGTATCAATCTTAATCTTTTCGCCCACCGATATAAATAGGGGCACCATCACTTGAGCCCCCGTTTCTAAAATGGCAGGCTTAGTGCCTCCCGTCGCAGTATCGCCTTTAACGCCCGGGTCGGTTTCGGTAATCTCTAGAACGACTGAGTTGGGCAGGTCCACTTCAAGTACCTGGCCGTTCCAGCGCAGTACAGTGACTTCCATTTCTTCTTTGAGATACTTGACTCGACTGCCGATTTGATCTGCGGTAAGGCGAGCCTCCTCGTAGGTTTCCATATCCATGAACACAAACTGGTCGGCTTCCCGATAGGTGTGCTGCATAACACTCTTCTCGAGATTGGCCTGGGGGACGGTTTCACCGGCTCGAAACGTCCGTTCGACGGTGTTACCTGTCTGGGCATTTTTGAGCTTGGTTCGCACAAAAGCAGCGCCTTTGCCAGGTTTTACATGCAAAAACTCAACTACTCGCCAAACCGAGCCGTCAAGCTCAATGCTGGTGCCGGTTCGAAAATCATTACTAGAAATCATGGTGCTGGCTAACGCGATTTAAAGCAGTCGGCAATCATTGTACCGCTCGGTGGGAATTTACCCATGGTATTAGACCCGCAATCCAACAATCAGGGGCCAGACTATGGCAAGATCGGGTAGGTCCTTTACTATTCTCCCTTTAGACTCCTGCTATGGCATACCTCACGAGTAGTTTCAAGACGCTGCTGATCAGTTTGTTAGGCGTGGGCTTCAGTTTTCTACTCAGCTCTCAGCCTAATCTGGCAACTGCTAAAGTAGCCCATGCCGCTCCTCTGACCAGTTTTGCAGGCTCTAGCTTGGTGGGGCTGCCCGTTGCCTATCTCCCCCCTGGTAATGCAATTACAGACGGGCAGGCTTTACTGCGCTATGCCCTCCCCATTGATTCTGACGAGATTAGGGCTGTCCAAGGGGATCTAGAAGGCCTGTCTCAATGGCTGCGGAGCAAAAGATGGGGACCGATGACTCGAGATATTAAAAAGATCAAGCGGACCCTGGGGCGCAAGGCAGACAAGATTTTAGCAGCGGTGCCAGAAGCGAATCAGCCAAAAGCTCAGGCGATTTTGACCTCGCTCACCGCTGGCATTGAGCCTCTGCAGGAGGCGGTTGATGCCCACGATAAAGAGGCCGTTTGGGAGCAGCGTAGCCAGCTGCTGGGTGAGATTACCGCGATCGAAGAGCTCATGGTGGAGGGGTTTCCTTATGAAGTGCCCGACGAGTACAGCAATTTGCCTCAGCTCAAAGGCCGTGCCGAAGTTGAGGTGTTGACGACCCAGGGGCCTGTTAAGGTCGTCGTCGATGGGTTTAGTGCCCCGGTCACATCGGGTAACTTTGTCGATCTGGTAAAACGCGGCTTTTACGATGGGATGCCGTTTATTCGGGCCGAAGAGTTTTATGTGTTGCAAACTGGGGATCCTGAAGGACCGGCAGAGGGGTTTATTGACCCTAAAACTCAGGAATATCGGGCAGTGCCCTTAGAAATCTTAGTCAAAGGGGATGAGCAGCCTGTCTACGGGGAAACGCTAGAGTCGCTCGGGCGCTTTATGGAAGATCCGATCCTGCCGTTTTCTGCCTTCGGTACAGTGGCCATGGCCCGTCCTGAAGAAAACCCCAATGGGGGCTCGTCTCAGTTTTTCTTCTTTTTGTTTGAGCCTGAGCTGACCCCAGCTGGGTTAAATCTCTTAGACGGACGCTATTCGGTTTTTGGCTATGTGATTGAGGGCAAAGAGGTTCTCAGGAAGCTGGGCCAGGGGGATTCTATCCAGTCAGCCAAGGTCGTCTCAGGTCTGGAAAACCTGGTTGAGCCGTAGTGTGTCACTGCCCCCTTCTCTAAACGCTGCTTCGGCGTCTCGTCAGTCTCTGGCTGAGCTGGGTGAGCTGGCGGTGTTGGCTAAGCTTCGCCGTTATTGCTCGTCGGCGGTTGGAGATGATGCTTTTGTGCAGACCTTGCCCGCCGATCAGGCTTTGGTCGTAACCACCGATGTTTTGATAGACGGCGTGCATTTTAGCGATCGCACCCTGCCCCCCTATGCCCTAGGTTGGCGAGCCGCTGCGGTCAATCTATCTGACCTCGCTGCGATGGGGGCTGAGCCCGTTGGCATTACCGTTGCGGCAGCGCTGCCGCCGACCACTGAATGGGGCTGGCTCGACAGCGTCTACCAGGGGATGCAGGCCTGTTTGGGAGACTATGGCGGCGAGATTTTAGGAGGCGATCTGGCCCGGTCTGCGGTGCGCAGTTTCTCGATTACGGCGCTGGGGAGAGTGGCCCCCCAGGGGGCGATGTATCGCCATTCGGCCCAGCCGGGGCAGGCGATTGTGGTGACTGGCTACCACGGGGCCGCTCGGGCTGGGCTGGCCGTGCTGCTAGACGAGCTTGCCGCCGCGCCGCTTGACCCAGCACTCAGTCGAGCTTGGGTTGCGGCCCACCAGTACCCCACCCCCCGCTTTGATGCGATCGCGCAGCTGAGCCAGCTCGCCCAGGCTGAAGTTGCTAACTCTGACTATCGAAACTTCAATAATTTTGCTGGCATGGATAGCAGCGATGGCCTGGCCAATGCCGTCATGCAGCTATGCCGCGCCAGTGGTGTGGGGGCAAAAATCGTGCGCTCTCAATTGCCCATCCCCCCCGGTCTGAGCCAGGCGGTCGGACAAATCACAGCTGAGGACTGGACCCTCTACGGCGGCGAAGACTTTGAGCTGGTCATGTGTCTGCCCCCCCAGATAGCTAACGACCTGGTCACCCACCTCGGTGGCAGCAGCGCGGTGATTGGCCAGACAGCAGCCCCCCCAGCAATCATCCTGGTAGAAAATTTAGCCGACAGTGGTGGAGAACCCTTAAGCCGCGACCGAGAATTTCAGCATTTTTAGCGATCGCGGCAGCCCCCATACAGGCGTTGCATGCAACGCCCCTACCCTTCTCCCTTCTCCCTTCGCCTTTCGCCTTTTCCCCTTCGCCTTTCCCCCTTCGCCCTTCGCCTTTTCCCCCTTCGCCCCCTAATACAACTTCCACGCCTTCATCGCATACCCATACTGGCAGTCGTCTGGGTGTAAAATCTCGGCCAAAATTTCGAGGGAGTCTACCAGTCGAGGACCGGGTCGATTGAAATACTGGTTGCCGTCGGTTAAGTAAATGCGACAGGTTTGGACAGCCTGTAGCTGTGACCAGGGTTTTTCCCACTGAGGATGCTGCTCGAGCTGGGCAACCGCCTGACGGGCCTGTGCCAGGTCATAGCCGCAGGCCATGACGATCAGCAAATCTGGATCGGCGGCCACCAGGTCTGACCAGTTAAGCCAGGCAGACGGCTGCCCAACTTTTGCAAAGAGCGGATGGCCGCCGGCCAGGGTGACCAGCTCAGGCACCCAGTTGCCCGCCATCATTAGCGGGTCAGTCCACTCAATGCAGGCAACGGTTTGCTGGGGCATGCGGGTTTGGATCTGCTGGCTACAGCGCTGTAAACGCTGCTGGAGCTGATTGATGACTTGCTGAGCCCGAAGTTTACCCCGGTCAGGATCAATCGCGATCGCAACGTGGCGCAGGTCGTCCCAAACGTCGGCGAGCACCTTAGGCTGTAGCGAGATCACCTTTGGATGGGTGCCCGTTAGATTGGCCACAGCCCTCTCAACGTCCTCTAGGCTAACGGCGCAGACTTCGCACTGGGCCTGGGTAATGATATGGGTTGGCTGCAGCGCCTTTAAGACCTCAGTTTTGATGTCATAAACGCTAAGGGCCGAGTGCAACAGCTCGGTCACCCGGTCATGAATCTCGCGACTACTCCCCTTAGGGTTGAACCGAGGGAGGGTACAAACGGGGAGCGTCTCAACCGAGGCTGGATAGTCACATTCATGGGAGCGCCCCACCAGTGCATCCCCCCAGCCCAAGGCCGTGACGATTTCGGTGGCACTGGGAATGAGAGAAACAATTCTCAACGGTGTATCTATGCGAGCGGCTTGAACCATTAGTAAAGCTGTCTTGGGGCTGAATGCGCTGGGCTGAACTTTTATCCAGTGTATCGGTACCTCCCTGTCTACGGGGTCAGTGATTTGGTCGCAGGATGATTTTGAGGGTTCTACACAAAATTAGAGGCCCCCAATAGAGCCCTCTAAGTCCTCTAACCAAGCCCTGGGTAAATCAAGTATTTTCGTTGCTGCGTCAAGGGGACGCCATAAATTGGGCACACTAGCAGCGCTCACTTGCATTCAAACTTAAACTATGACCCTGGGGCCCTTATCGATACCAACAGATGCTCTGCCAGTGCAGATTGAAGGTCATAGTCAGCCCCTTGGCATCAAATCGGTTCTTGGCGACCTGCCTGCGTTTCGCTTTGACGTTCAGGCCACTTGTACCCTAAACGATTTAGCCAGCCGCTTTTTGGCATTTCCGCATTTGCCCGGGGTGATTGTCCGCACGCCAGAGCGATACCTGGGAATGATTTCACGGCAGCAGTTTTTAGAACAGATGTTGCTGAATCCATCCCAGCCGCTGAGCCAGCTGGTGTCACCGTTGACCCTGGCCCATCCGATCCTGATGCTCTCGGCACAAACGCCTATCCTTACGGCGGCTCAACAGGCCCTAAGACGGTCGATGGCGTTGCAAACAGAGCCTATTGTTGTAGACCACGGCAGCGGTTATTACCTGCTCGATGCGGCTGAGCTGAATATTGCCTACTGGCAAATTCGCGGGGTTGAAACCCAGGTACGCTATGAGCGGCTGCAAATGCAGATGCTGCAAAGCGACAAAATGGCTGATTTAGGTCGGCTGGTTGATGGCGTTGCCCACGAGATTTTAGACCCGGTCAGTTTCATTTGGGGTAATTTATCCCATGTGACCACCTACGCTCAGCAGCTCCTTGATCTGCTCCAGGCTTATGAGCTAGAGCTGCCTCAAGGATCAGCCGAGCTCAACCAGCTGCGGGCAGACACTGAAGTCGATTATATTTGCCAAGACTTGCCAGAAGCCATTCAGAGTATTCGCAGTGGGGCTAATCGACTGAGACAGCTCGCGGTCAGTTTGCAAAACTTTTGTCACATCGATGAGGTCTATCCTAAACCGGCCAACCTGCACAGTTTACTCAACAGCATTCTGTTGCTTTTAAAGAGTCGCCTAACTACCCAAATCGAGGTGGTGCGAGACTACGATGCGCTGCCGCCCATTCCTTGTTTTGCAGGCCAGCTTGGGCAGGTCTTTATGAACATTTTGGTGAACGTTATCGATGTGTTACTCACTCAGACTGTTCAACAAAGTGTCGTCCAAACCTTTGGCGAGTGCCCTAACCCGCTGCCTATCGTGACTCCACAAATTACGATCACCACTCAGATTGGCTCGCTCCCCAGCTACCTACCTCAGCCAGCTTCGCAGTCACGCTGGGCCTCAATTGTGATTAAAGACAACGGCCCTGGCCTTCCCCCCGAGGCAGAGACTGAAATCTTTACGGCCCTCTCTGCCGAAGCGCGCATCCTCAAAGAAACCAGTCTGGCGCTGAGCTACAGCATTGTGACAGCAAAACATGGAGGGCATTTTTTAGTGCGATCGCAGCGATTTACGCAGCCCGACCGTCGCACAGAGCAGGGGACCGAGTTTGAAATACTCCTGCCGCTGAGTTTAGAAAGTTAGCCTGGCGCAGGCACCACAATATACCCATCAGCTAAATTTCCTAGCACCCAGTTGCGCGCTGGCCCCCAGTACCACCAGTGGGCAGCTGCGTAGGCACAGATCAGGCTATCGAGCTGATCTTCGACTGCTTTGATAGCTGCTCCACCTGCCGGTATCTTGGGAAGCTCAGATGCAGTCACGTGCAGACTCGGCGTTCGCTGGGGAAGGTATTGGAGGATCAGCGATCGCAGTCGGGTTAGCTCGGCGCGCCGCTCAGCCAATCGCCCCTTTTTATATTTCAAGATGCGGGTGAGCGTAAACAAGTGCACCATTGTCGGATGGGGAAAGACTTCTACCTGATAGCGTCCTGGCTGCTGAGGTGTGAGCGTGGGGGCATGGGTGAAGCCTCTAGTGACCAGGGCCTGGCTAAAGGCCAAAAGTTGGGGGGCAAACGGACG
>JBCBZL010000344.1:0-4912 GCA_039815385.1 Cyanobacteria bacterium P01_A01_bin.114
TGATAGGACAGGCCTATATAAACCCCACGGCCTATGGTAATTTTACCGGTGCAAATAAGAGCCTGCTGAGTAGCTGGGTATATATTTAATCTAGGGTCAGAATCGCCGCTTGCGAACGTGGTTACCGCATGACCTCTTGCAATCAGCGAGCGAGACAGGTGCCAGGTGTGTGCCTCTAATCCGCCTGCGAAGGGGCTGGAGATCGGGTGATCTAGGTGACAGAGAATAGCAATTTTCACGATTAGGTTGCTGCTAAGGTAGGTTGCCGCTAGGAGGGTGCCCTCAAAAGCATGAAACCAATTGAGGGATGACTCGATTTTAGTGAGTAAAACAAACGCACTAATCGCTCTAAAGAGAGAGTTTGCAGAGATATTTTTTTGACGTAAACCTTGCGCGGGCAGGCACCGGAAAAAGCAGCACAGAGACGCGAAGAGAGCTCACCGATGGGGCTCTCCGCGTCTCTGCGTCGGGACTATCTGCAAGCCTTAGAGCGGCGGTCTATTGGGCCAAAGGGCGTAGAGACAGCAGGTCTTTCATCGAGGCCAGCAGCTTCACATAAACGGCCTCAATCTCACTCTCGGAGGTGATGATAAATCGCCATTCTACGCCAACCTTGAAGGAGGTCGTTTGCACCTGCCCTTGAACAACTATCTGCTCGCGATCATTAGCTAGTCTTTCTGACTGACGATCAGATGATGGATGCGCCGTCATCCGGCTAGCTTCTCGATGCAGATAAGCTGTAATGGGCTCGCGACCGACAACAGGTGGCTCAAAAGGGGCATGGAGCTCGCCCATGAGGGAAAACAAGGCCGCTGTTTCAGCAAACTGATTATGGTTGAAGGTTTCAAAATAGCGCTCAAGGATCGCCGCTGCCGATCTCCTCGAGGTACTTTCCAAGCATGGCATACGACAGAGCTCCTCAAAACGACTTTGGCTAGGCATTTGCGCCCATGTCGAGTACTGCATGACGCAAGACAGTGATCTGTTCGTTAAAATCCATCGCTGCGATCGCACGGAACACGCTGGTCGCATTCTCCGGTAGTTCGTAGTTTTCTGGCACCGGAATCACCTCACCCTGGCGCATCAGCTCAGCCAACTCATACCAAAAGACAAGCTTGCTGTCGTTGGTAAAAGCGCCATACGCCTGGGTATGTTCAGTATTAGAACGATTGACCAGATCTCGCATAAACTCGAGCTGCTGATCGTGCTCCATCTCTTTTACTGTGGTTAGCAGCTTTTGAGTAAACTGCTCGCCAGCCGCCCCCGGAGCCGCAGGCGTAATTGAGTCACCCATGCCGTCATAAAGCACCCAGAGCAGGCCCAGTTTTTCATCTGTGGTGAGTTGTTCAAATGCTTGGATGGTGTCTTGGTTACTGGAAACGGATACCATAAAAAATCTCCGAAATGTTTTCAAGTCAACGTGTTCAAGCCGCGCCAGCCAGAACGCTGCGAGCACTGCTACATAGCAAGTTAGTCTGTTTGCTTTACTTTGTCGGGGGTCAAAAGGCAGAGATTTAAAGCGCTACGGGCAAGGATTATGAATTATAGACAGCGGCCCACGATGGTCAGGTGGATACGCTACTGCCCCTCCTCCGTTTTATTTGTTTATCTCATTCGGCGGGCTGTGCAGCAGCAAACAGCAGCAGTCGCCGCAGCGGCACCTCAATTGCCACAGAGCGGCGGCTCAGCTTGTAGCCCACGTCATAAATTGCCCTAGACAGCAGGTAGTTGTTGAGCAGCCCTTTTAACTCGACTTCTGTTTGGGGGATAAAGTCGGCTGAGCCAGCGGTCTCAAAATAGGCTCGCAAAAAGGCAGCGCTGACCCACTGTTCCCAAAACTGAGCCCACTGCTGCATTTGCTCAGTTTGCTCGGGATTGGTCACGCCGCTGTCGATCTCGTTTTGGACCCCGTAGATCGCAGCATAGTGAATCGACTGTAGCATCCCCGCCACGTCCCTGAGGGGAGAGCGCTTGATGCGGCGCTCGCTGACGCTGCGCGTAGACTCGCCTTCAAAGTCAATTAAGATAAAATCTTTGCCAGTGTAAAGAGCCTGCCCCAGATGGTAGTCACCGTGGTAGCGAATGCGCGTGGCGGTGATTTTGTGGTTAATAATCTGTCGAAATCTCTCTAGATAAACGTCTTGGTGATCCAAAACCAGGCTCGCGAGCGGCTGTAGAGATTCTGGCAGCGCTGTCAAATTGTCTTTGAGCAACAAGAAAACTCGCCCGGCCAAGTTGCGATTATATTGGTAGATCGAGCGCTGGTGAAAGCTGGTAAAGGGCTCGGGGGCAAAGTCTGGGTCGGTCGGGTCAGAGGCCAACGCTAAATGAAACTCTGCCGTCCGCTGCCCCAAAAGCTGTATGTTGGCCAGGTAGGTTCCCATCAGTCGCGAGGTCAGGCGCTTGTGGACGGTGTCTTGGTCAAACGTTTTTTGCAAATCTATGAGTGACAAGGTGAGGGTGGGCGCTCTCGGCACCGTGGCAGACTGCACAACCACCTGCTCAAAGTAGCTGCGAATACTATCGAGGGTATATTCCCAGGTGTTTTGGGCGTCTGGGATATAGTTTTGCAAGATACCGACGGTGGCGGGCTCTCCCTCAAAGGGCTGATAGTCGAGATAGCCAATGACGGCGTTGAAGTTGCTAAATCGCTGGTGCTTGCCCAAAAATCGCCGAATTTCTAAGTCTGGGTTGATGCCCACGTCTACTTTTCTAAAAAGCTTTAAGATCAGCTGAGAATCTGTTTCTCGTTCGCTGTCATGGTAAACAACAGAGGTGTTGTTGTAGTCTCCTTTAAGCTGGGTTGAGTCGGCGGGTAGGTGCTCTGTGTCAGAGGGTAGCGCAGGCGCGGTCGCCACCAGTTTGCCTGCCATGCCTTCACAGATGTGGCCGCTAGCCATGGTGTCTAACAGTGTGTTTAAGAAAGGCTTGCTTGCGATCGCATCATAAAGCACCCCCACCTGATCGCTGCCGGGTACCCGCAGTCGAGCAATCACAGCAGCGGCTGAGTCGCTGAGCAGCTGCAGCGCCAGCTCATCGGTCGCATAGCTGACGAACAGCGAGTAGGTAACCGGGTCTCCCTGCCGGTAGTCAATCCGTAAACACAGCAGACGGACCTCGCTATTTGGAATGGTCAGGCTTTCGGTGAGCTGGGTAGTACGCACCCTGCGAGACTGCTCGCCGAGCCACTGCTGTCGATCTAGATAGCGCGGCAGCAGGCCTGCTAAAGCCTCCCGTTGCTCTGGTGCAAAGATCGCCTGCCAGCTCTCTAGCATTAGAGTCGGCAGCTCTGCCTGGGTGGCTGGCACCACCGCACTGGGCTTAAGCACAAACCAGTAAAAAGCATAGGGGCCTAAACTCAAGAAATAGCTGTCGGCCTTCTCAACGGTTGGGAACTCAGTGCGGCCAAAAATCTCGACCGGCATGCTGCCTTTGAAGTCTGACAGGTCGAGCTGCACCGTCTGCACAAACCGCGATAGGTTAGCCACCACCAATATCTTCTCGTCGATCTGATCGGTTTTATAGCAGCGGGTAAAGGCCAGCACTTTGCGATTATCGGGATGCAGTAGCTTAAAGTCTCCCTGCCCAAACGCCTGATAGCGCTTGCGGGTAGCAATCAGGCGCTTGGTCCAGTTGAAAAGCGAATTGGGGGTGGTTCGCTGCGCTTCTACATTGACGGTTGCGTAGTGATATTCGGGCTCTACAATCAGCGGCAGGTATAGCCGGTGGGGGCTGGCCTGGCTAAACCCCGCATTGCGATCGGGGCTCCACTGCATGGGGGTGCGCACCCCGTTGCGATCGCCCAGATAGACATTGTCCCCCATGCCAATCTCATCCCCGTAGTAGAGCACCGGGGTGCCTGGCAGAGACAGCAGCAGACTGTTTAAAAGCTCAATCTGTCGTCGGTCATTTTCTAACAGCGGCACCAGCCGCCGTCGAATCCCTAGATTTAACCGCATCTCTGGATCTTGGGCATAGACCCGATACATGTAGTCCCGATCTTCATCGGTCACCATCTCCAGCGTCAGCTCATCATGGTTGCGCAAAAATATTCCCCACTGACAGTTGTCAGGAATCTCGGGCGTCTGCTGCAAAATATCGATGATGGGAAAGTTGTCCTCCATCCGCAGGGCCATGAACAGTCGCGGCATCAGCGGAAAGTGGAAATTCATGTGGCACTCATCGCCGTCGCCGTAGTAGGCAGCCGCGTCTTCGGGCCACTGGTTGGCCTCAGCTAGCAGCATTCGGCCCTCATAGCGCTCGTCCACATACCGGCGCATCTTCTTTAAGAACGCGTGGGTTTCCGGTAGGTTCTCGCAGTTAGAGCCTTCTCGCTCATACAGGTAGGGCACCGCATCCATTCGCAGGCCGTCTACCCCCATCGACAGCCAAAAATCGAGGACATCAAATACCGCCTGCTGCACCGCCGGGTTGTCGTAGTTGAGATCGGGCTGGTGAGAATAAAACCGGTGCCAGTAGTAGGCTTTAGCCACCGGATCCCAGCTCCAGTTAGAGGTTTCAAAATCTTGGAAGATAATTCGCGCATCTTTGTACTTTTCAGGGGTGTCGCTCCACACATAAAAGTCTCGTTCTGAGCTCGCTTTAGGGGCTCGACGAGCCCGCTGAAACCAGGGATGCTGATCGGAAGTGTGATTCACAATCAGCTCAATGACGACGCGAATATCGCGCTGGTGGGCCGCGTCTAAAAAGTGTTGAAAGTCTTCCAGGGTGCCATAGATAGGGTTGACCGACGTATAGTCAGAAATGTCATAGCCATCGTCCCGCAGCGGCGATGGAAAAAAGGGCAGTACCCACACGGCAGTTACCCCCAGCTCTTGCAAATAGTCTAGCTTTGCAGTTAACCCTTGAAAGTCACCAATGCCGTCGCCGCTGCTGTCGGCAAAGGCACGCA
>JBCBZL010000112.1:0-13773 GCA_039815385.1 Cyanobacteria bacterium P01_A01_bin.114
ACGATCCGCTAGAGCCCCCCGAAGCGGCTTTGCCCTGGCTGGTAGAATCGCCCGACATCCCCACTGCCCTGATTTTTGGCCGGGAAGATCGGGGGCTGAGCAATGATGAACTGTACTACGCTCAGCGCTTTGTCAAAGTCCCCACCGATGCCGGATACGCCGCCCTAAACTTGGCCCAAGCCGTTGCCATCTGCTGCTACGAACTCGCCCGCGCGACCCGCTCCCCCGTACAGGCGTTGCCAGCAACGCCTTTCCCCGACTCCCCTTTACGAAACCCCACCTCATCTGTTAAACAGTCTGCATCACTAGACGATCTAGATGGGTACTACCACCATCTAGAATCGGTGCTGCTCAGCATCGGCTACCTATATCCCCATACCGCCCCTAGCCGAATGCGAAAACTGCGTCGTCTGCTGCACCGAGCCACGCCCTCTGCCCAAGAAGTTGCGCTGCTGCGCGGTATCCTGAGGCAAATTGAGTGGGCTACCCAGCAAGTCAATTCAGAGCAAGTCAATTCAGGGTCGCCGCGCAGTGAAGCGTATCCAGACGATCCGTCAATAGGTTGAGATCATGACAGAGCCCCAAGTTCCCTATCGCAAACCCACTCGCCCCCCGTCGCGGCAGACGGCCCTCTCGCGGCCAGCATCTCGACGCAGCCAGCGGCGACGCGATCGGGCTCCCACCACCAGCCGACGAGCATCCCGCGAGTCTTTCTATAGCAGTCCAGAGCAGCCGATCGAGCGCTCTCGACGCCGGAGCCGCTCGTCGGCCCGATCGGGCCAGCCCCCCTTACCAAAACTGCCTAAAGCCCCCAAGCCCATCTTGATTGGCTTCCAATTGCTGATCATCGGTATCGGTGTTGCAGCCCTGGCTGGGACGCTGCTATCGGTGCTGACCCCAGCCGATGTCCAACTCGGCAGCCCTGATCCCGCACCCACTGCCTCGCGCACTGAGTCGGTGGTGATGGCTAAAAACCGCTCAACAGAGATCACCGGGCTAAGTCTTAGCCAAGAAATCACCCCGCTTAAGGCACAGCTATCTGCCCTCCCTGAGCTCACCCCAGGGCTGACACCCTCGATTTACTTTTTTGACCTAGACACGGGCAAATATGTCGATCTGTCTGGCCAGCAGGCCATAGCGGCGGCCAGCACGATTAAATTGCCGGTATTAGTCGCCTTTTTTCAAGAAGTGGATGCAGGGCGAATCACGGTTGAGCAAATTATGGCAACCCAGGCAACTCAGGTAGCGGGGGGCTCGGGAGACATGCAAGTGCAGCCTCCCGGCACTCAATACACTGCCCTAGAGGTTGCAACTCAAATGATTGTCAATAGCGATAACACCGCGACTAATATGATGATCGACCTGCTGGGTGGCGCAGAGGCCCTCAACCAGCGATTTCAAAACTGGGGGCTGGCAAACACCTCCATCAACGCCCCTCTGCCTGATTTAGAAGGCACCAACCTGACCAGTGCCTATGACCTGGTTAAGGTAATGGTCATGCTGCATAAGGGAGAACTCCTCAGTCTGAGATCTCGCGATCGCGTTCTAAATATTTTGCAGCGCACCTACAACAAAAACTTACTGCCCTCTGCCATCGAAGAAACCGCCCTGACCTACAATAAAACCGGCGATATTGGCACCGTGCTGGGCGACGTTGCCCTGGTTGATCTGGCCAATGGCAAACGCTATGCGATCGCAGCGCTGGTGCAGCGTCCCGAAAACGATGGCCGCGCCCATGAACTAATTCGCCGCATCTCCCAAACCGTTGCCCAAGAGATGAATAAGGCCATCAACCCCACCCTGCCGCCCAGCCGCGACAGCACGGGAGAAACCACCCCCGCCAGGCCCGATGCAGCCCCCCAGTCTGCCCCCGAGATCGACTCAACCGAGGCCGTTGTTCCCAGCGACCCAGCCGCAGACGATTTTTAGAAATGCGCCCATCTAACTAAAGAAATGCGCCCGTTTGACTCGATTCCCCAAGATTCTTAGACATCACCAGTTGACAAGGTGAACATCTCTGATACAGTCTGGGGAACGATTGCTCAGAGAACGGTTGTACCGTTCTCTATCCGTGTCGTTGACCATTTAGGTCAACGCTTTGTCCCGTAGGTATTTCAGCATGGCCAGTGCCGCTAACAGTCATACAGCAACCCCTCATCCAAAGACAGCGCCCGCAGATTTAGCCCAAATCCAGCAGCTTGCGGCGACTGGCCACTATCGAGCAATTGCTTTTTGGCTCAATCATGCACTGATTCCCCAGGGGGTTTACGCCCATGTGCAAGCAGACGATCGCCCCGGCTGTCTGCGCATTTTGCTCGAGTTTAAGCGACAGCCCAAAAAAGAGGCGCTGATGCGACTGCTTTGCAGTCGCATTTGGAAACTCAACTCCGAGATCATCGAAGGCATTCATGTGGTGGCTCGCTTCATCGGTCAGTCGCGCTATCAGTGGCAGCGTCGCGTCCGAGTCCTGTCTCCTGCCTTTCGCCAAAAGCACCAGATAAAAGCCCCCCGCCCCCTTAACCAGCCCCCAGACCGTAAACCACCCCCAATTGACATCAACGCCCTGGCTATTCGCCGCCGTGACGCCCGCCGTCATCGCCTCATTTTTAAGTCTCGCACCGTCATTGATCAGCAGTTCAAGCTGCTGCGCGCTGTAGTGGTGACCGGCTCAGCCACCGCCGCCTTTATCTTAGGCTGCATTACTGAGCTGATGCTCTCTGGCTACGGCCCCAGCCTACCCCAGTTTGGGGTAGCCCCCAGAGAAGCTAGCAGAGAAGCTAGCAGAGCAACCAGCAGCGCCAAGCAAACCGAGACTGCCCCGGCCACTGAGATTTCTAATGAGGCTGTTTTTGCGCACCGTTACCCAGACCAGCGTACCGTAGCGGCCCCCTTAGAAGCCGTCGCTGTCAGCGCTCACACCCAGGTCATCAACCCCAGAGATCCCAACATCACGCTGCTATTTGGGGGAGAGGTCACCCTGGGCGACCTTAATATCAAATCGCCAGAAACCGCCGATCAGCTATTTAGTGACCTCACCGCCTATCCCCAAGCCGACGTGGCCATGGTCAACCTGGGTAGCCCGCTGGCCACGGCTGGCACGTCTCTGCAAGAAGAATATCACCGGCGCACCCACCGCGACGCAGTCACCGCGCTACAGGAAGGCGGCGTTGATATTGTAGGGCTGACCAGCGATCGCGCCCTGCACTACGGTGAACAAGGCCTGGTAGAAACCCTGGCAACCCTTGATCAAGCAGGCATCTATCGGATAGGCGCAGGCCGCAACCATCTCGAAGCCAGACGCCCCGAAATTCTAGAAGTGAAGGGGCAGCGCATTGCCTACCTGGGCTATACCCCCAACGGGGCCACCCCTGCCAAGGCTGACAAAGCCGGTATCAACGTCCAAGACAAAGCCGCCATTCTCGAAGACATCACCGCCTTGCGCAACGATGTTGACTGGATTGTAGTCAACTACCGCTGGCTGGGCGAGTTAGACAAAATTCCCAGCTCGCAGCAGGTTAAGTTAGCTCGCTCGGCGATTGATGCTGGGGCCGATTTAGTCGTAGGTTACCATCCTCACCAGCTACAGGGGGCCGAACTTTACAAAGAGCGACCCATTGTCTATTCCCTGGGCGATTTTATTTTTGCCGATGCGCCCCTCGACAATCGAGACACCGCTGCACTCAAAGTTTCACTGCGCTCCGGTCAGATGAAAGTCGAGTTTTTGCCCGTCAGCGTTCGCGATGCCCAGCCCCGAGCAGCCACAGGAGAACAAGGCGTCACTATTTTACGACAGCTGCGAGAGGCGTCTGAGCCACTGGAATCCCCCTTAATTTTCCCGGCGATTCTTGAGGCAAAGCCTCACCCCAAGGCTCCTAAACCCGCTAATTCACAGCCTATGCAGCAGGTTGCCCCGGCAATACCTGCAACCCCCGCTGCACCAGCGCCTCTCAATGCACCTCTCAACGCACCTCGCCCAGGAGCTGGTCTGCAGCAAGGAGAACCGCAGCTCGCCCCCACCGCTGCACCCACAGAAGCTGCACCCGCTGCTGTCCCCACAGAAACTGCACCCGCAGAAGTCGCACCCTCAGAAGCAGCCCCCGTAGAAAACCTTGCCCCAAAACCGGCGTCAGCGCCGAAACCGCTACCAGAGACCGCACCCAGCAACCCCGAGTCAATTGACGCCGAATCGCTCAGGGAGCTGCCATGGGCCCCTTTCCCAGCCGATCCAGAAAAGCGGCAGCAACCATCCCCTTCATTTCCACAGGACTCCCCCAGTCGCTTTGACAACTTCACCGACGAAGATTTTATCAACCCCGATTCAGAACAGCTCCTTCAACCATCCGAATCTTCTGAGCCTTTATCGCCCCCCCTCGATCAGGCTCCGGCTGAACAGGCCCCTCTTAATCAGTACCCATCTCCCCTCGATCAGGCTCCCCTTGACCACTGGGGCCCCAAACCCTCCTCTAGCGACCCATCTCCCAGCAGCGTTGATAGCAGCGTTGAGGAAATTCCTAGCTTTGAGTCAACACCTGAACGGTCAACCCAGTCCAATCGGTCCACGATTGACAAAACCACGGTGCCCACCCCGGCCCAAATCCCAGCAGCAGAGGGAGCCATCAAACCCTATAGAGAGCCCCTGGTCGGCCCCCTTACCCAGCGCCTCATCCAGCAATCGCCTCAGAAAGCGTCTATTTTGCCAGTCAACGTCAGCCAGCTATCGAGCCCTGAGCTTGGCCTACCCGCTGCTCTGGGCCCCGATTTACCAGAGCCCGATTTACCAGAGCCCGATTTACTAGAGACTGACCCACTAGATCTTGACCTAATAGAACTCGAGCCTCCTGCTACCCCAGAGCCCTCCCCAGGCTCATCTGAGCCGCCCCAGCTGTAAGCCCAGTCACAGCGTAAGCCCGGTTACAGCGCCAGCCCGATCATAAAAGACTTCCCCAGCATAGGAACCGTTGAATCTACCAGCCTGAGTAGGCTAGCTTTGCGGCCAAATGCCGAAATATTGATTTTTCATAAAATCTTCGTTATACTAGCAACCTACTTCACGTAAATTTCACAGGTAGAAAAAAACGCTTTGCAGTCATACCTTGTGCGCATCTGACCCTTAGTGATGACCTTTAGTGAACGCTGTTAAGTAAACGCTACCCGTTTTATCGATGTTGGTCGGTCCCCCCGCAATTTGATGTAACCGATTTCATTACCGTGATTCCCCACTCGACCGTTTAAATATCGGCTCAAGCTATTGACATAAAACCACTCTAGGTGCATCCAAGCCAGCCGGCATTGGGCAGATGTACCCTGAAATCAGTGGTATCCCCTAAAAAAAAAATTGGATTTTGGTATCAAAACTCTCAGAATCTTTCGGGATTCCGACGTGGTTGTCAGTAATTAGAACATAGGTGGGTTGTCTGAGACATCATCAGCGCCGCCTAAACTATCGTCTATTCAATTTGAGATATCAAACAATGGGAAAGGCAGGAAAAGCACTCAAATCAGTTCTCACGCAATATGGCATAAGTCAAAATCGCTTGGCGGTCACCATGGGTGTGGCGCGGTCAACCGTAAACCAGTGGGTTAATGAAGTTAGCGATCCGCTCGCTGATTCAGTACCCGCCATTATGATCGCCCTAGAATCCTTAGAGCCTTCTGCGGCCAGGAACTTCCTCAATATGTATCTAGATAGGGGGATGTAAACCTTAGCCGCGCACTTCCTACCATCCATCTACTTTTATTTCGTCTGTCTCATCTACACGCGTATAGACCGATTCATGTACCGACTGACATTTTTTTTGCGCTACGGTAGCCAAACTGGATGTAATCCCGAAAACGGCAATGATTGGGGCTGAACCGGTGACGGGGTTTTCGCCAGCCGATCTTCTAAAGTTTGAAACAGCGGTAGCAGCCATAGCCGACCTGCTGCGATCGCACGTCCATCATCCGCCCGAATTGCACTTCGTTCGGTCGAATCTGCACCGTCCGCCGCCACGGTTTCATCAAACAAAATGGCCAACCCATCCGGCGCAATGCTCATATTTACAGAGGGCTGGGGTGGCATTGCAAGCAAGTCGATTTTTTGACCCGTTTTGACATTCACTGAAATCAAATAAGGCTGCACCTGATAATTTTCACCGGGCAGCAGCTGGCTGATCAAGCAGTACAAAAGCTCGTTAGTGGGGTCAAACTGGGCGTCTAGAATAGAGCCGGTGGCATCTAGCAGCGGCTTTTCTTCTCCCTGGCTGGATACCCAAAATAGGGTCTGGGTATAGCGCTTTTCGGGGTCATTTTGGTTAAAGCTAACCATCGCCGCCGCCGTGCCATCGCTGGCCATGTCGAGCACCAGACCGTACTCTGGCAAAAAGTCTAAGGTTTCCCCAGCCGCCTCTTGTACCGTTGGGTCTTCGCTGAGGGCAATAATTGCTGTGCCCTCGCCCTGCTGGAGCAGCAGCGACTGACTGTCTGGGGCAATCACAAAGTCACCGCCGGGGTCTGTCTCAAGGGGGCGCGGGGGCATGCCCTCTGTGAGGACCCACGGGCCAAACTCAGACGGGTTGGTGAGACTCAACCGCTGCACCACGACCGTTTTACCGTCAGGAGATAGATCAAACTTCAGGTTTTGGTAATCTTGGCTGTCTAGCATCATCTGGATCTCGCCTGCGTCGGGGGCCGGTGCTGGGCGCTGCCAAAATTGCCAGGTCGCAGGTTGATCAGGGGCAGTGGCGAGGCCCGTGGTCACCGTGTAAAGCTTTTGAGTTTGCTGCCCCTGCTGATAGGCTTTGTAGTCCACCGCCGAAAATAGAATCCGGTCTGCCAATGGGTAGGGTTTGAAATCGAGCACTACCCAATCTTTGGGCGTCAGGGGCACTTCCGCCTGCTGGGATAGGTTGTAGAGCACTAGCCGTCCCTGATTTTCGCCCTCGATGCCAATATAGACCAGGCCGCGATCGCGACTCTGAAAGGTTCGCTCAAACGCTTCAAAATTAGACGACTGGCTAAACCGATCTTGCGCCTGATTCAGGCTGAGCTCAAAGGTTTCTCCGTAGGGAATCGGAAAATCAAGGGTGTAAGCCATGCGGCGACCGGCCCAGCTAAACTTACCCGGCAGCGGTGGTTTAATTTTCAAATTTTGCTCGACACTGGCCTCATCCATGGGCCGACTAAAGGTCAGCAAAAAAGCGACTTCTTCGGCCCCAACCCGCTGATTTTGCCAAGAAAAGTCACGCACCCTGGCCGCCGCCCGATCTCCCAAGGCCACCAGCACCACCACCGCGATACTGAGTATCACCATCAGCGTCAGCGAGAGCCGATCTAGCGGCTGTAGCCGTGACGGTCTTTTAGTACTCATAGGGGTTGCGAGGTTCGTCAATATTATCGAGGGCCGTCGGCTTAATCACCAGCTGACGACGCTCGTCAAGCGTCTCGGTCATCATGTTGCCAGTCACCTCCAGCCAACCATCTACCGGGTAGGCCTTGCGAGAGCCAATCACCTTAACCGGCAACCCCACCGGATAAGCATCGGCGGCACAGCAGGTCAGCACAAACCGGGAAATCATCAGATAGTCATCGGGCCATTCTTCAGGATGGATGACGAACCCTTTCACATTCACCGACTGGTCGGTATAGGCATCCGGCTCAGGATAGACATTCAAAGTACGGACCCAGTCAATAATAGTCCGATCTTCGGGGTTGGTTTGGCGCAAAAACCGCTGCGGCTGCGATCGCGTCAGCGACAGCGTATCTGACACCCCTCGCTGTATCGCCGTATCACTGGCAAACGCCCGTGGCGTATAGATCAAACCAAAGACTGCCACCGCCAAGAGCAAGCCACTGCTCCACTTTGCAGGCAGCAGCGTAAAATGGCTCGGCCCCGGCATCGTTGGCACTGGCTGCCTGAGCTTGACCAGCAGCTGCAGCAGCTTAAAAACCGCCATCAGCAATAGCACCACCGCCGCCGTATTCGACAGCCACTGATAGTCAGGGTGCAGCAGCACATACAGCTTGCCCGTAATCCAATATTTCGTCAGCATCACCCCCCAGGCTCCTAGAGCCAGGATATCGAGCAGGTCTCGACTGTAGGCGCTTAGACGTCGTTTTTTTCGTTTAGAAGTGGGCACGGTGGGGTAATGAGTAATGGGTAGGGGGTAATGGGTAATTGAGTAATAGGTAGGGGGTAATGGGTTACTTGTTTGCAATTGGAATCACCAATCACAAATCACCAATCACCAGTCACCAATCACTAATCACCAATCACAAATAAAGATTAACCAACAGCGTCAACACAAAACACAGCTGGGCGGCCAGCACAAACATATAGATCACCGCCCTCGATTTGAAGACCGTCATCATTAACCCCAAATTTTTGAGGTCGATCATCGGGCCAAACACTAAGAATGCTAGCAAAGAGCCGCTGGTAAACGTAGACGCAAACGACAGGGCAAAGAAAGAATCCACCGTTGAGCAAATCGAAACCACTGCCGCCAGCACCATCATCGCCAAAATCGACGAAACCATCCCCTGGCCCAGGCCTAAAATCAGCTCTCTGGGCACCGCCACCTGAATAATCGCAGCCACGGCGCTGCCTAAGATCAGCACTGCCCCCAGCTCTCGCAGCTCCTGGATCATGTTATCCACCATCAGCCGCAGCTTTACAGGCCAGCCTTTGTCTTGCATGGGGTCGGCCACCAGCCGCTGAGCAGAGGGAACGTCTAACTGGGTCGCCTGCCCGCCCTGCATCAAAAAAGTTCCTGACTTGAGCAGGGTTGGGGTATCTGTCTGGGCAGGTTCTGACCATTGCAAAACGCTGCGGGCGACCTGAGGCTGCAGCAGCGGGCGCATATCTTTTTGGCGACTAAAGACCCAGCCAATCACAGTGGCAATCAGTAGCGTAAACCCCACCCGCAAAAAGACGATCTCTGGCTGCTCGCGAAACGCCACCCAGGTCGCCCAAAATACAATTGGATTAATCGTTGGGGCTGCCAGTAAAAAACCAATTGCCACTGGCGACGGTGCTCCCTGTACGATCAATCGCCTCGCCACCGGCACATTGCCGCATTCGCAAACCGGAAAAAAGATCCCGAGTAAGCTACCGGCGACGGCTCCCAACAGGGGGGTTTTTGGCAAAATACTGATCAGTTTTTGTTCACTGACAAAAAACAGTAAAAGGCTGGAAAACGCGACCCCAATCAACAGAAAAGGAATTGCCTCAACCAGCAAACTCAAAAAGAGCGTGAAGGCATTATTGAGCTGAGCCATCATGGTATATGAACGAACAGAGGCTATAGTCTATCGTCATTGACCTGCCATTCTACAAGAAGGCGTTGGATTTTGGATTTTGGATTTCACCACAGCCGACACTCAGTCACCGTGATCTTGCCTGCAAAGCATAGCGCTACGTCTGCCCCCGGATCACGCGATCGGCTACCGTAGTCCCCCGTGTAGTGAAACTGCCCGTCTCGGACTTCATAGGCCGTGGGCAGGGGCTGGGTGCAGGCCTGACAAAAAACAATATCGGGGTTGGGCTCGCCATAGGGCAGATTCACATTCCAAAAGCGACCCGGCTGATGGGGCGTTTGCATGAGCTTGGCCAGCACGTGAGCAGTCAGCTGAGCGGCTCGCTCCCAGTCAACGGGCTGACGCTGATGAATATAGTGGGAAATCGCAATGCCGTTAACCCGCAGCAGTGCTGCCTCCCGGACAGCGGCCACCGTCCCTGAGACATACATATCTGACCCCAGATTGCCACCAGCGTTAATACCCGAGAGTACCCACTGGGCCTGGGGATACAGATGGCTCAGAGCAACCCGCGTACAGTCGGCGGGGGTGCCTCCGATGGCGTATTCATGATCTCTCCTAGCGTCGATAGACAAGGCCCCACCTCGGTTGATCTGATGGCTGCATCCCGACAGGGGGCGATCGGGGGCTACAATCGCGCTGGGCTGGCCGTTGAGCGCCTGTTGCAAGGCTCGAATTCCTGGCGCATCAATGCCGTCATCGTTAGTCAGGACAATTTGGGGGTACATCTATGGAGGGTGAGGAGGTGAGGGGGTGAACGAGGAAGGAGAAGTTTAGCGTTGATAAATTGCTAAACCCTATCCAGCAGTGATGCCGGTAAAAGCGAGTTCGGCAGGGCCGGTCATGTAAACATGGTTGTCATCGGCAGACCATTCAATATCTAAAGGGCCACCGGGCAGCTCTACCGTAGCTTTGCGAACTGACAAGTCAGCGCTGGCGCTATCGCACTTACCATTCAGCACCGCCGCCACCAGCGACGCACAGGCTCCGGTGCCGCAGGCGAGGGTTGGCCCTGCCCCGCGCTCCCACACCCGCATCTTTAAATAGTTGGGCCGCACCACCTCAATAAACTCAGTATTGATCCGCTGGGGAAACGCCGCGTGGTGCTCAAACTGAGGGCCAATCTCTGCCAGGGGCACCGCCGCCACATCTGCCACAAAGGTAATGCAGTGGGGGTTACCCATGCTCACACAGGTTACCGAGTAGGTACTCCCTGCCACCGTGATTGGCACGTCAATTACTTTGTCCTGCTCGCCCGCCAGGGTGGTCGGAATCTCCCCCGCCAGCAGGTGGGGCTCACCCATGTCGACCGTCACCTGGCCATCGGGCTGTAGCTCTGGCACAATCAGCCCCGCCAGAGTATGAATCTGATAGCGATGGGGGGAAGCGGGCGGTTTGCCATCAGTCGCCTCCAGGTCACCAATAAACTTGGCCAGACAGCGGATGCCGTTACCACACATCTCGGGCTCAGACCCGTCGGAGTTAAAGATCCGCATCGTATAGTCGGTGCCGCCCTGGCCCGGCAGCGCAAAAATTACACCGTCGGCCCCAATGCCAAAGTTGCGATCGCACAGCTGCACCGCCTGCTCTGGCGAAACTATCGGCTCTGATTGATGCCGATTATCAACCAAAATAAAATCATTGCCAAGGCCGTGGTATTTGCTGAATGTGATCGACATGGTGAGACTGTGAGGTAGCTAAAGTTCTAGTCTAGGGAAGGCAGGGGAGCAAGGGGGCAGGGGAGCGAAGATACGATTCCTACCTGAACAGTATTGCATAGCAAACTTCGCTCAACAGAAATCACCCCCCTCACCCCCTCACCTCCTCACCCCCTCACCTCTTCACCCCCTCACCCCTCCAAATCTCCTATCTCAGCGAGATAACCGCCTTCACCCCTTCCCCTAGCACCATCAACCGGGTAATTTAGGACAATCAGCAATCGTTACCTTGTGAGGAAACCCTATGGCTACTGACTTTGATACCGGCCTACCCAGCTTTCGCCAGGTGCAAATGCTTATCCGCGACAAGCAAACCATCGAAATCAAGCTAATGACGGGAGACGTCTACAGCGGCAGCATCCGCTGGCAAGACCAGCATGCCATTTGCATAGAGACCGAAGGTCAGGCAATGACCATCATGCGGGGTGCCATTGCCTATTTAAAGACAAATACTTGACATGATTTACAATCGCAGTTGAGCGGGAGCATCTAAACGGAGCATCTGAACGATATCGTCCACCTCAACCGCAGCCCATCCTGTTTACTGCTATGACCTTATTTCTAGACTGGGTGCAGTCGCACCTTCAAACACAACGCTTTCGCTGGTTTGCGTTGGCCGTGCTAGCCAGCAGCATGACCACCCTGGCCATTCTCAGTCGCCCCGCCCAGGCCTACCAGGTTCAATTTATTCCTAACAACCCCCAGCTAGGGGATACCCTTGCGGTCGTTATCCAGGCCGAGGCCGACAGTGCCCCCCCAATCGTCACGGTGCTGGATAAAACCTATCCAACTTTTCCAATCTCAGGCCCAAACTCAGACAGTCAGTTTCGGGCACTGGTTCCGACCAGTCCGGTCAATGCACCCGGACGCCTGAATGTGCAAATCACAGGCGAAGACGGCACCAGCAATGTGGCCGTCAACCTCAGAAATCGCAGCTTTCCCACCCAGCGCATTACTCTCTCACCGGGCCGAGCTGGCCTTGAGGGCACCGACTATGAGTTTGACCGACTCGATGCCCTCAAGGCGATGGTCACGCCTGAAAAATATTGGGATGGCCCCATGGCTCGCCCCAGCAACGGGCGCGTTAGCTCTATTTATGGCCTGCGCCGCTACTAC
This sequence comes from Cyanobacteria bacterium P01_A01_bin.114, assembly GCA_039815385.1. Classification (GTDB taxonomy): domain Bacteria; phylum Cyanobacteriota; class Cyanobacteriia; order Phormidesmidales; family Phormidesmidaceae; genus SIO4C1. Next base: position 12,129 of record JBCBZL010000112.1, read on the forward strand.
AACGGCGTCTTTGCTGAAAACTATTATCACCGGGGCGTTGACTATGCCCAAGGCAACGGGGCTCCAATTTACGCGCCTGCCGCTGGCCGCATCGAACTGGTGGGTCGGGTTGAAGATGGCTTTCAGCTCAACGGCAACACCCTTGGAATTAATCACGGTCAGGGCGTCATCAGCGTCATGATTCACCTATCGGGGTTCGACGTCCAAGAAGGCGACTTTGTTCAAGCGGGTCAGCTGATTGGCCGCATGGGCTCTACTGGGTTTGCAACAGGGCCAAATTTGCACTGGGGTCTCTATGTAAACGAGGTCTCTGTTGATCCAGTGCCATGGCGGTATGACGGGGTCGGGTAGCCTCGCAAATAGACTCGATTTTTTCTCAAAAGGCCTCGCAAAATTACGAGGCCTTTTTGTATGAATCGATACCTAATACTATGGCCATCTATCATCAAGAAAACTCAAATATCCGTAAAAGCGCTGTTGCTGATTAGGCCAATTTTCAACGAAAACCGAGATGGCAGATGAATAGGGGCAGGCACATCTTCTCTCTGTAGAGCAAATGTGTTTGTTCAGTCACGACCGGGAATACTTAGGTCTAGATAGTTATAAATCACATCCAGCTATTTGAGTTTTGACCTCAGGCAAAGCGCTCAGTCTTGGATGTGGCTAAGGTGATATCCAACTATTTTGCCAGACACCCTTTCTTCCAAATTCCTCGACATAAGAACGAAACGGAGCCGATCAGTAGGATGAGTAGTATCGAAAAGATTGTTGAACAAGCCCTGCAGGATGGTTATTTGACCCCTGCCATGGAAGCTGAAGTTGGTCGCATCTGCGATACTGCTTCTGAGCTTTCTATCGAAGAATACATGGCCCTGGACCGTCTCATGGGCTCACTGCTGACGGGCGAGGTGGTTGCTGTTCCTCGTAAGCAGTTTATCAACGTCATGGAGGAGCTAGTTCTCACAGAGGCAATTGCCCGCGTTGCCGAAATCGAGGCCAATAACGACTGCACGCTTGACCTGGGCGACGTGGCAGCCTATGCGCTCAATCGTCTGCCGCCTCTCTATGCCACTACCGAAGAGGGGGCAAACTACCAGCGTGAGAAAGCTCGGATTGAGCTAGCCGACATGATCGCAGGTCAGGTACAAGATGCGATCGCAAACAACCTCAACCGTCCCGATTTCTTTCCTGAGCGTCAGACCATCAAGCGCACCGCTGGCGAAGGCAGTTTCTTGGGTCAAATGAACGATCTGCTCAAAGACTATGCCCACAAGTTTGAGATGCAAGCAGACGTCGCCTAACAGCGCAGCCTTTTTGCAGATTTTGCCTTGCAGATTTTGTGTTTTGCCGTATTTGATTTTCCTCTGTGCATAAGCTGCTGAAACCCTTCAGCAGCTTTTTTATGCCTAATTTTTTATCTAGTCTTGGCCGAGTTCAAGTCTTCACCAAGTTCACGATTCCACAACTACCCGAGTTCCCAAGGCCAGGTAGCCATATAGCTTTTGAATATCCTGGTTGCGCATCCGAATACAGCCGTGGGAAACAGCTTGACCAATTAGCTCTTCCTGATTGGTACCATGAAAGCCAATCTGGCTGGTGCCATCAGTCCAAAACCCAATCCAGTGCGTCCCAAGGGGGTTATCGG
>JBCBZL010000298.1:0-6037 GCA_039815385.1 Cyanobacteria bacterium P01_A01_bin.114
ATTTCTGAAGGGGTGAGGGGTGGTGGGTAGTGGGTAGTGGGTTATTTGTTATTTGTTACTCGTTATTTGTAATTGAAGTCACCCATCACCCATCACCCATCACCAATCACCCATCACCCCCAACAAAAACCTTACTCTCCTCTTAAATCTCCTCAGAAGTCCCTTCTGAACTTTCTTGATCAACCAGCTGATCGCCTGGCCCCAGGATCGCAGGCTGATGCACAGATAGCTCTGCAACCAGGGGCTTAAGCCAGCGAGGACTTTCTTGCCAACTGTCGAGGATATCGTTGATGACTAATTCTTGAAGCCAGGTTTTAGCCACCACCGCCAGCGGCAGTGCCAGCACCAGGCCTAAAAACCCAAATACTGCTGCAAAAAAGATTTGGGCAATTAGGGTAAAGGCGGGCAGCAGTGACACTTGGCGAGCCATCACGGTTGGGGTGAGCCAGTAGCTCTCAACCTGTTGAATAATGACATAAAGAATAATGACGGCGATCACTTTCCAGGGGTCGGGGGAGATCAGCGCTACCATGGCGGGAAACACCAAGCTCAGCGTCGGCCCGATGTTGGGGATAAAATTGAGTATCCCTGCCAATAACGCATGGGCAAAGACTAGCGGAATGCCCAGCAGCGAAAGCCCCACAAAGCTCAGGGTAAAGACAAAAGCCGAATTGAGTAAAATGCCAGCCAGCCAGTTACACAGGGCGATTTCGCAATTTTCTAAAATGCAGTCAGCGCGGCTGCGGTAAAACGAGGGAAATAGCCTGACCATGCCGCTGCGGTAGGCAGAGGGGTTGCCCAAAAACATCAGCGACAAGATCAGCACCAGCAAGAGCTGCAACAACACCTTGAGGGAAGAGTTGAAGAAGGAAAAGAAATTATTGAAAACGTCTATAACGGCTGAATCAGGAGACGACAGCCATTCTATAAACTCCTCTAGATTGGGCAGGCGTAGCTGACCGGGTAGCCACTCTTCTAAAACAGTCAGCTGCTCGGGAATGTCTCTGATGCCGTTGATGACCAGCTCAATCAGCACTGTAAACTGCTCGGCAAAGGGGGGCACAATGCCCACAAAGAAAAGCACCAGGATCAAAAAGCTGCTGACCACGACAATGGGAACGGCGTATCGCCGTTTTAGGCCCCACTTTTGTAGCTGTCGCACCAGGCTATTGAGTGCGATCGCAATCACCACCGCTGTAAAAGCCAGCAATAAAATCTGCCGAATCGACCATAAGACATACAGTGCGGCTATTAAGCAAAATAGGCCGATCCATTCTCCCAGCTTCACGCAGTCTCCTCCCAACCTTGTCGCTTATTTTATACAACTTCTATCGACTTCTATATAATTTCTATAGAACCTTCTCAAAAGTATCCTCTATGGGCGTCCCTTTATGCTCCCTGCGGCCCAGTGGCAATTAGTCAATAGCCCCGACCCCCCAGATGACTGGTGTGAGGTCGTGCAGCGGGTTGCTCAGGCCGCCCCTGGATTAGCTAACCTGCCCGACGGGGGTTTGCAGTGGGGGGCAAAGCTGCTGTGGCAGCGCGGCATCCAGACAGAGGCTGAGCTGCGAGGCTTTCTCAGCCCCGATGACTATGCCCCAGCCAGCCCGTTTGCGTTTGGGGCAGAGATGGCGCAAGCCGTCGAGCGGCTGGTGACCGCCCACCAGCAGCACGAAAAAGTCGCCATCTGGGGAGACTTTGATGCCGATGGGGTCACCTCCACCGCCGTCCTATGGGATGGGCTAGGGCAGTTTTTTAGTCAGTCCGATCGGCTCAGCTACTTTATTCCCAACCGGCTGACAGAGTCTCATGGGCTCTCTCACCATGGGTTAGAGACGCTCGCGGCGCAGGGCGTTCAGCTGATTGTCACCTGCGATACGGGCAGCACCAACTTGGCTGAGATCGACCACGCCCACCAGCTGGGGATGGAGGTGATTATCACTGACCACCACACCCTGCCTGCCGAGCGCCCTCCGGTGGTCGCCATTGTGAATCCACGCTATCTGGAGCCCCAGCACCCCCTAGCAAATCTCTCGGGCGTTGCAGTCGCCTACAAGCTGGTCGAAGCCCTCTATGAGAGGCTGCCTGAGATTCCCCAGCGGCCCCTAACTTACCTCACCGACCTGGTGGCCATTGGCCTAATTGCCGATTTAGTCAAACTTACGGGCGACTGTCGCTATCTGGCCCAGATTGGGATCCAACAGCTTCGTACGCAAAGTCAAGCGAGCACCCAGGCCGCTCGCCCCGGTGTTGCCAAGCTGCTGGAGCTATGCCGTCGCACGGGCGATCGGCCCACTGATATTTCGTTTGGCCTGGGGCCTCGGATCAACGCGGTCAGCCGCATTCACGGAGATGCCAGCTTTTGTGTTGAGCTGCTGACCAGCCAAGACCCAGAGCGCTGCCGCGAGCTAGCCCTCCAGACTGAGCTGGCCAATGCTCGACGCAAAGCGTTGCAAAACGACGTCTTGCAGCAGGTCAACCGCCAGCTAGAAGCAATTGACCTCTCCACCACGGGCATCCTTGTTTTGGCTGACCCCCAGTGGCCTAACGGAGTGCTGGGCATTGTCGCCGGGCAGCTCGCCCAGACCTACGGTAAACCGACCGTGCTGCTGACGATGGATGAGCCCACTGGCATAGCCCGAGGCTCGGCCCGCTCAGCCAACCAAATTGATCTCTATAAGCTAGTCGCCCAGCAGGCTCACCTGCTGACCAGCTTTGGTGGGCATCCTTTTGCTGCTGGGATGAGCTTACCGATTGAGAATATTGACCTGTTTACGGATGCGATCAACCGTCAGCTGCGACAGCGACCTATGGGTGAGCAGGGGCCCATTGTTCAGGTTGACCTCACGGTTAGCGTCCAAGACCTGGGGCGCGATTTATTTAAGCAGTTAAATCTTCTAGAGCCCTGCGGGATGGGTAACCCAGCCCCCAAACTGCTGATCAAAAACGCCTGGTTTGAAAATACCTGGCATCAGAAGATCAAAGACCCGGCCTCAGGGCGCAAGCTGCAATATATCAAGGCTAGCTTTTTGCTGCGAGACGACACCAGCGAAGCCGGTTTTCCAGGGGTTTGGTGGGGCCATTACAAAGATGACCTGCTGCCCGGACGGTGGGACGTGGTGGTTGAGCTAGATTTCAACAGTTTTTCTAAAAAAAAGCAGCCGCAATATGGGGGCTATGAAGTTCGATTGATCGATATTCGCCCTGCTCAGGCATCCAAGCCTCAAACTCAAACGACAGGCTGGCTGATCGATCAACGAGACTCGACTGAGGTCGAGCTGACCAATCGCGACCTGGTTTTATCAGACTGCCCCACCGATTGGACAGAGCTACGCCCCTGGTGGCAGCAGGCGGCGCAGCGGCAAACACCTTTAGTGCTGGCGTATCCGCCACCGAGCGATCTAGACTTTATAGCGGTTTGGAAAACCTTGTTAGGGCTAGCTAAGTATTTTGACCGCACGGGGCAATCTGTCTCTCACGAGCAGCTTCAGGCGCGTTTACAGATCGGTGCCCACTCTCTGCAGCAGGGTTTACAGGCGTTGTCACTGGCGGGCTTTGAGATCACCCGGTCAGCCACAGGGCTTAGGTTTGCTTTGCGGGCTGTCGATCAGCCAAAAGATGTTCCAAACAACCTGCACCGCGCCACCGCTGTGCGTGATTTTCTCAGGGCCGTGCGCGAAGAAGATTTTCGTAAGCAGTATTTTTATCAGGTGCCGTTGGCAACCGCTCAGGCAGTCATGAGGCAGCTTTCGCCGACAAACCCTTGCGACGATAGAGCTGAGCATAGCCCCGCTGCGGTGACGTATAAATCCGATCGTACGCGCTAAAGAGCTGTTGAAAAATTGCCTGCGCTCCCTCTTCCTGAAGTGGATAATCAGATGTCCGCCAGATCGTGACATAATCGATCGGACGCCCGGTCATCTCTGTATAGCCCAAGATATTAACCGAGGGTCGCCGACCCAACTGCCAATCATCCGTCTCTAAAATTGTAAATGGGTTCAGCTCAGGCCGAAAATTAATCGGAAAATAATCTTCATTGCCCTGATAGTTATTGAGCAAAACAGCCTGCCTTGCCACGGCCACATATCCGGAGGCGTTGATAAAGGTGTTGATTTGCCAGGGACGCACAAACTCCGGTGGCCGCCACAGATTGGGTTCACCATCTGCTCTCATAGCGGCCTCTCTGGGGGTCGGGAAGTTAATTGCCAGCAGTGTAGAATTTGGCTCGATCAGGGGGGCTGTAGAGATATATTCGGCAAAGTAGTCACTGATATAGGCGTAGGTTGCCATCTGAACGATCAGTAGCATTGAGGATATAGAGACCAACAGCCACTTTATCCTCTGACGGAGAGATCGGCTGTAGTCTGCTGCTGTCAGCCAGAGTATTAGGGTTAGAAACGGATACAGCAGCACCCTATCTTTAATCGTGACGCTTCCCGAGAGGGCTCTGGGCGAAAATAGATAAACCCCGAGCAAAACCAATGTGACCACCAATAATCCATCTACACCTTTTAACCCCTCTATCAGCTGGAGCGCGTTTTTCTTTTGGATTAGGTGCTTATTTTGGATTAAACGGTAGCCAGACAAGCCGACCAGCAGCAGCACAATCGCGGTTGCTAAGAAGATTTCAAGACTGTTGTAAGAAACTAGAGAACTCAACGTCAGCAGGCTGCCTAATCGCAGATTCTCAAGGGTTGAACCACTCCATTTCGGTCCTGTAGACCCTGTTGAATTTTGACTGAGAAAATGGAGACAGATCAGGCTGGCGGGCAATAGGGTGAGTAAGGTGGGCAGGGTTGTCTTGATGAAAAGCTGTTTGAGGGGCAAGAACGCCGCCCGACGGGCCGTTGTCAAGATGCCAAGGCCGCTGGATAGATTGAGAACCCCCACAACAATAGCAAAGATAACAAATGAGAACAGGTGGGTAAAGTAAAGCCCCAAAACTAACAGCAAGAGAACCCCTGTTTGGGCCAGGCGAAGCTGGCTGCGATGCCTTAACCAGTAACCGATTGCAAAGAAAAATACAATTAGGCTGTAGGCAAAATTGTAAAACCCCATATTGAAGGTTAGGTTGTAGCAAAAGGGAAAGGCTAAAAACATCAGGAACGGCGCTGCAGACGTATCTGGCCGAACTGCGTTGAGCGCGTAGCGGAACGCAAACGGTAGCAAAATCACATAGATCGACAGCAGCAGTTTTTCAGCCAGGATGGGGGATACCCAAAACATCAGCCCGGTCAAAATTGCCTGCGTTGTCCAGTTAGGAGCCAGCTGCAGGTTAGTGATGTAATAGTCTTGAAAAATTGACTGATGACCGGTGAGAAACCCCTGTAAAATATCTGCCGTATAGACATGGATGGGGCCGTCTTGTAGGGGCAAATATTTAAATAGCCAGATCGGCAGTAAAAATAATCCGCTCAGGACAAGTAACAGAATATTATCTTGATGGATAGATGCGTAACGGCTAGACAACTTGCTCGATAAAAGCATATTGGCAAAATAAGACTAAATAAAATACCAGCGTCGGATAATGACCCTGGATTATAGCTTTACCATAGGCGTTTAACTTGAGCCTACGTCTGAGTCAGCCCAAAATTTACAGTAATATCATCGTAAAAACCTTATCAACTTTAAACAACTCATAAAAACCCTACTTTAGGGTAAGATAATGCGTCGCTAAATTAGCTCAGATTTTGCACCTAGCCGAAAAACTGCTAACACCACCCTGCACTGAAAGTGGCAGGGCTCACTGTGTCAAACCCACTAAAGGGGTTAAAGTCATTGAAAAGCTTATATGACAATGGTTCTACCACCTTTAGTGCCTTTCGTGAACTTCGTTCAAGTCCCCTTTCGGGGATTTTGATGATGGAAACGTCCGAAACCAGATTCGGAATTAGACCGCAATCGATGTTTCAGTCCCCTTTCGGGGATTTTGGTGATGGAAACATTATGACCTGCATCACGCCCGCGCCGCGGTAGCCGATGTGCAGGTTGTCGCCGGTGTTGCCTTCGTCGTGGTCGTAGACCGAGCCGGCCCCGG
>JBCBZL010000207.1:0-9119 GCA_039815385.1 Cyanobacteria bacterium P01_A01_bin.114
ATTGAGAACTTATCTTCCCCCCCTCGCCCCTTCCCCCTTTATCCCTTCCCCCGCTCACTAGCGGTAAACTATACGTGTCCCCCCCCAATACGATATGTATTACAGCACCCCGAGGATTCCATGACGCCTGCTGTTTTGATTGAAGGGCTGCAAAAACACTACGGAGACGTGCAAGCGGTCAAGGATGTATCGCTCAAAATTGAACCGGGCGAAATCTTTGGATTGCTTGGCCCGAATGGGGCCGGTAAAACCACCACTATCCGGTGTTTATGCACTCTTACTTTGCCCGATGCGGGCAACCTGGAAGTCTGTGGCGTCTCGGTATTAGACGATCCGCGTCAGACTCGGCAGCGTTTGGGCTATATCGCCCAAGAGGTGGCCCTCGATAAGGTACTGACCGGGCGGGAGCTACTCGATTTGCAAGCGGCGATTTATCATCTCCCAACCTCTCTGGCTAAAACTAAAATTGCTCAGATGATCGATCTGTTGGAACTCGGCGATTGGGCAGACCAAAAAACGGGGACGTATTCGGGCGGGCTCCAAAAGCGGTTAGACCTGGCGGCGGGACTGCTACATCAGCCTGACGTGCTGGTGCTAGACGAACCCACCGTTGGCCTCGATATTGAAACCCGCTCAGCGGTGTGGAAATTTCTGCGGCAGCTGCGCGAGGCGGGCACCACTATTTTGATCACCAGTCACTACCTCGAAGAAGTCGATGCGCTCGCCGACCGGGTTGCCATTATTGATCAGGGCAAAGTAATTGATGCCGGTACGCCGTCAGAGCTCAAAACGAAGGTGGGAGGCGAGCGCATCACCCTGCGCATTCGCGAATTTACCCCCGATACCGAAGCCACTCAGGCAAAAGACCTGCTTGAGCAGCTGCCCATCGTGCAGGAGGTGATTATCAACAGGGCCCAGGGCAATACCTTAAATATGGTGGTTGATTCCGACGCAGATGCCCTGTCAACCGTCCAGCAGACCCTTAAAGAAGCCAGCTTGCCCACCTTTGGAATCGCCCAGTCACGACCCAGCCTGGACGATGTTTACCTCGCTGCCACCGGGCGCACGTTGATTGACGCTGAAATTGCTGCAGCAGGTAAGCGTGACATGAAAGCAGAGATGAAAAAGCAGAATATGAAACGTTAAATCATAAGAAACCATGAGTAGCTCTTATCCCGGTATTCAAAATAGTCAGCTCCAGCAGTGGAAAGTGGAACAGGGTGACCTCAAAGATCCAGGTTTCAATGACTTTCTACAAGAAACGGCGGCTCTGACCAAACGACTATTTATCCAGCTACAGCGACGCCCGTCTACTCTGGTAGCGGGTATTGTGCAGCCGCTGATGTGGCTGATCTTGTTTGGCGCTTTGTTTCAGAATGTGCCCCAGGGGTTATTTGGCGACAGCGTCAGCTATGGTCAGTTTATTGGGGCAGGCATCATCGTCTTTACTGCCTTTGGGGGTGCCCTCAACGCCGGGCTGCCAGTGATGTTTGATCGTGAGTTTGGGTTTTTGAACCGACTGCTGGTGGCCCCTTTGGCATCCCGGTTTTCGATCGTGATCGCATCCGCCTTGTTTATCTCAGCCATGACGCTGGTACAAACATTGGCCATTGTGGTGCTGAGCGCTTTCTTAGGGACCGGTTTGCCGGGGGCGGGCGGTCTGGCGCTGATGGTGATGATTGTGCTGACCTTGACGCTGGGGGTCACGGCTCTGAGCCTGGGTTTGGCTTTTGCCCTGCCCGGCCATATTGAGCTGATTGCAGTGATCTTCGTAACCAACTTGCCGCTGCTGTTTGCTAGCACAGCACTGGTGCCGCTAGCGTTTATGCCCAAATGGCTACAGGTGATTGCCAGCCTCAACCCGCTGAGCTACGCCATTGAGCCCATTCGCTACGTTTATCTACACTCTGACTGGAGCCTGAGCAGCATCGTCATGCAGGCCCCATGGGGAGATGTCAGCATGGGCGTTTCTCTGGGTATCTTGGTGGTCTTTTGTGGTTTGGCGCTGGCTGTCATTCGACCGCTGATTGGTCGCCGCATTGCGTAGATAACCGATTCAAAAATTGGCGTCGATATATCACTTCATTTCGGGCAAACTTGCTACACTGAATGTCGTCCATCGCTCTGTCGCGACCTATGTCTATGAAACGCTTTTTTTACACAGCTTCTGGTTTTGGGATGGTTATGAGTTTGGTAGCTGCCTCTGCAGCTTTTGCGCAAAGCAACGCCGACGCCACCGAACTGCTCAACGAAAGTAATGAGGCCCAGAGTGGTGAAATTTTCTCAGGCAGCGGTTTAGACTTTGGCGACTTGATCCATCGGGCTAACCAAGCGGGTGGCTTGAGTGAGGCTGACTATCGTGAGCAGCAGCAGCGCAATTTTGATGAGGCCACTGCTGACTATCTGCAACGGCGTCAGCAGGGCTCACAGCAGCCTTCAGGAGAGGCGGTTAATAGCGATTCTTCAAATGACTCTTTAGAGGTAGGGCTGTAGCAGTGCCCTTCCTTTAGCACACCAAAGTACGAGGAAGGCTTCGCACTTTCGTTAGGTTATTCAGTTTGTCAGCGCGGTGATACACACGGAGCCCTGGTTGATTGCCCTAGATACCGAAGGGCGTAAAGTTTTACGCCCCTGACAGGTTCCATTTTGAATCGGGGGTACTGCATTCGGACTGGGTATTATTTAGCGAAACCGATTTGGCGGGTTCAACATCTGACGATTGGCTGAGTCGGAGTAAATGGCAATGGGTTTGATGGCGATTTCCCAGTAGCCTTCACTTTGGCTTGAGCGAGAGACGGTGCCAAAGACATTTGCTTGAACGGTGTATTTAATCAAACGGGCATAGTAGCGCCACCAGCCTTCTTCGATGTCCTGCTTGTTGATGTCAACCATTATCCTGATGTCTTTGTTTGCGACCTGCGTGAGGGGATGGTTGAAGACCAGTCTGTATTTTTCTTGGAGATCTTTGATTGCGAAATCAGTGCTGATGAGGGCATAGCGATCCGTGATGTCTTTAAGATTATCAACGGCATCTTGGATAGATTTGATCTTGATTTGCTGGCGTTTTTCATTGACTTGTCTCGGGTCTAGCCTCAGCCCATGCTGCTGAACCTGATCGATGAGGGTGTCAAATTGGGTCAGCTCCTGACTGTGTTTGCGACGCGTCTCGAGATCCAAAATAACCTGGTCTTTATGCAGTAGATGGGTTTGAAGTTGGGCATATTTCTCTTCTACTGTGGGCTCACGATGCTGAGACGTGATTAAGGCGCTCCTTTGCGAATCGCCCTGTAACGTTGACGAATTCGCTGAAAGGGCACTCTTTTGCCGTAAACGATTTTCGATTTTGAGGGTCAAGTCTCGAATACTTTGCTCGTTATTAATGACGGGTGCTTTGAAAGTAGCCTCGTAAAGGCGATTGATAGCGTTGCCGTCTAAATAGTGAAAGGAGGGTGACTTTAGATTGATTAAGCGTGTCCGCTTTTCGTCAAGGTCATTCCTGCTTTTGGGAGCTATACTCTCTTGATCTGAGTCTGAGATGTCAATGATAACGTTCTCAAAATCTTGCGGAAGCTTCCCCTGTGAACCTGACTTCTTAATCCAGATGCTGGGCGGGATTTGAGAAATGTCAGCAGGTTTTTGAATCGGAAGGGTACTGATATTGCCCCGAAACATCAGGGGCTGTTTTTCGTAATATTCTTCTGGGATATCAGCTAGGGCAATCTTTTTCATGGTGTGCAATCTGCGATAAACAGGCCGTGCGTTCTCTGAGTGGGCTGACCCAGCTCAGAGGGGGTTTAGGTTGGCAGATGCAACGTGCTTTGCTGGTGTTTGACTCTATTAAAACGTGAAGGCGAGCAGCTTATTTTAAACGGCTGCTTCTACCTTACTTTTACCTTAATTAAATATCTTATGTGGGTAGTGGATATGTCAGTAGATGTACCAATATCGAAAGTGATACATTCGCTTTCGTGCCCTTTTTGTCGCACCGTGGCAAAATCGTTAGGTAGGAAAGCGTATCTAAACCTGGGCAATGACTGCACCCACCCCCAATCTGTCAAGCCAATATGACCCCGCCGCCGTTGAAACAAAATGGCAGCAGCAATGGGAAGAACACGACGTCTTTAGGGCTGACCCAGCGCAGGATGGGGATCCTTACTGTGTGGTGATTCCACCGCCGAATGTAACGGGTAGTCTGCACATGGGTCACGCCTTTGAGGAGGCGCTCATCGATACGCTGGTGCGCTACCACCGCATGAAGGGACGCAATACGCTTTGGCTGCCGGGCACCGACCACGCCAGCATTGCCGTGAGTGCGATTTTGGAGCGGGAGCTGCGATCGCAAAACAAAACCCGTAAAGCCGTTGACCGAAACGACTACCTGGCCCGCGCCTGGCAGTGGAAAGAAGAATCTGGCGGCACCATTGTCAATCAGCTGCGCAAGCTAGGCGTCTCTGCTGACTGGAGCCGCGAACGCTTCACCATGGACGAAGGGCTCTCTGAGGCGGTACTGGCTGCGTTTACCCAACTCTATGACGAGGGGCTGATCTATCGCGGCAATTACTTGGTCAACTGGTGCCCTGCCAGCCAGTCTGCCGTCTCTGACGTTGAGGTTGAAAATAAAGAAGTAGACGGTAGCCTCTGGCATTTTCGCTATCCCCTGACCGACGGCTCCGGCGACGTAGAAGTCGCCACCACCCGCCCCGAGACCATGCTGGGAGATACCGCTGTGGCGGTAAACCCCAATGATGAGCGCTACAAAGACCTGGTTGGCAAAACCCTGACGCTGCCCCTGATGGGGCGCGAAATCCCGATTATTGCCGACGAGTACGTGGATGCCGAGTTTGGCACCGGCTGCGTTAAGGTTACCCCGGCCCACGACCCCAACGACTTTGCCATGGGGCAACGCCACGACCTGCCCGTGATTAACATCATGAATAAAGACGGGTCGATGAATGACAACGCTGGAGACTTCGCCAGTCTGGATCGCTTTGACGCCCGCAAAGCCGTTGTCAAAGCGCTGGATGAGCAAGGCTTTTTGGTCAGAATTGAAGACTATCACCACAGCGTGCCCTATAGCGATCGCGGCAAGGTGCCGATAGAGCCGCTGCTGTCTACTCAGTGGTTTGTCAAAATTCGTCCACTGGCCGACAAAGCCCTTGAGTTTCTCGACCAGAAGCAATCTCCTCAGTTTGTGCCCGAGCGCTGGACCAAGGTCTATCGTGACTGGCTGGTCAACCTTAGAGACTGGTGCATTTCCCGTCAGCTGTGGTGGGGGCACCAGATCCCTGCCTGGTACGCGATTAGCGAAACCAATGGCGAAATCACGGACGACACCCCCTTTGTCGTCGCTACCAGTGAATCTGACGCCAGGGCTAAAGCCATTGAGAAATATGGCGAGGACGTGCAGCTCGAGCAAGACCCAGACGTGCTTGACACCTGGTTTTCATCGGGACTGTGGCCCTTCTCAACAATGGGCTGGCCCGACGAGACCACCGAAGATTTTAAGAAGTACTACCCGACCACCACCCTGGTGACCGGCTTCGACATCATCTTTTTCTGGGTAGCCCGCATGACCATGATGGCGGGGCACTTTACCGACACCATGCCCTTTGAGACCGTCTATATTCACGGGCTAGTGCGCGACGAAAAGAATCAGAAAATGTCGAAGTCTAAGGGCAACGGCATTGACCCGCTGATTTTGATCAAGAAATATGGAACCGATGCCCTGCGCTACACCCTGATTCGTGAGGTAGCTGGGGCTGGCCAAGACGTTCGCCTCGACTACAACCGCAAGACCGACGAATCTTCCTCGGTGGAAGCGTCTCGTAATTTCACCAACAAACTGTGGAACGCCTCTCGATTCGTGATGATGAATCTGGGAGGGCAGTCCCCCGAAATCCTTGGGGCACCCCAGGTAAAGCAGCTAGAGCTGTCTGACCGTTGGATCTTGTCTCGCTATCATCAAACTATCCAGCAGACCCGCGATTATTTCGATAAGTATGGTCTGGGCGAAGCCGCAAAAGTGCTCTACGAATTTATCTGGGGCGACTTTTGTGACTGGTATATCGAGCTGGTCAAACCCCGTCTGTACGGTAAAGACGACACTTCTAAAAAGACCGCCCAGCAAACCCTGGCCCATGTGCTAGACGGCACCCTTAAGCTGCTGCATCCGTTGATGCCCCACATCACCGAAGAAGTGTGGCATACCCTGACCGGGTCTGACAGCTACCTGCCGTTGCAAGCCTATCCAGAGGTCGAGGCAACCCTAATTGACGCCGAGCTTGAGAAAGACTTCGAGCTACTGATCGGTGTGATTCGCACCGTACGCAATCTTCGGGCCGAGGCAGGGATAAAACCCTCGGCCAAGATCGAAGCGATTCTTAAGACCGATGATGCTAGAGAAAATCAGGTTCTGACCACGGGCCAGGTCTATATCAAAGATACGGCTAAGGTAGACAATTTAATCATTCAGAGCACCAGTCTCGCGCCAGCGGGGTCGGCCAAAGCCCCGGCGGAAACCTACACCGTGTCAGAGGCGGCGGCGAGCGGGTCAGAAGAAACAGCTGGCCTGCCCGAGCTGGACTGGTCAGACGGCGTTGTGGCGCTGCAAACCTTTATTAAACAGCCGCTGGCCTATCTAAGCCAAGCGTTTAAGGTGGCCAAGACTCCTGCCACGATTATCTTGCTGCTTGTAGGGGCAGGCCTCACCCTAACACTAAGCGCCAAACTACTAGAGGTTATCAACGTTGTTCCACTACTGGGGGATGTGTTTAGGCTGATTGGTCTGAGCTATATCGGCTGGACTGGGGGACGCTATCTCTACAAAGCCGAAAATCGCAGTCGCCTGTGGGATAACATCGAAAGCCTTTGGGAGCAGGTCTCTGGCCTCTGGTCTGGCGGGGATAATGAGGCTGATGACGAAATGTCTATAGACGGGGTAGACACCCTTGAGCTGACTCCGGCAGTAACCGAGTCTGAGGTCAAAGAGTTGGCAACCGCTGTGACGACCGATCCTACTATCTCAGCTGAAGCGGCTGGACATATGTTTGCCGGGGTCTACGGCACCGTACAGGTGCTGATCCCACTGACGGGTTTAGTCGATGTGGCTGCACTCAAAGCGAAGCTTGAAAAAGATCTGGGCAAAGCCGAAGGCGAAATCAAATCGCTCACGGGTCGTTTGGGGAATAAAGGGTTTGTCGATAAGGCTCCAGCAGATGTGATTCAAGGTGCCCGTGATTCGCTAGCGGAGGCCGAAACACAGGCTAAGCTGATCCGAGAAAGATTAGCCATGCTTTAGGCTATAGCTAACCAATAACCCCTATGTCTTCTCCTAAATTCAGCATTATTATTACGACCCATAATCGCCTATCGCTGCTAAAACGGGCGGTGACCTCGGCCTTTGAGCAAACCGTGCCCTGTGAGGTTGTCGTGGTGGATAACGCTTCCACCGATGGCACCCAGGCCTATGCAGAGGGGCTGGGCGATCAGATTATCTATCGCCGCAACCCGACGAATTTGAACCACTCGGGGGCGGTCAATGCTGGGGTTGAGGTAGCGACTGGCGACTGGGTCAAGCTAGTGGATGATGACGATTACCTGGCACCCAATTGCATTGAGGAAATGGCGAATGCGATCGCACTCCACCCCAATGCCGTCATCTGCTCCTGCCAGGCCGCCCAGATCGATACCGACGGCAACGAACTCAGCCGCACCCCGCCCACCGGTCCCGGTCGGGTGTTTTACATTCCCCAGGCCGATATCCACTACGGCATGCTGCTGGAGGTAGTCCCGTTTGGCACCCCCATCCAGGTGGCCGTGCGCCGAGATGCCTTTCTCAAATCAGGCGGCTGGGATTTAACCATGACTAGCTGCGACGATATCGACTCCTGGATTCGGGTGACCGAGCACGGCGATGCGCTATTTGTTAATAAATGCCTCACCTACCGCACGGTTTGGCCCGGTGGCTACGATCAGAAAATTGCGCTTCAGCATCGCCTCGATACGAATATCCTGATTAAAGAACGGATTTGCGATCGCATCGCCCCCCAGCACCGTGGCCAAACCCCAAAAATTCAAACCATCCGCCAATATCTGCATCTCCACTGGATGCTCGTCGCCCTAAAACAAAAGCGCCTGCCCGAGGCTCTAAGTCTTGCCTTCCCCGCTGCGCTATCCCCTGCTGCATGGCAGCTCCTACAGCAAGCCATCAATTTTAGAAAGCAAAAAGCCCCGGTGCCGATACAGAAGGTGGTTTTGGTTGAGTAGGTAGTAGAGGGTAATGGGTAGTGGGTAGTGGGTAGTGGGTAGCGGTCTAGCATCAGCCCCACCCTCCACCCTCCATCTTTTCGCTCTCCATCTTTTCGTCAAACACCTTCCCATTCCCCCCGCCTTACCTTATAATTTAGGACTGGAATAATCCGATCGGAGACTAAACGTTTATGGCGCGATATAGAGGTCCTCGCCTCAGAGTGACACGTCGTTTGGGCGATTTGCCGGGGCTTACCCGCAAGACGGCTCGTAAGGCGTATCCGCCCGGTCAGCATGGCCAGGCTCGCAAGAAAAAATCTGAATATTGCATTCGTCTAGAAGAGAAGCAAAAGCTTCGCTACAACTACGGGGTTTCTGAGCGTCAGCTGGTTCGCTACGTCAAGAAAGCTCGTCGGGCAGGGGGCTCAACCGGGCTCGTCATCCTGCAACTGCTAGAAATGCGGCTAGACAATACCGTTTTCCGTTTAGGCTTAGGGCCAACGATTCCAGCTGCGCGACAGTTTGTGAATCATGGTCACGTTACGGTCAACGGTCGTTTAGTTGATGTGGCTAGCTACCAGTGTCGTCCGGGGGATGTCATTGGCGTGCGTAACAAAGAAGCGTCTCGTCAGCTGGCTGAAGCTAACCTCGAATTCCCTGGGTTGGCCAACGTTCCAACTCATCTAGAGTTTGATAAGGCCAAGCTTGAGGGCAAGGTCACGGGCGTCATCGAGCGCGAATGGATCGCCCTCAACATCAACGAACTTCTGGTCGTTGAGTACTACTCTAGAAAAGCTTAGAACTTTGCTGCAGCGGCTAATTTGCCGTTTTTACCGCGTTTAGTTTTTCCGTAGCCCCTGAGGTCCGTCAGC
>JBCBZL010000390.1:0-3687 GCA_039815385.1 Cyanobacteria bacterium P01_A01_bin.114
ATTTTTTTTATATAAAAAAAATAAATATCAAAAACCCACATAACCACCTGTAGGGGCCCGCCAAAAGCCCCCCCCCCTACAGGTGTTTAAAGAAGACTTACGCCTTGCTTAGCTCACTGCTCACTTTGGCTGCTGGTCTTCACTCAGGTCGCCTGGTGTCTCAACATACATTTCTGGCTCAACGGCGAAGTTATTGGCTAACCCCTCGCTGCCGACGGTAGAACCAGCGGTGGTATCAATGCTGCCTTCTGCAGGAGCATCAGGCGTTTGCTTGAAATTTTCACCTTCACGCTCTTTGCGAGCGGCTGTCTCAGCGGGTACAATGCCACGGTCGTACTTGTCGGCTGATGCGGTATGTGGATCCATGGGATACCTCTCTAAAAATCGATAAAATCAGCTGAACCTCTAACGGGCTTTTATATCAGCTAGTGGGACTATGCTCTCAGATAGCTCAGCGTTGAGCATCTATCTCGAGGAGGAGTTGGGTTGGCTAGTTATTGGCTATCAGCCTCAGCAGAGGTCTCAGGCGTCTCTAGATCGGGGGCTGCGGGGGCTTCTGCCTCCACTTCAGGCACCTCAGGAGCTTCTACATTCACTTCAGGCACCTCGGGGGCTTCTACGTTAATTTCAGGCACCTCAGGAGCCTCTACGTTGACCTCAGGCAGTTCGGGCGCTTCGATCGTAATGTTGTTCACGTCGGGCACGTCCGGAGAGTCTACATTCACCTCAGGCACTAAAGGAGCCTCTGTGCCCCTGCTCATGTAAAATACGGTGCCCCCGACGGCAGCCGCAATCACCGCAATCAAAAGCCCCAGTAAGAGACCATTGGCAGCACTGTCGTTTGCCCGGTCGTTTGCCCGTGCCCGTGCCGCAGCTTCTCGCTGCTGATTGAGATTGGCTTGAACCTGGCTCTCTTGGCTACGACCTTGAACATAGCCATCCCGGTAGGCGATTTCATCTGGGGTTGCCTTGCGGCCGCGAATATCCGGTTCGTTTGTCATCGAAGTATCTCCAAAGTAAATTAATTTTTAATAACTCAATATTGTTGCATATCTGTTGAAAATCACCTCTGCCTTTGGAGAGATTCTTGACTACGGCCTATTCCGACCCATCAGCTTCTAGCCAGGCAGCTCCTGAGGGATTTTTGGGCAGCTGGCGAAAGAGCAGCGTATAAATTTCAGTGGGCATTTCAATGTCGGCGGTTTCTAGGGCTTCTTTGATGGCCTGGGCCACTCGGGCTGTGGCTTCAATAAAGCCAGCTCGGCGAGAGTTTACCCAAAACAAAACCTCTAGATTAACCGTACTGGCTGCTAGCTCTTTGACTAAGACCTGGGGTTCTGGGCGGGTTTCGATTTCTACAATGGCGGGCATGGCGGCCAAGATGACCTGTTTGGCCCGATTAATGTCGGCATCGTAGTCGATGCCCACCGTTACCGTACTGCGCCGAATGGGCGAGGCGGTGTGGTTGATGACGCTGGCCTGGAAGACTTCTTGGTTGGGGATATAGACGACACTGCCGTCATAGGTTTTGAGGGTGGTCGCCCTGAGCTGAATCTGGGTAATGGTGCCTTCATAGCTTTGGATAACCACCTGATCGCCGAGGCGAAAAGGACGGGCTGCCAGCAAAATGACGCCAGAAATGTAGTTGCTCAGCACGTCTTTGAGGCTAAATCCGATGGCTACGCTGGTCAGCCCCAAAGCCCCCAGCAAGGCGGCAAAATCTAGCCCCAGCACCCCCAAGGCCACAATGCTGCCCGCGATCCACACGCCCCCGTAGCCCAGTCGCCCAATCAAGACCTCGGTGTTGTGATCGCCCTCGGTCTGCTGAGCCCAGGTAAAGGCTCCGTAGCGAACCCCTCGGGCCACGAGCCAGGTGATGGCCACCACCACCATCGCCCCAATAAAGGCTGGGATGCCGTCAACGGTCTGTCGCCCGAGCTGGCGTAGCGTGCTGTTGAGCCGCTGGGCGACGTCGATGGCTAACGGCTGTCGCTCTAGACCCTGATTGAGGCGGCTGGCCCAGTCTTGGGCGAGGGCTTCTATTGAGAGGCCATAGTCTTCGGCATCTTGCTGGGTGACGGTCATGAGCACCCGATTATTGAGCTGCAAGGTGGCCAGTTTGCGATCGCGATCTTCGTTAACGGTTACTTTGCCCAGGGTTTCACGGTTGCTGATCAGCCCAGAGATGCGACGGTTGATGATATTGGCCCGCTCTTGGGCCCTGATATTTGCCAGACTGCCCACTTGAAAGACCGGCCGCCCCCGGACGCTGACGTCTGCAAAGTAAAGTCCCTCTGTATCAGCAGCGGCTGGAGACGACTGCACCGGGGGGGGGCCTGTCTCTTGCGCAGCCGCATAGGGGCTCAACATCGCTAGCACCGTGACTAGCCCGATCGCTTGCCGCAGCATTAAACCCTCCAAAAATGCAAAAAACTGGGCTACCTAGGCAGCCCAGCTGAGTGGATGTGAAAAAAGTAAGCAATTAGTCAACGACGTCTTTGATGCCGTCTTTGACATCTTCTTTGGCATGTTGGGCAGACGCTTCTACCTGCTTAGCCTTGCCCTCAGCCTGTGCTTCGGTGTCGCCAGTAACTTCACCCACAGTTTCTTGCACTTTGCCTTCGACATTTTTGGCTGTGGCCTTAGCTCTATCTTCAATACTCATATCTCAAGTACTCCTACGAGTTGGACTGACATTCACTAATTTAGCGGGCGGTTACGGCGATCTCCTCTATCGCTGGGGAGAACCTACTGATTGGGCTTAAGGCGGCAAGCTCTCTCGTAACACTTGCCGTCTGTAGTCTTCAGAGATTGAACAACAGGCCTCTACTGTAGACAGAGTCTTTCTACCGGATTGAGACCGTACGATAGTCGGTTAAGGCTAAAATTCAGAGACTCGTAATCTGTACTAAACTGCCTGCATCAAACAACGATTCCTAATTACGGGGCGTATAGGTAATTTGGCTGTGAAGAAATATGCCTGAGAAAAAGCTACCCAAAGATTTACCCGCCAAGCGCCGTCCGCTCATAGTGCTGCTGCGCTACTATCTGCCGCAGCTGATCCATCGCCCCATTATTCGCGGCTACCGGCGATTTTTATCGCTCTGGAACATCAACAGCGGTGACTGGCACTGGCTAGAGGGCAAGCCGGTCTCGCTGACGGCCCTCAATCGCAGCCTGTGGCGCAGCGCTGACCCCTCTGGCAACTACTTTATCTTGCTGTTTTTGTCCGGCGTGATCTCGACCATGGGGCTGCTGGCTGGCAGCACTGCCACCATTATTGGCGCGATGATTGTCGCGCCTTTGATGGGGCCCATTACCGGAATCGCCTTTGCGCTCTCGGTCGGCAATCGACGGTTGCTCAAGCGAGCTGGGCTGTCGCTGCTGATGGGCTGTCTGCTGACGGTGGCAACGGCGTACCTGCTGGCGGCGATGATCGGCCTGAATGCGTTTAATGGGGAAATCACCTCGCGTACGAGCCCGACCCTCATTGATTTGGTGATCGCCCGGGCGGCGGGGGCGGCGGGTTCATTTGCTAAAACGCGGCGGGGGGTTGCCGATGCGCTGCCGGGGGTTGCGATCGCAGTTGCCCTGGTACCGCCGCTGAGCGTGATCGGGATTGGGCTGGCGCTGGCGTCTCAGTCAGTAACGGTGGGCTCTACGGTCTTATTTACAACAAACCTGGCG
>JBCBZL010000383.1:0-3790 GCA_039815385.1 Cyanobacteria bacterium P01_A01_bin.114
CAGAGGCGCTTTGTCGGGGGGCAGCGCGGGTGGTGGGCATTGAGCAGTCGGCGGCGGCCTGCCGGGTGATTCGAGAAAATTGGCAGAAGGTGGCTAGGCCTGAGCAGCGGTTCGACCTTTGCAAAGGGGGCGTAGTGGGGCAGCTCAAGCGGCTCAAGGGGCAGCGGTTTGACCGGGTGTATTTTGATCCGCCCTATGCGAGCGAGCTTTATAGACCTGTTTTAGCGGCACTGGTTGACCATGGACTGTTGAGTCCCGATGCAGAGGTGGCGGTGGAATATGCGCCCGCGCACTGGCAGCCAAAAGCGCCAAAGGGGCTGGAGATCGTTCGAGAAAAGCGCTATGGAAAGACCCATCTGGTGTTTCTCGCTAGTGAATCAAATCCATCTCATCCATAAGCATTTCTAACTATTCTGATTGCAATTTCTGCGGCAAAATAGAGACTAAAGAAACATCTATGTTGTTAAAGTCCGTTACACTTGTTAAAGAAAGGCGAGTCTGCAGAAAGGAGGTATCTGATGGTTGTGACAGCGCCCAAGGTTGAGAAACGCTTGACCATCCAAAGTTCAGAGATCGCAGAAGACACCACCACGATTCGGTCTCTGGATTGGGATCGAGATCGGTTTGATATTGAGTTTGGCCTTCAAAACGGCACCACTTATAACTCCTACTTGATTCGGGGTGAGAAAGTGGCGCTGGTAGATACGTCCCACGCTAAGTTTCGAGAGCTGTATCTTGATGCGCTGAAGGGGCAGATTGACCCGGCTGAGATTGACTACATTGTGATCAGCCACACTGAGCCTGACCATAGCGGCCTAGTTAAAGATGTGCTGGCACTCGCCCCCAACGCGGTGGTCGTTGGGGCTAAAGTGGCGATCGCATTTTTAGAAGATTTGGTACATCAGCCCTTTGAGCGGCAGCTGGTGAAAAGTGGTGAAACGCTGGATTTAGGCAACGGTCACGTATTAGAGTTTGTCAACGCGCCTAATCTGCACTGGCCCGATACGATTTTTACCTACGACCATAAGACCAGCATTTTATATACCTGTGATGCTTTTGGGGCGCACTTTTGCAACGAAGAGACCTTTGACGAAGATCTCGAAGCCCTGGCCCCCGATTTTCGGTTTTATTATGAGTGCCTGATGGCCCCCAATGCGCGCTCGGTAATATCGGCCATGAAGCGGATGGATAAGCTAGAAGGGGATATCGGCACCATTGCGACCGGGCACGGGCCGCTGCTGCGTTACAACCTGGAAGAGCTGACCGGACGCTACCGTCGCTGGAGCCAGGAAAAGAGTAAGGCTGAGACCCTGGTGTCGGTTTTCTACGTGTCGGATTACGGCTTTAGCGATCGCATCTCCCAGGCCCTGGCCCGAGGCGTCACCAAAACCGGCGTGGCCGTTGAGATGATGGATCTGCGCTCAGCCGACATCCAAGAGTTAAACGAGCTGGTGGGCCGCTCTAAAGGGATTTTGTTAGGCATGCCGCCGCTGTCTGGGCGGGGGGCTGAGGAAATTCAAACCGCCCTGAGTTCGATTTTGGCAGCGGTGAATAGCAAGCAGACCTTCGGCCTGTTTGAGGTCTACGGTGGGGATGACGAGCCCATTGATACTCTGCAAACTAAGCTACAAGACCTGGAGCTCCGATCGGCCTTTGATCCAATTC
This sequence comes from Cyanobacteria bacterium P01_A01_bin.114, assembly GCA_039815385.1. Classification (GTDB taxonomy): domain Bacteria; phylum Cyanobacteriota; class Cyanobacteriia; order Phormidesmidales; family Phormidesmidaceae; genus SIO4C1. Next base: position 1,666 of record JBCBZL010000383.1, read on the forward strand.
GGGTCAAAGACACCCCTGGTGAAGCGCTCTATCAGCTCTGCGAAGAAACCGGCGTTGATACGGGTCAGGCCCTGTCTCAGGCTAAGAAAATCAAAAAGCTTAAGTCCTTAGACGTAGATTTAGAAAAAGCCTTAGGCCGCATCAGCAGCGGTCTATATATCATTACCGCTCAAAAAGGTGAGCTCAACAGCGCCATGCTCGCCTCCTGGATTTCCCAGGCCAGCTTTAAGCCCCTAGGCTTTACGGTGGCAGTAGCCAAAGACCGGGCGATTGAGTCGCTGATGCAGGTGGGCGATACCTTCGTGCTCAACGTGCTCGAAGAAGGCAATCATCTGGATCTGATGAAACACTTCCTAAAGCGGTTTCCACCTGGGGCCGATCGGTTTGCCGGGGTGCGCACCCGACCCGCGAACAACGGCTCGCCGATTCTCGGCGATGCGCTGGCTTACCTAGAGTGTGAGGTCTCCAGCCGGATGGAGCTGAGCGATCATTGGCTGGTGTACTGCATGGTTCACGATGGCCGGGTCTCTAAGGACGAACCCATGACCGCTGTGCATCATCGCAAGATTGGTAATTATTACTAATATCCAGAAACCATGAACACAAAGAAGCGTGACGTTCAAGTTCTCCCCATCGCTGCCGATACGACGGTGCTGCGCTCTCGCAGCTGGGAGCGGCTGCGGTTTGAGATCGAGTATGCCCTTGAGAAAGGCACAACGGCGAATTCTTATCTGATTAGAGGGGATAAGGTGGCGCTGATTGATCCGCCGGGGGGCTCGTTTACGGAGATCTTTTTGGCGGCCCTGCGGGAGCAGATTGATCTGAAGCAGCTTGACTATGTGGTGCTGGGTCACATTAATCCCAACCGGTTAGAAACTTTGAAAGTTTTGCTGGAGGCGGCCCCCCAGGTGACGCTAGTGTGCTCGAATCCGGGTGCGATCGCGCTCCAGGCTGCCGAGCCCCCCATCCAACAAGCTATCCAAAAAATTAAAGCGGCTGGCGACTCGATCGATCTGGGCCAGGGCCATCAGCTGCAGTTTGTGCCGACGCCGACGCCGCGCTGGCCAGATGGGTTGTGCAGCTACGATACTTACACTCAGATCCTGTTTACTGACAAATTTTTTAGCGCCCACGTCTGTGATGAATTAATCTACGACCTAGACTGGACTGCCCTGCTCGGCGATCGCCGCTACTACTTTGACACGGTGATGGCTCCAAATATTAAGCAGGTGACCGCCGCCCTTGATAAGCTAAGCGAGTATCCAGCCCGGCTGCTGGGGGTGGGGCACGGCCCGCTGGTGATGTACGGCATCCATCAGCTCACCCAGCAGTACCAGACCTGGAGCGATCAGCAAAAGAAACAAGAACAGTCGGTGGCGCTAATCTACGCGTCAGCCTATGGCAATACGGCCACCATCGCCCAGGCCCTGGCTCGCGGCATCACCAAGGCAGACGTGGCGGTTGAGTCAATTAACGCCGAGAGTGCTGACCCTGCCGATATTAAATCAGCCGTTGAGAAAGCCGCCGGTTTTCTGATGGGGTCGCCCACCCTGGGCGGTCACGCTCCGACCCAGATTCAGACTGCGCTGGGGCTGGTCTTGTCTACGGCGTCTAAGACTAAGCTGGCTGGCGTGTTTGGCTCCTACGGCTGGAGTGGGGAAGCGATTGATTTGCTAGAGAACAAGTTTCGCGATGCGGGCTATACGTTTGGCTTCGACCCGATTCGGGTGAAGTTTAAGCCTGATGATGCCATGCTCAAATATTGCGAAGAGGTGGGCACTGACTTTGCCCAGGCGCTGAAGAAAGCCAAGCGGGCCAAGGCACCGCGCACCCCGGCCAGCGACGTTGAAAAAGCGGTCGGGCGGTTGGTCGGGTCTCTCTGTGTGGTGACGGCTCAGCAGGGAGAGGTGTCGAGTGCCATGCTGGCGTCGTGGGTGGCCCAGGCAACGTTTGCGCCCCCCGGTTTTACTGTGGCGGTGGCTAAAGATCGGGCGATTGAGTCGCTGATGTATCCTGATAGTTCTTTTGTGCTAAATATTTTGTCGGAGGGCAACTCTGTCGGGCCAATGAAGCATTTTCTGAAGCCTTTTGGTCCTGGGGAAGATCGGTTTGATGGGGTTGAAAC
>JBCBZL010000119.1:0-12887 GCA_039815385.1 Cyanobacteria bacterium P01_A01_bin.114
AAGGCGATATCTGTTGTGGAGACCCCCTTAGCCAGGGTAAGCTGGTCGCCGCTAGCACTGTTGTAGTCTAAGATAATGTCAGCCCGACTAAGCTCAGTCACCCCGGTAGCGGCAAGTTGGAAGATATCTGCACCGTCGCCGCCCCAGAAGAGATTTTGAGCTGGGGCAGCATGGTTTGTTCCACTAGAAGGCCTATCGTCGCCCGCCGCAGGAATGGTCACCTGGGCCGAAGTGGTGACACCTTGTCCAGAAGCGCTAGCGCTACCACTGGCGCTGACCGATGCGGCTCCGGCAACAAAGTCAGAAGCTTGGCGGCGGCTGCTCTCACCAGCGGGTGACGTGGCAGATGAGCTGCTGCTGCCCCCTGCTCCAGCAGCCGTAATGTAGGCGGTTGATTGACTAGAAGAACTGGAATGCCTAGAAGAACTGGAATGCGTAGTCATAAAAGCACCTCCTCTGGGGTGTGTCGTAGCCTGATAGCTTTGGTGCCTAGGGCCTTAGGCCGTCTGGTTGGCCTCAAGTCGTTGGAGCTCTCTTTCTAACCAGGTTTGGAACATGCGATCGCGAATTTGCTCGTAGATCTCGGTAGACAGCTCGGGTTCAATAAATTCGTCTACCCATAGCAGCTCATGGCCTGTCTCTGTTTTGAGGGGGCCGACGACGGTGCGTACGCTAGCCCCAAACACGGCTGCGGCTATCTCAGGGGCTAGCTGCCAGCGTGATAGCCTGCCTTCAAACCCGCACTGAAGCCGTCGGCGCTCGTCAATGTCATAAAGATGGGCAGCCTCGTAGAAGCTAATCTCGTTCTCTTCGATTTGATAGTAAAGCTCCTGAGCGACCTGCGAGTAAGGAACAACAATACGATAGAGATTGGCCTGTTCAAAGTCTAAGCGGCTTTGGGTAAATTGTTTTTCAACATCTTCGCTAAATAGGCAATCGGCCAACTTTTGGGACAGTAAACGGTGCTTGATGCCTGATTCCCAATCATCCGATGCGATTAGCTGATGGCGCAGCCACTCAAACGTTTTAGAGGCGCTCTCGAGCTTGTAATCTAGACGCATCTGATCTGCTTTTGCCTGGATTTCGACAGACGTAATCGCGATATCGTGCTCTGCCGCTGCCGAACGAACCAACTCCTGAAACAGAATCTGCTCGCACAGCGATCGCAGTTTAAAGTCCTGTCTTAAGATGTCAATGATATCTTCTGGCTGAATAGACATGCCTGCAAAGTGGATCATTTTTCATCAGGATATAGGTCACAATAGCCGACAAGACAGGAACTCTACAATATTAAGAATACTGTCTTCTGACGACAGCTTAAGCCTCAGAACAGATCTAACAACATAAAGTAACGGGTCGTAAGGTCAATAATTTAGAGCACCCATCTTATTATGAAGCCGCAGCCTGATTCATAAATGCCAATTTGGCATTTATCAAGATAAAACACAACTCAAAAAAACGACCGATATCGATATCGGTCGCCTGATAGATTCAATTTGATTCAATAAACCAGATGATATCTGCCTATTAAAAGCTTCGAGATATCATCTGGTTTGGGTCACTGATTGGCCAGCAATTGGCTCGCCATTAGCCAGCCATTAGTCAACAGCAGACACAGAGCCGCTATAAGACTCAGAACTGTAAGGGGTCGCATCAGTGAAGGTGATGGTTTCGGTGAAGGTGTTGTAGCCATAAGCATCAGCGCCTGCTTCTGCGGTAGCCAGATTGCCTTTAATATCAGCGAAGCCAAACACAGCTTTGTCGTAGGTTTCGTGGACATTTACACGGATATCCACATCTTTTTTGATGCGAATTCTTCCATCAATGTCAGCACCGCGACCCCTGCCGCGACCGCCGACAACATCTTGATTGGCAGACTCTAGATAGTTCAGGTCAGAGATAATCATTTTGTCTCTCCAGGAGAACGAAGGTTTACTTTTACGCTCAGCTTGTGGCTGATGTCTTGAATAATAGGCCTAAGTCAAAGCGAGTTGTTGCCAAAATGGCCGAAAAAACAAAATAGTTGAAAAAAGAAGAATATCCGTGAGATGATTCTCAATCAAAAAGAGAGCACTCCTCTACAGAAGTACTCTCTTTTTAATCGCGTTGGACGCCGATCGCGAAGGGCGAGCCAGGGGTTAATCTGCTTTAGATTAGGGCGATCCTGGATTCTCAGCGATCACTCCAACACTCGTGATGTCAGGCTCGTTAATTAAAATTCTCTCTCGAGAAGAGCTGCCACCCGAGCTTCGATTGCGTACGCCCAGGCCGTCGAACCGATCACCGATCCCAGACAGGTCACCGATCGCAGAGAAACTTTTCTGGCGGAGTGCAGACTTTTTTGCTTTGATGGCGGCTTTGATCTCAGGCGGCAGTTCACCGCCCCCTGTTTCAACTTCTCCACCCTTAACTGTGACTGCTTTGTCTAGAATGTCTAAATGATCGAGATTTTTAATCAGCATAGGTTTGTCCTCTTAGAAAAGTTGGAAAAGGATGATGTTGAGACACGTTATTTGAGCCTGGGCTATCCATAGTGTGAGTCGTAATCTACCGAGCCAGACATATCGGTTTGATTGCCTAACCGTGCGGTTGCGTGAGCGTTTCCCAGGGCACGAGAAAGAGATCTGCTTCGGGTATTTCGAACACTTACGCGAACGCTGGTTCGACTTGAGGTATAGGTGCTGGTATAGCTGCCAACCGCCGCTGCGACGACGCGGACGCCTGCAGCCCCATTCCTAGCACTGGCGTTGGCCTCGGTGTAAACCAGTCTTCCCCCTTTTATCCGCTCGGCAGGACAGACAACTAATTCTGATGTCAAAGGTTCAACATGCTCTAAGTTGGAGATCAGCATTGTTAAGTTCTCATACTACATCACGGTTCTAATGGACTGAGACGCAAAGGAATACACCCCGCTGGAGCCGATCTGTCCACTGCCTGCCAAAGAGACAACCTGGGTTCTACCATTATTGGTTGTAAATGTCTTTGAATAGCGATACGCTGGCCTGATTTCGCCGAGTCTTTTGAGTTGCCCCATCAGGCCTTCGATTGAGAGTGTGCCTGGCTCGGGGGGCAGGTCTAAGTCAGTAATAGCTGCATCTGAAGCTGTTGTTCTAAATGCCCTGAACGACAGCATGCTTGAGCAGCAGGGCGGCGGGTTGAGATAACCCCCGATGCAGTTTTGAGGATTTTGGACGTCTTCTAGAATATCTAAGTTGTGAACTTTCATAGGGGCCTCCCCATGACAATAATGTTTCTTAAGATAACAACTCTGATTGATTAGAACTTGCCACTTTGGCATATTTATAGCGTTGGTCACTTCGTTCCCCGGTGTCGCAGGGTGGGTGCAAGGCAAAGCCCTCACCCTAAATCCCTCTCCCAGATTTGGGAGAGGGACTTTGAGCGGAGCGAACTTTTCTACGAAAGAAGAACCTCTGGGTGGATGAAAGCCTCTTTGAGCAAAGATTTTCTCCCCTTCTCCCCCAAAATCTGGGAGAAGGTGGCTGGGGGATGAGGGTCGCTTACTTAAGATCTCATAGGGCTTTAGCTGGAGGCGGCCCAGCTGCTCATCCAGTTGTTTAAGTAAGGTGAGTCTTGATGAGAAAAACCCCCTCGAACCCCGATATCTTGTTTGCTGACTGTTTCTAAATGATTTAGATCAGAGATTTTGTGTTTGAGGCTTCGAGATGATTGTTTTTGACTCTGCTTACGATGCCCGCGTTGGGTACAGTTATCTTTCACCAGTCGATTGTAGGTTCTATAGGGGATATAGTGTAGTGGATTATAACCGGCTGATTCTAGGATGAGAACGCAGGCCCAAGAGTATTTTCCATTTAAAATAGCTTCGACCACATGGTTGAATTCTTCTTCAGGCATCGCGTTGTGAAGCGTTTGTAAGCTTTGATAGTCTTGCAGTGACATGTGTTATGACTCCTTAGTTTTAGTCTGTATTTGTCAGCGTTGCAGGTAACGCTTATACATGGGTTGGGCAAGGGCTCGAAAGACTCTAAAACCTAAAACCTAAAATCTGAAATCTAAAACCTCGCAACCTTCTCTAGAGATTGAGGTCGCTCTTTTTGAGTTGGCGAATCGGGTCGAGCAAGATGTCGATAATCTTGCGACGTCGGACGATGACGTCTGCGGTGGCAAGCTGCCCTGCCTGGAATTTGACTGGTTTGCTTTCATGGATGACATGATCTCGCTCAAGGGCGATTTCAACCCGATAGCCGTTGCCGAGTTCTTCGTCTAGCTCAGCATCGGGGGAGATAGTGGTGATTTCGCCTGATAGTATTCCATAGTCTTGGAAAGGAAACGCGTCTAGTTTGATTTGGGTTTCCATTCCGATATTAATCAGCCCTGCTTCTTGGCTAGGAACGATTGCGGATAGGATCAGAGGAGCGTGGCTTGGGGCGATTTCGGCAGCGGTATATCCGGGCTGTAAGACTTCACCCGAGTTGCTAAGGTTGAGTCTAGAGATGATGCCGTCAACCGGGGCGCGCAGGAAACGCTGAGATAGTCTCAGCTCAGCCTCTTTGAGCATGGTTTGGGTTTCAGCGATTTGGCCGCGCAAGTCTTCGGCTTCGATCTGGAGCTGCTGTAGATTTTTAACGGTTTCTAGCTCGATGCGCTGTTTCTCGATATGTTTTTGGGTGAGCTCGGCTTCTAGCTGTGTTCCTCGCTCAAGGCTTTGCTGGAGCTGACCCTGGGCCTGGGTAATGGTGCGCGCCTGCTCGCGGGCAGCTTGCTCTATATCAAAGAGATATTCTTTGGAAACGGCCCCTTCGGCCTCTAGGTTGCTAAAGCGATCAACCCGCTCTTGATACAGTGGGGTTTCTGCTGACAGACTGCTCAGCAGCTGATGTTGCGTATGGGTCTCAGCCTGCAGCTGCTTGAGGACGGCTGCCTGGGCCTCGATATCGGCGTTGGCGATTTGTTGGTGGGTGGTCAGCTCAAGCTTAGCTTGGGTCATCAGGTCGTTAACTTGGGCTAATTTTTGACGGTATGTGGCTAAACTTTGCTGGAGTCGGATGACTTCTGCTTTGACGGTATCGGTTTCTAGCTCAACCAAAATGTCGCCTTGTTGGACAGGGTCGCCTTCTTTGACCTTTAAATGGGCGACTTCTCCTTGGGCGACGGGCTGAACCTTATAGGTTTGGCCTTGGGGAATGAGCCTGCCGCGGGCGTTACTGACTTCTTGCACCTGGCCCGTATTTGCCCAAATCAAAAATAGGAGACTAAAGGCCGTCCCCGCCGCGATTAGATACTTTGGAAACCCTGCCGGGGGGCGATCTAGAACGGACTCGAGGGCATCACTCCAAATGGGAAGAGAGGACACTGGTGGGGGCGTAGCAGAGGATGGATCTCTGCGGCCCGTAGCTGGCTCTGGGGTAGAAACGCTGCTGGGCGGGGTCATCTCAGCAGAGACACTGGGGGAGGTGTCTGCTGAGCGATCGCGGGACAGCTCGAGAGAGGTTTGCTGATTCATAGGGATTCACGAAAAGGTTCGTAAACGACGAGCAGGGAATGATCTCCTAACGCCTGCCAAGTGTGCTTCCTGAATCAACAATGATGTTGCTCTATGGGGCTTACTCGCTATGTTAAAGAACCTAGGAAATTAAATTGGCCAATTTGGCAGTTTTGTATGATTTGTTACAAAAAATTCACGTTGGCAGGCGGGGGATGGGGTTGACCGCCGCCCTAGGGTCTCAAAGCGCCAACTGCTGCTGGGCGAGGCTGTAGTACAAGCCTTTTTGGGCCATCAGCTCAGTGTGGCTGCCCTGCTCGACCAGGACGCCGCGATCAAGCACCAGGATGGTATCGGCATTGCGCACGGTGGACAGCCGATGGGCAATGATGAACGCTGTGCGATCGCAGCTAATACTGTCTAGATTTTGCTGAAACCGGCGTTCTGACTCGGTATCCAAGGAGCTGGTGGCTTCGTCCAAAATTAGAATGCGCGGGTTACCCAGCAGAGCACGGGCAATGGCAATGCGCTGGCGCTGACCGCCGGAGAGGGTGGCCCCTCGTTCGCCAACTTTAGTGCTGTAGCCCAGGGGCAGCGCCTGGATAAAGCTGTGGGCCTCGGCCAGCTTGGCAGCGGTGATCGCATCTTCGAGCCCCCAGTCGGCCCGGTAAAGGGTGATATTGTCGAGGATAGTGCCTGAAAATAGAAAACAATCTTGGGGGACAACACCGAGCTGCGATCGCAGCGACGACAGCGACACATGGCGCAGATCGTGACCATCCACCAAGACCCTTCCCTGGGTGGGGTGATAGAGCCCTTCTAGCAGCTTGATCAGGGTGCTTTTGCCTGAGCCGCTGCGGCCCACAATTGCAATTGTGGCCCCGGCGCTGACCCGAAACGAGAGATTTTGTAACGTATTACGCTCATCTTCTTCGTTATAGCGAAAGGTGACCGCCTCAAACTCAACCTCGCCCTGGAGGGTTGGCAGCGTCAGGCTGGCGACCTCTGGTGGCTGCTCGGGGCGGGTTTCAAACACATCGTTCAGGCGCTCAACTGAGATAAACACCTCCTGTAGCTCATCCCAGAGGTTAGCCAGGGCCAGCACCGGGCTGATCACGTAGCCCATCATCATGTTAAACGCGACAAACTGACCGATGGTGAGCTGGTTTTCGATCACCAGTTTGGCCCCATACCAGAGCAGGGCCGTACTGCCGAGGGTGTTAATAACGCCGCTGACCATTTGTAGACCAATCCCCAGCTTTTGGCCCCGAAATCGGGCATTCATCTGGCGGGTGAGGTGGTTTTCCCAGCGCCAGCGCAGTTCTCGCTCAGTGGCAGCCGACTTAATCGTTGACATGCCATTCATCATTTCTACCAGCGCCGAGTTTTGATCGGCGGCTTCTTTAAAGATCTGCCGCGAGACCCGCCGTAAAAAGGGGGTTGAGCCCAGGGTTAAAAGCACAATCGGGGGCACCAACAGCAGCACCAGCAGCGTCAGTCGCCAGTTGTAGTGCAGCATCAGCGCCAGGTAGACAAACCCGGTGACAAAGTTGAGCCAGGCCAACACCACCTGACCAATCAAAAACCGCTGAATCTTTTGGTTTTCTTGCACTCGGGTGATGATATCCCCCACCCGCCGTGACTCGAAAAACTTCAGCGGCAGCGACATAGCATGGTTGATAAAGCCGCTGACCAGGGTGAGATCAAGCCGATTTGCAAAATAGCTGAGCAGATATTGGCGCACTGCCGACATCCCCAAGCCCCAGAGCCCAAACAGCAGCATGCCTAGGGCAAATACATTTAAGGTAGGCAGGCTTTTTTGTACCACCACCCGATCGAGCACCACCTGGGTAAACAAAGGGGAGACCAGGCTAAAGCTCTGGATCAGCAGCGAGACCAGGATAATCTGAAACAAGACACCCCGGTGGGGAACCAGGGCGGCGATATAGCGCCCCAGAGAGGCCTGTTTGATGTCGGTTTGGCGCAGCTTATCGGTGGCCTGCAGCAGTAGGGCATAGCCGGTCCACTTTTGACAAAAGGCAGCCCGTGACAGGGTCTGACGACCTAAGGCAGGGTCAGCAATGACCACCTTTTGGGGGGTTACCTGGTAGACCACGACATAGTGCATCCCTTCCCAGTGGGCGATCCAGGGGCCAGATTCAGGCATCAGTGCCCCCAGGCTCGCCCTGACGGGGCGGGCTTGAAAGCCGACGCTCTCGGCTGCTTTGGCCAGGCTTTTGAGAGACGCCCCGGCCTGCCCTACATTGGCTCGCTCTCGCAGTACGTTGATTGGAAATCGCTTGCCCCAGTAGCGGCAAGCCATCGCCAGACAGGCGGCCCCGCAGTCTGACGAGCTTTGCTGCTCAATCCAGGGGTAGCGGGCGAGTCGATCTAGCAGGTGACGGCGAATGGGTTTAGGAAAGACCACCGTCGGGCTGTCGATAGTCTCGGTGGTTACCTGCCTGACTGCCTGGAGCTGGGGTGCGTTGGCCATCGGCTTTGACGGCTCCGCTTCGGCTTTAACGGGCTGCCCGGTGATGAAATCGGGGATCAGAGCCTTGGCAATTTCCCATTTTTCGATGGGCAGACAGTAGACCGTGAGGTCAGCGGCCGCAATGGCGTCTACTGCGCTGTCAGGGTAGCCCCAGCTGCTGCCAACTGCGGGCGCGTTTGGGCTGTTTTCTGGTTTTTTTACCAGGTTATTTTCTGGGTTATTTTCTGGGTTAGCCGAGGTGCCGATGGCCTGGATCTCTCCCCAGCGTAGCCAAAAGCGACCAGTGTGGTTGGGGGTGGCCTCGCGCAGGTTGGCTCCTTTAGGGATCCGGTGTTCTTCTAGATGGGGTACCCACTGGCTCAGTGTCTGGCTGGGGTGCGATCGCAGGGTTGTAAACTGTTTAAAGAAAATTACCTGCTCAATCTGTTGGGCCTGGCGCAGCAGATGGACCCGCCAGTTAATTTCCCGCTCAAGAAAAGGATGGAGCTGTTCAAGGGGGAGTTTGGCAATTTCGACCTGGGGGCTCGAGGCGATCACCTGATAGGTAAAGGGGTGTTCTAAAAAATAATCATCGGCTCCAAAAATCTTGCCTGGGCCAAGCCGCAGGGCGGTCACGACCTGCCCATCGATATCGCGTAGCAGCCGCACCCATCCCGTATGAACCCAATAAAGTTCATGCTGGATTGAGGTGGGTGAGCTGTCTAAAATCGTCTCTCCTAGCTGATAGCTCTGTTGTTCAACGGCGGTGGCCAACGCGTCAATAAGACTATTGGGTAAGGGGTGAGGAGCCATCAGCTGGGAAATAATTGCAGTATCTGGGGTTTGGTTGATCTGAGTCATAACGCAAACGCTGAAACTGTTTTGAAGGGCTGCCCAAAGCAGCCCAGGGCGATCTAGTGAGAATTCATAGAGCCAGCGGAATCTAGACAAACCCCTCCTTGCGATAGACCTGTGGACAGATCAAGCGATCACCTATACCCCATCTGGCTACTTGGCTCGAACTGCGTTAAAAATTGGGCCAGGTTAGGCAAAAAACGGCCCGATTTATGAGGTCTAAATGAGTAAGGTCTGGACTAAAAAAACGCTGAGAAATTTAGGTGAGAAATGAGTTAAAGAAAACAGGTAAAGACCCAGTGAATGAAAATAATCCAAAATCCGAATAGAGTCGCCCCGATTCAAAATTGGAGCTTGTCAGGATCGTAAAACTTTACGCCCTTCGGCATCGGGTATCGCTAGACAGGATTTTGGATAAGTGGGTGAAAAATAGGTAATTGAAAACAGGCAAAGGATGAACGGAATTTGACCCGAAAGAGACATTATTCAACCTTTATGGCTAGCTCCCCAAGCTACTCAATGGTAAAGATTGTATTCTCTCAATGTGGGCTAAAGCATGTTTGCTAAAAGCATGTTTGCTTTTAGCGATAAGCCGCATCGCAAATCATGTTGCTAGGAAGGATATTGAGTCATTGGAAACGCTAACTGATGGCTGACGCTCTGATGACTGGCAGGTTGACTGGCAGGTGTTTTTGATGGCAGAAGATTTTAGCTGCACTATCTACATTAGATACAAGACAATTTAGAAGCTAGTCAACCCTACGAAATAGCTCAAAACCGACGAGATAATTTAGTCTTTGAACAAAGCAAAACCACTCAAATGTAGATAAATCAGCTGAAATTGAAAATAAATTCGACATCAGCTAGCTCTCCTGAAAAAAACCTCAAAAATTCACAAAAATTTTCAATTTGACACAGCTCTGGCCATGTTTGAGCCTCCGCGCCCCCTTCACATTTCCCTTATACGGTTTCCACATTGCCTGGGAAAAAACATATTGCCTAAAAAAAACTTGCATTAACTGTTGTTTCTCTACGGTTGACGATGTTGTTAATGTTACGTTGGCGTTGATTGTTGCTTAATCTTCATGGCTCTTAGAAGTGTTTTTGCGATGCCTTTATTCAAGCTTCAATGGCGGCAGGTTAGGGTGCTACTAAGGAGATCGCCCGAATGTAAGCTCCCTGGTGGAGAAGGGCGAAGGGTGAAGGGTGAAAGGCGAAGGGTGAAAGGCAAAAGGCGTTAGCGCAGTCTGCCCGCAGAGCTATAGGGCAAATGGCGGTGGTTTGTTTAGGTGCGAGCGCCCAAGTCAGAAACTGGAAGCGTGTGGCTAGAGGATGTGCGCTTTTGGTTCTCGTTTCAGGGCGCTGGATGGGCTAGCTCTTGTCCTCGGACTTAATTCGACGATTGTTTTTCACGATCTCTCTCAATTACAGGGTGCCAGCAGTTCGCCTCGCTGAGGGTAGGGCAGGCTGCCGCATGGACTTGACTGTAATATGTGTTGACTCATTATGACTGCTTTAAAATCTTTTTTAAGGGGTCTGCTGGCTTTGCCAGTGGCAGGCTCAGGTTTCTTGGCAACAACTTCAGCTGAGGCGGCCACGTTTGCGTCGGCTGAAGGGCAATTTGGGTTCAGTAATCTGAGCCATGCGCCTATTTTTATCAATACGGCGACAGACACTGATACGCTGGTCGTTGGCTTTGAGGGAAGTGTGATCGCTGAGAGTGATGCCAACGCCGTTTTTAATGGGGCCGCTCGCAGCGCTTTTAACTTCACCCTGCAAGAGGCGTTTGGGCAGACGGGCAGCTACTTTGGTCAGGCGGAAGGGGAGTCCAGTGTTTTAGGCAATTTTGCGATCGCAGCCGGAGACGTCTTTTCATTTAATTTCTCCGGGCTGATCGATCTATTTACCCTGGCAGATGAGCCGGGGGAATCTGCCTCTGCGATTGCTGCCATTGAGTTTGGGGTTTTTAGAAACACCGTTGACGGCTTGATTGAGATCGACAGTTTCTTGATTGGGGGTGAGCTATCTACCGTCGGGGATGATACCTTTGCAATTGCTGCCAGTGATGGCATTATTCCGGGGCAGCTGCTTGTGGAAGACGGCTCTGGCCCAGAGCGGGTGGTTGAATCCTTTTTTGCCGGGGTGACCGGTGCCTATGCCCGCCAGTTTGATCAAGATACGGTGCTCACGCTGGCTGAGAGTAAGCGAGGAGAAGCAACGGTTGTAGCTGATGTCCCAGAGCCGTCCAGTGCGATCGCGCTGCTGGTGCTGGGGGTGCCCGCAGTCCTCCGACGTAAGCAGATGGCTTAGCCAAGGCATCCTAATCTGTTCCCAAGATTTAACCAAAGCACTGAGAGAGGGCTTGCGAAGGGCAACCCTGGGGCTCAGTGCTTTTTTTAAGGTTCTATAGCCCTGATATGGTTGGGTTTCACGAGTTCAACTATTCTAACTGCGATAACTATTCTGATTGTGACAATTCAAAGGGCGGACGGTTGGCTCAACAGCTGATCTACGATTCGGACCATAATTTGACTAATTAGGTACCCGGCTTCTCAACTGACTGGATTCCATGTGGCCAAGTATTTTGGCTTGTGGCTAAGGCGTCACTGAAGCAGCCTGGCTTGGGTACTTCAGGGCATCGTTACCTTTCTACCAAGATTGATCTATGAGATCGACGAATAGGGCCAGATTTTGAGCCTTATTCCCAGATTTTGCTGTCTGAAAATCTTTCCCCAGGAGAGGAAAATTACATGTCACTGAAGGTTCGCTTTAGTCAAGGAATGTCTGTATCACCTACTCAACCTTTATCAAAAACGCAAAACAGCATAGGCCAGCGCCCGGTCAAACAGACACCCAAACAGGCTCTCAAACAGACACTGCTACTCTTTGCGCCGATGGTGGCAGCAGGGTCTACATTTTGGGCTTCCCCAAGTCTGGCGGCTAGCTTTGCCTTTTCTGAGGCATCAGCCTTTCTCTCTAATTTCAATCAGATCGCAGATGCGTCTGATAGTTTTGCAAATTCAACAGTGACTGCAAATACGATTAATCCAGGTAGTAACTCAGCTAACCCAGATGCTGGGGCCTCTGTCCAGAATTCTATGCAGAACACTGTAGCTGAGGGGTTTGCGGACTACGAAATTGCCACTCTTTTCTCGGAGGATGCAGGGAATAGCTTCATTTCTAACTATCACGTCAACGAAGCTTTTGGTGACGGGACGACCTTTTTGAGTCGCTCAGAAACAGACACCGCTGCGATTGTCGATTTCTTCATTAACCCCAGACAAGCGACCTCTGAAATATTCTCATTTGATCTTAGTCTCTCGCTGTTTCTTGAAACAACTGTAATGGCTGACTCAGCGACTGCGTCAGGAGACATCTCTATTGAAGTCTGTGGCAGTGAGGGACTGGGGACAGCGGCCCTCTTTTGTGATTCACTGTCTGTTTCAGGGCTACGCCAAAATACTGGGGAGAACGATTTCTCAGTTCAGGCCAGCAGCGCCTTTAGCGTTGAGCAGGATGACTTTTTTGAAGACACCGCTTTTGCACCAGGGCTAGCTCAAGATACTCAGCAGCTAGATTTCTTTGCCGTCGGCGCTTACCAGCGAGCGTTTACCACGCCCATTTTCCTCACCTTAACAGAAACGAAAGTGACAAAAGCAGAGGTCGTTGCCGCTAAAACGCCTGAGCCGTCTGGTGTGATCGGGGTTATTTTAGGGACTGGCCTGGTGTTCGGTAGAGCCCGTCGGCGCAAACTAGAAAATTCCATAGAATAGAATACGTAGATACCTTGACTCTGTAACCCCAATCCGAAATAACCCAAGCTGAAATACCCAATCCGAAATACCCAATCTAGATACAGCGCCCTGATTCAAAATGGGAGCTTGTCAAGGGCGTAAAATTTTACGCCCTTCGGTATTGGGTATCGCTAGCCAGGATATTCGGATAAGCCTGCCTATGCCTATCTGCCAACTGTGCGATCGCGACTGCCCTAAGCTGACAGTTCATCATTTAATTCCTCGCCAGCAGGCCAGGCGTAAAAAGCAAGATGCTGGCCCCACGGTCGATATCTGTGCGCCCTGCCATAAGCAGGTGCATACC
>JBCBZL010000044.1:0-20473 GCA_039815385.1 Cyanobacteria bacterium P01_A01_bin.114
CCCCCCCCCCCCCCCCGCCCCCCTCCGGCCACCCGCCCCGGGGCGGGGGCCACGGAGGTTCGCGGGGCGGGTTTAGGAACTAAAGCAAGCGCAGCTGCTGGGTATCGTCATCTGGTATCTCTAACTGAGCTTCGGCGTTAACTGCCTGCTCGACTAGTGTATCTAAAAGCGTATCGGATTCTTGGGTCAGCAGCCCTTGAGCGGCTTCTATCATTTCGTCAGCTAGGTCAGTCAGGTCTTCTCGATTGGCCAGGTAGGCTTGGAGGGCGGTCAGGGGTTCTAAGCTGCTATCAGCTCCTAGCTCTGGCAGGCGGGGTCGGGCTAGCTGGCTAACTAGCTCAGGGTGAATTGTGTAAGTATGGGCCAAACTCAGGGCTTCTTGGAGGGCGACTGCATCGATTTGATCAATTTGGTCGGCCTTGAGCTTATAGACCAGGCGCACGACAGCCTCTTGAATAATCTCAGGCTTGATCGCCTTCATCAAAGCCGTTTGGGGGTCATCAGCCTTGACAATATTGACTTTCAGAGTTTTGAAGGGGCGTACTAGCAGCGGGCAAAATTCGATCTGGGTGTTTCCTTTAGCCAATTCCACCAGCACGTAGCCTTTGTCTTCTTTTTCTTCACTAAAATCGACTCGCTCTATACTACCGGGGTAGACCACGGGGGGATTTTCGCAAAGCACCTGATGCTTATGGACGTGCCCCAGGGCGACATAGTCAAAACAGGGTCGGGTCAGCAGCGCCATCGGCACCGTAAAGCTTTTGCCTGCGGCTAAAAATCGTTCTGCCCCATAGCAGGCGGTATCGGTCATCAAGTGTCCTAGCAAAATGGTCGGTAGAGTGGGGTCAAGCTGACGGATTTCACCTTCTAGAGCAACCCGCAGTCGATCAATCAGCAGCTCGTTGACGTCTATGATAGACAGCCCTTCAGTTTCTGGGCGGGTGAGTAAGGTGGAGCGGGTCAACCAGGGTAGCGTAATCACTTGCACGGCCCCGCTGCGGGTCTGAATGCGGTGGGTTTCGAGGCGATCGCCCACAATGAAACCAGGGACTCCCAGGGTGCGATAGATACATAGACTGGCCCCGCCCATACCTTGGGAATGTTGGTCGTGGTTGCCCACCAGCAGCACGGTGGGAATGTTGGCATCTACCAGGCGGCGAAACTGGCTGGCAAAGGCCTGCTGCACCAGCGGCGGTGGAGTGGCATCAGGAAAGGCGTCGCCCCCAAATAAGACGAGGTCGACGGGGGTTGCGATCGCTCGATCAATGCACTGTTCGAGTGTAGCGACAAAATCCTCTAGTCGCGTATTTAAGCCGGTCTCAGGGTTGATGCGACCATGATTAAACCCGCTACCCATGTGAATATCAGAGAGATGGAGGATTTTGATCATAACGGTGTCAAAAACGCGATACGTCGCGTTTATCCAGGCAGGATTCCGTATAAGTATCTTTGTTCTAAGCCGTTCCGTCAATTGTTGCAGAATGCTGACAACACTGTCAGTAAAACCGGGTAGAGATGTTACGAAAGCATCAGATCTTCAAAGTGGAAATACGTGATATTCCGGAGCCTATAATTGATGGTCTCTAACCCTTTGCCACGATTAACGCTCAGCTAAACAGCGCAGATTGCTCAGCAAAAGTCATTAAAAACGGCGTAAGTTTAGTACTTTTTGTCGGACGGGGTCGCTGCCTGTCGTAGGTGTGATCAGCACTATCAGAACCGTTAACCTATGGCGACTTTTAAGACCGCTACACGGCCACCTGCTGCGCTTTGGGGTGTAGAGAAAAAAGAAGAGACGATGCCAGA
Source organism: Cyanobacteria bacterium P01_A01_bin.114 (assembly GCA_039815385.1). Taxonomy (GTDB): domain Bacteria; phylum Cyanobacteriota; class Cyanobacteriia; order Phormidesmidales; family Phormidesmidaceae; genus SIO4C1. Next base: position 1,807 of record JBCBZL010000044.1, read on the forward strand.
CAGCCTCGGAAGCGATTTATTTCAAGCCAAGGGAGATGTTTACTTTTATCACCCCGGTGATGGCTGCGATGTGATTGAAAACAGCGCTGATTTACTGTGGCTTGAGCAGATTCACCTTGACGAGATTACCGTCGACCCAACCCGCAATGGCAAAGTGCAGGTCAGCTACAGAGGCCAGCCCATTTTGCGAATGCGCGGTGTCGATCTGATCCGCACTGAAGAAGGATGCTTTTCGTTGGACTATTGGCTGGGCTAGAAATTATGATATCAGGCTTGAGTTTGATATCAGACTAGGTTTATGGATAAATCTGACGCGGGGATCGCTGACGGCTTAACGCTCCGCGTCTCCGCGTCCTCTGCTCGGCTGAGCCTACGTCGAAGCCCTCTCCGCATCTAGGTCTGTGCTCGCAAACCTATCGACGTGCTCAAACAGCTGCCGAACATGCGCCTTTTGCGTAAACGGATTGAGTAAAACCGCTTTAAGCCAGCGCCTGCCACGATAAACCGGCAGAGAAAGAAAAATATTCCCTTGTTTCAAAAGATGGGCTTGTAGGGCTTGATTCCAATTGTCCCATCCGCTTTCAGGGAGCCAATTAGGGGTGCCTCGAAAGCAAATCAGATTCATCTGAGGCTGGCTGGCTAGCGCCAAATGAGGGCGCTTTTGCACTTCACTAACAAAGTCGGCTGTCAAAGCGTAATTGTGTTTGACAATGGCGGCGTAGCCTTGCTTGCCGATGTGCTGTAGCGACAGCCAAAGCTTCAAAATATCGGGATGGCGAGTGCCCTGCACAGTGAGTTCGCCCAGGTTGGGCCATTCATCGTGATCGTTCATATACGGGGCGAGGATGCGAAACTGCTGGTTGAGCAGGTCAAAGTTCCGAAACATCACCATTGCGCAGGTTTTGGCAACGTACAGCCATTTTTGCGGGTTAAAGGTAACGGAGTCGGCCTGCTCAATGCCATCCAGCAAATATCGGTGTTCTGGGGAGAAAATGACTGCCCCCCCATAGGCAGCATCGACGTGAAACCAGAGGTTCTGAGATCTGGCTACAGCTGCGATCGCACCCAGCGGGTCCACATTCCCAGTGACGGTTGTCCCAGCTGTTGCCACAACGGCAAAGGGCTGTTGCCCTTGATGCCGAGCCTGTTCTATCTTTGCCTGCAAGTCGCTGACGCTCATTTGCGAGTCTGCATTAGTGGCGATAGCAATGGCGGCATCGGTGCCTAACCCCAGCATCATGGCGGCTTTTTTAATCGAGGTGTGGGCCACCTCAGAGACGAATAGCACGGGCTGTTTTGCAACGCCTGCGATGCCTGACTTTAGGGCATCAAATGCAACGTTACGGGCCACCGTCAGGGCTTGCAAATTGGCCAGACTGCCGCCGCTGACCAGCACCCCGTTGGCCTGCGGCCCCAGTCCAAACTCCGTTGCCAGCTGCTTGAGTACCAGCGGCTCTAGCCGTGAGAAAACCGGCGACATCTCAACGCTGAGCATATTGTTATTGACAGCGGCTACGAGCAAATCACCCATCACCGACATCGTCGTGGGGATTGAGTCCATATGGCCGATGTAGCCTGGGTGGGCCGCATTCATAGAGTGGTGCAGCTGCGATCGCGTCCTTTCTAACAGCTGTTTTGCACTGACTGAGCAGTCTGGCAGCTGAGCCCAGTCTTCTAAAGCCAGCGGAGTCGGTAGCGGTGAACGGCTCTCCGCTGTTACCAGGGTCTCAATCAGAAGGTCAAGGGTTTCTTTTAAGAGGGATGAGATCGCATCCCGATTTTCCCCATCAGGGTGGATAAATGCTGTCTCAGGCAGCGCCGAAAAATCCGCCGAAAAATCCGCCGAAAAATCCACAGTGAACACTCAAAAAACGCAAGCCTGCCTACTGTAGCGTATTTAATTTTGGGCTATAGGATTTTGAGCTGTAGGATTTTGAGCTGTAGGATTTTGAGCTATAGATGAATGCCGCACTCGGTCTTTTGACTGCCGCGCCATCTGCCAGCCCGTTCGTCTTCCCCAGCCAGCAAAGGTGTGGTCAGAGGTTGATCCCCAATACTGCTATAGCCCTGGTCGTAAAGCGGGTTATAGAGCACACCGTTTTCGACGATATATTTCCACAGGTCTTTTTGAGTCCAATTCGCTAGGGGGTTGACCTTCAGGCGACCATCGCTGTCCCACTCAAAAACGGGCATGTGTTGGCGAGTCCCTGACTGATCCCGGCGTCTGCCGGTAATCCAGGCGGTGACATTAAGCTGGTTAAAGGCCCGCTGCATCGGTTCTACCTTCGTAAGTTTGTAAAATCGATCGATATCGCGCTCCCAGAGCCGCTCGCCGTAGCGGTGGGCAAAGGCATTGCGACTATGGAGGCCTTTGGCATGAAAGGTGTGAATGTCTAAGTTATACAGTTCTCGGGCTTTGCGGGCTGTTTCTAGCGTTTCAGGAAATAGGTGCAGAGTATCTAAGAAAATTACGGGAACCTGAGCCCCCAGTTCGCGCTTGAGCATGTGGCTGAGGGTCAGGGTGCTAAAGGAAGACAGCTGCACTAGACCGTAGGGAATATGCTCTAAACACCAGGCTAAAATCTTTTGTGGGGTTGCTGTTTCAAAGGTTTGGTTAAGCCGATCGATGTCTACCGTAGGTGCGATCGGTCGCGTTGCGATGCATTGAACCATAGTTTCCTTCTACTTTTGGCCTTCTACTTTTGGCGCGTGACGTGAGACCAGACGAAAGACTAAAAATCTAGTCTTGAAATATCGTAGCCCATTAAATACACAAATCCCGACCGGAATACCGGTGATTAGCCGAACCTCTGTCGAGGTGGCTGAGTCGAGATGGCTGAGTCGAGATGGCTGAGTGTGTACAGTTTTTACCAGCCCAAGCCGGATTATATCTTAATAAATCTTTGCAAAGGAGTCGTCTCCGTGACGGTTTGTGAGGGGAGGGTCAGGGGCAATAGGCGAAGACGCGATGAGGGAGAGATGCGGTGGGGGAGACGGGGGGACGCGATGGTCGGTAGGATGGTTGCACAGGCCTGTGAACCCACATCCCCACCCTGGGCAGATACAAAGCCAGCCCCTACCCTATAGCCCAAGGGGCATGGCTACGCTAGCGCCTTTTCCCTTTCGCCTTTTTCCCATGCCCCACCTGATCTTCTACAGCAAACCCGGCTGCCACCTTTGCGAAGGATTGCAAGAAAAATTGGAACAGCTTTCCCATTTGCCGCTTGAGATAGAAATTCGGGATATTACGCGAAACCCTGAGTGGTTTCAGCAGTATCAGTATGAAATTCCGGTGCTCTGTCGCGTTGTATCGGGGGCAGAGTCCTCTCCAGATGGTGAGGGTGGTGATGTTGAGCAGGCCTTGCCTCGACTCTCCCCTCGGGCTCCCTTGCGCAAGTTGGAACAAATGATACAGACATATCTGGGCCCCTTTGAGGCAGAATAATCGCAGCTTAACTTGTGAGGAGTCGCTGACATGAAGCTGCAAGCACTGCTGGCCAAGCTGTCGAATATGGATGTTTCTAAGCTTTCTGGCCATCCGGCTTTGGAGGTAGAGGTGAAGGGGTTATCGACTAATTCCCACGCGTGTCAGCCTGGGGATGTGTTTATTGGCATGCCGGGCACGCGGGTCGATGGCGGCGAGTTTTGGCCGAGCGCGCTGTCAGCGGGTGCGATCGCAGCCATTCTCTCGCCTCAAGCATTGGCGGCGCGAACGCCCCAGCCGAGTGAAACGCCGCTGCTGATCCCCATGACAGAGATTCCCAAAGCCTGTGCAGAAGCTGCTGTGGCCTTTTATGACTACCCTACCCAGCGGTTAAATATGGTGGGGGTGACGGGCACTAACGGTAAAACCACAACGACCCATCTGATTGAATATTTTTTAAATCAGGCTGACCAGGTGACGGCGCTGCTCGGGACGCTCTATTCTCGCTGGCCTGGTCACGAGAAAACGGCAGTTCACACAACGCCCTTCCCGGTGGATCTGCAACGAGAGCTGTCGAAGGCGGTGGCTGCCGGGTGCCGCAATGCGGTGATGGAGATCAGTTCCCATGCGCTGGCTCAAGATCGGGTCTGGGGATGCAAGTTTGAGGCGGCGGTATTCACCAACCTCACCCAGGATCATCTCGACTACCACAAAAACTTAGAGGATTATTTTGAAGCTAAGGCGCTGCTGTTTAACGATGACTACCTGACGGGGCGGGCCATCATTAATCAGAAAGACGCCTATGGTCAGCAGTTAATCCAACGATTGACTGCTAGGCTGGGCCGAGACCGCGTCTGGACCTACAGTGTTGAAGATATGGGAGGTATCGCTGCTGATCTCCACACCAAAGACCTTACCTACGGTCCAACTGGGGTCAGTGGCACGCTCCATACGCCCAGGGGGGCAGTTCCTTTTACGTCTCCGCTGGTGGGCCAGTTTAATTTGGAAAATTTGCTGGCAGCCGTGGGTACTGCCCTGCATTTGGGGGTTAGTTTGGAGGTCATTGTGGCCGCCCTGTCTCAGTTCAGTGGGGTGCCGGGCCGTATGGAGCGAGTACAGGTATCGCCTGAGCAAGACTTAAGCGTGATTGTTGACTATGCCCACACGCCAGATAGTCTGGACAATGCCCTGAAAGCAGCTCGGCCTTTTATTGCTGGGCGGCTGATTTGTGTGTTTGGCTGCGGTGGCGATCGCGATCGCACCAAACGTCCCCTCATGGGTCGCATCGCCTACGAGCAATCAGACCTGGTCATTGTCACCTCTGATAATCCTCGCACCGAAGCTCCCCAGCAGATTCTCGATGATATTGTGGCGGGTATTGAGTCGACGCTGCCGGGTGAGCAGGTGGTGTGCGATCGCGCCGCTGCGATTCAAACAGCCGTTCAGCTTGCCCAGCCCGGAGACGGCATCTTGATCGCGGGCAAAGGCCATGAAGACTATCAAATTCTGGGGACCGAAAAAGTTCACTTTGACGACCGCGAGCAGGCCCAGGCTGCTCTGAAAGCTCGGTATTCACTTGACTAACTAAAAAACTTTGTTACAAGCTACAGAAGTCCTTCTACGGGCATCAAATTAGCTGATGTCCTAGCCCCATGACTGTTTCTGCTTCCGATCTGTCTTTAGCCAGTGCCTTTCAAGCAGGGAGCTCGCCCGTGGTGAGCAGTCGGGCAACGCCGCGCGGCTTTAAGGCGGTGGTGCAGTCAACCATCGACTTTTTATTGGTGCATGAGATAGCCGCCACGATTTGGGCCAAGCTGCCCAAAGATTTGGCCTGGTGGGAAGATATTCGGCGCTATCGTTCAGCCCAGACAGCTAGCCAACTCTATTGTTTAGGCCCCAGCGGTTTGACCGCTGCCGAATCCTGCCGGGGGGTAGAACAAGTGACCCCTATCCCCGCTGGAATTCGGGGAGAGTACTTTGTCTTGATCTTGGCAGACGGGCTGGTTTATACCCTGTTGGCTCAGCGCCAGCCAGAGTCTACTGAAGGTAAGCGTGAACTGCGGGTGTTGGGGGCTCTAGATCTCCAGGTTGCTCAATCGTTCAAGCAAATCCTGCGGCAAATTGTTGAATTTGCAGATACTGACGGCGATTTTACAGCGCTCCTATCCCATTGGGATACGGCAGTTTCGCTACCTCAAAGTCGTATCGATTCGATGCAGTGGGTCGATGCTTTTTTCAACTGGCAGCTCCAGACACAAATGCGCTCGTTTCAAGAGATTGCCCGATATCGAAAGCAGTCTCCTGATGAACAGTCTTCCGATGAACGACCTCCTGATGAACGACTCCTCAATGAACGGCCTCCCGATGCGACAGAGACGGTGCCCGAGGGCTCCGTTCACCAAGGGGCTCCGTCAGATATGTCCGCGCCTCCGCTTTTACCAGATACGGCCAAAAACCTGATCCAAACTGCCAAGCAAGAGCTGCGTACGCCGCTGACCACGATCAAGACGGCGCTAACTTTGCTCAATTCACCCATGATCAAGGCTGGGCAGCGGCAGCGCTACTTAGACATGATCAGCAGTGAATGCGATCGCCAAAGTACTTTAGTGAATAGTGTCTTTGAGCTGTTGCAGCTTCACAATCGGCCATATCAGGCCGATCTGCAGCCCCTCAGTCTGGCTGATTTGGTGCCCGGTATTGTCAGCACGTATCAGCCGCTGGCTAAAGAGCGAGATATCATGCTGGCTTATACAATTCCTAATGATTTGCCCCAGGTGGGGGGGGTAGAGGCCTGGCTCAAACAGGTTTTGATCAATTTGCTGAGCAACAGCATTCAATTTACTGAAAGTGGGGGGCGCGTCTGGGTAACCGCTGAGCCCCGCTCAGACAAGTTTATTGCGCTGCGGATCAAAGATACCGGGCTGGGGATTACGGCTGCCGAGCTGCCACTGGTTTTTGACGCGTTTTACCGGGGCTCTGCGGCCACGACTCAGGGGGTGCGAGGGGCCGGTCTAGGGCTCACGGTGGCCCGCCAGCTGCTGACCCAGGGCAACGGCACGCTCTCGATCGAAAGCACGCCAGCAGAGGGAACCCTGCTGACCATGCTGCTGCCGGTGTGGCAAGCTGCTGAATCTTAATCCCCTGCAATCATCTGTCTTAATCGTCTGACAGGGTCTCAATCAAAAGTTTGGCACTGGCTTGCTTTTCTTTGAGGAAGGCATCGCACTGCTGGAGCTGCTCTACGGCCTGGGCGAACTGTTCAAAAACTTTGGCCAAGGGCATTTCGCCGGTTTCGAGCTGGTCAATAATCTCGCCGACCTGGGCAACGGCGGTTTCATAGTTCCAGTCTTTAGCGGGTTTTTTGGCTTTAGGCATGGGGAAGCGGGAGGTGACTGGATGATCAGTATACAGGGTTAAAAAAGATGAGGAAGCCAATGGGGTCTGGAGGTCTAGGGGAGATAGAGAAGGGGGAGAAAGATTGGATGGACGGTTTTACCTTTCCCTATCTCCGTCATTTTCCCCATCTGGTAAAAACACCTCCGTTACCTGCGCCCCCACCCGCCCCTGCGCTAACTGAATCGCGATCGCATCACCCACCTCAAGCTGAGCCGCTTGCGTCACGAGGGTCGAGGCTTGATCCGGCATCGCCCCCGACGCTTGCCTAACCAAGGCATAGCCCCGCCGTAGGACGGCCTCTGGATCAAGGGTGGTGAGTTTTTCCTGAAGCAGCTGATGCTGATGTTCGGCCTGCTGTAGCCGCTGAATTAAGCCTTGAACGAGCTGCTTTTGTTGCCACTGAAGGGTTTGCCGCTCTTGAGTTAAGAGCCGATCGAGGCGCAGCTGCTGGAGGCGGTTGCGCAGGTTTAACAGGGTTTGGTGGCTATCGACTAACCGATCCCCCACCCGCTGGGTGAGCTGCTGTAGCCAGTAAGCCTGGGCTGCTCGCAAATCTCGTAGTGAGAGGACCATCACCTCAGCGGCGGCAGTAGGGGTGTGGGCACAAACATCAGCGGTTAGATCGGCTAAAGACTCGTCGCGCTGATGGCCAATGCCGGTTACCACTGGAATGGGGCAGGTCGCGATCGCACGCACCACCCGTTCATCGTTAAAGCAGTCCAAATCTTCAGAGGCCCCGCCCCCGCGTGCGAGCAGCAAAATCTGGGCGCGACCGTCTGCGACGACGCGCCGAAAGGCTTTGGCAATTGAGCCAGGGGCTTTTTCCCCTTGTACCGTGGCCGGAGACAGCAGTACCGTCAACCCTGGATGTCGCTCTAGCAGCGTTCGCTGAATATCCCCCCAAGCAGCGGCCTGGGAGGAAGTCACCACCGCAATTGTATGGGCATAGATAGGCAGTGCCCGCTTGTGCTCGTCGTCAAACAGCCCCTCAGCAGCGAGTCGCTGGCGGAGCTGTCGATAGCGCAAAGCCTTGAGCCCGTCGCCCGCTGGCAAGACCTGCCAAACAGTCAGCTGATAGCTGCCTCGTTTGGGATACAGGCGGATTTGCCCCAGCACCACTACCTGCTCGCCGACCGTGGGGGGCGCTGCCAATTTTTCTAGCTGAGATCGCCAGACCACACAGCTGATGCTGGCAGAGCCATCGGGCTCTTGGAGTGAAAAAAAGCAGCCGCTTGAATGTTGCTTAGCACTTGAAACTTCGCCTACCACCCAGACCTGGTGCAGCCGTTCGTCTCCCTCAAGCAGCAGTTGAATATAGTCGGTGAGTCCAGCCACACTGATGGCTGTGGCTTGTAGTGAGGTGTCCTGTCCCATGAATATAAATATACGGTCGAGCGCTTGTCAGCTGATGAAGTACCCTATATAAATAGTACATGCGTATAAGTGCAGATGATTAATTAAGCATGGCAAAGACCTCCAGCACCTCCAAGGCTTCCAGCACCTCCAAAGCTTCCAGCACCGCTAAGACTTCCACTGCTACCAAGACTTCCAGCACCGCTAAGGCTTCCACCACTAAGGCTTCCACGGCCACCCAGACATCTGCCGTCAGTGCAGAGCGTCAAAAAGCGTTAAATATGGTGCTCAACCAGATTGAACGCAACTTTGGTAAAGGCTCTATCATGCGGCTGGGTGATGCGAGTCGCATGCGGGTAGAAACCATTTCCACCGGGGCGCTTACCCTGGACTTGGCGCTGGGCGGTGGCTTGCCCAAAGGCCGCATTATTGAAATTTATGGCCCCGAAAGCTCGGGTAAAACAACCCTAGCCCTGCATGCGATCGCAGAGGTGCAAAAGCAAGGCGGGGTAGCTGCCTTTGTCGATGCCGAACATGCTCTGGATCCAGTCTATGCAGGCTCCCTTGGGGTTGATATTGAAAACCTACTGGTGTCCCAGCCCGATACGGGAGAAGCGGGCCTAGAGATTGTCGATCAGCTGGTGCGTTCATCCGCCATCGATATTGTTGTGATTGACTCGGTGGCTGCCCTGGTACCCCGAGCTGAGATCGAAGGTGAAATGGGCGACACCCATGTGGGTTTGCAAGCTCGTCTGATGAGTCAGGCGCTGCGCAAAATCACCGGGAATATCGGTAAATCTGGCTGTACGGTCGTTTTTCTGAATCAGCTGCGTCTCAAGATTGGCGTGTCTTATGGCAATCCAGAAACGACCACGGGGGGCAATGCCTTGAAGTTTTACGCCTCTGTCCGTCTCGATATCCGTCGCATTCAAACCCTGAAAAAAGGGACCGAAGAGTATGGGATTCGGGCTAAAGTCAAAGTGGCCAAAAATAAAGTTGCACCGCCGTTTCGGATTGCGGAGTTTGATGTGATTTTTGGTCAAGGAATATCTACCCTCGGCTGTATTGTCGATTTGGCTGAGCAGACCAGCGTGATTGTTCGCAAGGGGGCCTGGTATAGCTACGGGGGTGACAACATTAGTCAGGGCCGAGATAATGCAATTCGCTATCTAGCCGACAAGCCAGAATTTGCGGCTCAGGTAGAACAAGAAGTCCGTCAAGCACTCAGTATTGCGGGTGATACTGAGCTTGATGCTGCCCCAGTGGAGGTGAGCGAAGACGACTAGTCGCCCAAAGCTCTAAAGTCACTCTAGATCAGCCAATGCAAGGTGCAATCCTAAGGACATTTCTGGGAGAGCAGCTACCCGCTATCCGGGTACCCGCTGGTTTGTTTTATGGCCCAATTTAAGAAAATCCAGATAGAAAAATTAAAACTTATCTAGAAGCCGCCTGCATGATAGCTAAATTTGGGCTAAAGGCGCTGTTGCGCTCAACAGCAGCAGGTTTCATTGGCTGGGGCACCTGATAACAAGCATAAAAGTGAAATGTCAACCGCCCCAGTCGGATGCGATCGCCGTCCTTGAGGGTATAAACACGACGGACTAATTCACCATTCACGTAGGTGCCGTTGGTGCTTTCTAAATCCGAAATTAAAAAACCGTCTTTGCCATATTGAATAGCAGCATGGCACCGAGACAGTCGTTTGTCAGGAATAACCAAATCTGACTTGCGAGGATCGCGACCCATCGCCCAGGTTCCATTTTTGGCGATAAACCGTTGTGAATGCCCTGTGGGCAAATTACTGACCAGGTAAATCTCGTCAGGGGTGACAACGCCTTGAATGTACTGGGCTGCAGTTCGACTTGTGCGGGGCATCGGACCTTCTAAAGACAATATTTCATCTACGAAATCGCGATTTTGCTCGTAAAGTCGCATAAACGCTTGGAAGAGTTCGATACGGTCTTGGGCTTCTTGTTCTTCGAGCTTCGATAGCGTTGAATCGTATTCAGATAAAACTTTAGGGTTCAACATTAGAATTAATTATGCGGCGTCTTTCGCGGGTATGTTTAGGGTTGCGCCTGTAAAAATCACGGGTCGGGTAGAGTAACCTGCTGAGAACAGCTCAGAGCTGACTGGGTCAGCCGCAGTGTACCTGCTTTAACAGGTTTTGGTAGCCTGAATCATTCTTAGCTTAAGGCCAGTATGCGCCATCTGGCTTAGAAACTAACGCTACGGCCCAAAACTTGAATCTTTTCAAGAGTAGTGTGAAAAAACGGTTAAAGTTCCGGATGTCTAAAATTTTCAGATGAGTAAGTTTTTGAAATTCAGGCATTTCTTTGAGGACATCCCCAGTCCAGATGTTTCTATTCAGCTGCATCTGGCTGCTGAGTGTAAGCTTCCTCTAGGCCGAGCTGCCTAAGAACTTCATTAGCTCACGACTGACGGTTTGAGGGGCTTCTTGCTGTATCCAGTGGCCACAAAAAGGAATAGATTTGGCCTGATAGCCCTGCTGTAGCAGGTTGCCGATCTCTCGCAAATAGCGAGTAGATAACAGCGGATCTTCTTCACCCCACAGAACCAGGGCTGGATGGGAAATCGGCTGGCCTAGTAAGGCGGGACGCCAGGCTCGCGATGTAAAAAATTGCTGGGCATGGCGGGTAACGGCGCTAAAAGCGCCAGGCTTTTGCAGCGCAGCCTGAAAAATTGCGGTCTCTGATCGGGTAAATGCGCTTTTTCGGATGGCTTGCCCTTGGAAAAGATCGGCAAGGAAATCTCGCAAATTTTGCTCCTGGAGCCATGTCGGAAACCCTGGCAACTGTAAGGCTAGTAGATACCAGCTGCGTTGGAGTTGAGCAAAGTTATTTGAAACCAGGTCAAGTAGAGATTGGGGTACGCTCAAAACAGCTAACTTATCAAGGGATTGGGGATACTGACGAGCAAAGTGCAAAGCGATCGTACCTCCCCAGTCGTGACCAACGACGTGTGCTTTAGAGTAACCTAAGGCGCTGATCAGACCTTGAATATCTTGGCCCAACGTCTTTAAGTCGTAGCCGACTGCGGGCTTATCAGAGTCGTTATAGCCTCGCAAATCTGGAACCACAACCTTAAACTGTTTGGAGAGCACCGGCAGCTGATGTCGCCAGGAGTACCAAAATTCCAGCAGGCCATGTAGCAGTATTACTAATTCACCTTCACCCTGCGTAATACAGTGAAGCTTAACCTGATTTGTGTGAATGTACTGATGGCCCCAGCCCACGGGTAAGAGATCCTAGATATTGTGTCTGTAAGATAAGCGATGTGGGTCTATGTGGACTGATGAGACAGCGGCGACTCGATCGGCTTAATTTGATACTTAACCAGGTTCGCTAGCTCTTGTAGCTGATGGATGGCCTCAGCGCCTTCAAGCTTCATAAGTTCGCGGTCGTCCCGTAGCTCGGTCCAAGTAATGCCATAGTCAGAGACCAAAAAGCGGATCAGATGATCGTCGCCCAAGCTGACCATAAAGGAGGCGCTGTTTAATTGCCCACCGCAGGTGTAGCACGAGGCCAAGTAGCCACGGTTTTCTAGGACGATGGCGAGAGCCTTTAGATTGAGAACTAAATCTTGAACAAACTGCCGATGCTGCTCTGCAAGCCTGATAAACATCGATACGCTCCTTGCAATCGATCTACATTGTAGGACTTTTCTTAAGATTTACTTAATAAACTTGTTTGAATTATGATTCCACGAGAAAAGTTGCTGTCTAACAGTACCTACAGTTCCCAAAGTTTCGGGATTGTTTAGTGCCAGTTAAACTTACTTGACCTTTTTAAGTCTAATCGCTCAAAACTTCCACCCACATTACTGATGCTGGCGGGCAAAAACAGTATCGCAACAGACAGGTTTGCAATGAAACAGTCTGATGCATCCTTTGAGCTGCTGGTTGAGATAATAAAAAGTAGTAAAAGAAATAAAAGTTGATTTTTATTGATCTGCCCTAAGTTGTAGCGCAAAAAGGACAGACTTGGCATCTGTTTTTGAAAAAGAAATTTTTAGCAAGAAATAGAGGGTTGGCTTCAAAGCCTCACTAGAAACCCGTTGCAAAATACCTGCAGCAACGGGGGGTGCTACTGGGCTAACTCCCACCAGCCAAACCCAGGGCCAATAAATCGGATCGTCAGCCAAACCACGATCATCAGAATGATGCCAGCCCAGGCTCCCTTAGTGGTCCAGCTCATGAAGGTTGCAGCCTGGTTTTTGGTAATCGGAACCCCTGGCAAAATTTGCTCTGGCTTGCCGTAATCTTCGCCGAGCTGTCCTTTTCGTCGCTTTGCTTCGCCCATGAGAAACTCAACTGTTTTAGATTGACTAGGTTTAGGTTGACTAGGTTTAGGTCGATTAAGTTAGGTTGATTAGGTTTGATTCAGCCGCAACCTGCTTGGCATAGGATTCTAGACGCCATCATTTTATTTTGCCATTACAGCACTTGATCAAACTGGGACGGTAACCAATCTATATCAAAGTAATTGCTGCGGGCGATAGGGCTGAGCGCGCTTAGAATTTGTCGGCCATAGCTGCGGTGATGAACCCGATTGTCTAGCAGAGCGATTTTGCCCTGGTGGGCTCTGACAGATGCGATCGCAAGCTGTAGTGACCGCATCGCCTCGGGCAGCAAGTAAAGGCGAAACCAGTCTTGCCGGAGTCGTTTGTGGTAAGCCACCCGCCCAGCCACTAGTGGATTTTCTAACGATGGAATCGGTAGCGTGGTAATCACCAGCAGCCCTGGCGGCGGCAGGGTGGGCTGATGGGTCTGCCAAAACTGCCAGCCGGTGACCAAAATACCGTTGGGGGCAATGTTGGTCTTCTCGACTTGAACCCGTGAGCCAAATTCAGCGGCTAAAATTGCTCCAAACTGAGCTTTGAGCGGTTCGTCCCCAACCAAAATGACGGTGGGGTGGCTTTGTTCGAGGCTGAGTAGGGGGCGAATTTCTTGCAGGGCGGCATCTTTAAAGTGACTCGTGTTGGGTAGCGGCAGCCGATCGGGCAGATATAGCTGCACAATATCTTCCTGACGGTTGGGCGCAAACTTGATGCAGGTCAGGTCTCCTAGCCCTAGCTGCTGACGATATACGGCTGCTTTAGGGTCAACATCGACCGCCGCTCCGATTAAGACGATAGGCTGCTGGTCCCATACTGGGGCTAGCCGAGAGGCGATTTCGACCGGCCCACAGTGGAGCGTAAATCGGCCTTGCTGCCGATCAACCTGGCTCCAGGCGAGTCGGTCAATCTGTTGAAATTGTGCCCAAAAACGCTGCCAGCTAGCTGGTAGCGCGTCTGTTTGCCAGGGGGTTTCGGCCAGGGTGGCAAATAGCTCTATCAGTAGAGAGTGCTCTGGCTCGTCAATGAGACAGCATCCATAGGGGTTTGTAGGATGCTGAAAGACGGCGCGAGTTAGGCGGACTCGCACATCTCGAATGAAGGATTGTTGAGCAGGATAGGCCAGGGCCAGCGCGTTCCAATCGGCGGCTCCTAGGGGGTGGGTGAGCTGGGCTCTAACCCACCCCTCTAAGTCATCAGCCCCGTCAATTAGGGTAGGAATCCCTTTGGGAAAGTGGTTTTGCTGCTGTAATTGGTTGGTCAGCCAGGCTTCGGGAGAGGTGATCAAGAGCCCGCGAAAATGGGGCGACGGCCAGCGATCGCCCACCTGGATAGCCTTAACAGTCGGGATGCTTTGCAGCAGATTGGGAATATCGACCTGAACCAGGCGCGAGTGAAAAAGTTGGGGCACCACCAGGATGGCGGGTTCAGGCCAGATTAGGGCAGGCATTAGATAGCTGAGCCGATGATGGCCGCAGTAAGCGGATGCGCTACCGGTTTGGATCAAGGCGCTGCGTCCTACCCTTAACGCTCGGGCCACCAATCGCGCCATCGTCAAATGGTGGGGCCACTGACGGTGGCCTTGATCTCGCAAAAAGTCTCTGAGTCGCTGGTGAACTTCGGCTTCAATCACAATGGGCTTCAAGGGCGCGGTGACTCAATCGGGATGGTGACCCAATGGCTATCGATATCACTGGATATAAATCAAACATCGAATGACCTTTATTGTGACACATCCCCCCTAGACGTTAGGGGCCAACTGCGATGGATGGGCCTCGATGGGTTCCCCAGTGGGTACTCCAGTGGGTACTCCAGTCAAAAATTCAATCAGGTTATCTAAGCTTAGGTGGGGGCTAAGCTCTTCAAAATTGGAGATCGCAAAGCGCATGTCTAATTCGTTGAGCTGACGGACTCCAAAACTCACCGATCGATAGAGTTCTAATGCTTGGCCGCGGCTGTTGGTCAGGTTGATTTTGAGGGGTTTGGCTAAAAACCGAGCTGCTTTACCCAGTTGTTCAAACTCAATCGGGTCGGGTTTTGGAAACTCTTGGCACAGCTGCGCCAACAAATGGCTAAAGCGGTCTAATCGCCGCTTATAAGGGGGGGCTAGGCGCTCGCTATCGTAGGTTTGTAGCAAGCCTGTGAGCATAGTCAAATGCCTTTGCAGGGTGCGCCCAGCTAAGAAAGGCAGCGTGGCAAAATAGGCGATCGCAAATAGCTGTGCATCTTTTGTTACCCGAAAGGTGATCTGGGTCTTGCGCGGGTTAGTCACCAGGGTGGGTGGCGGGGGGCAGGCCTGATTTGTTTCGCCCAACAAGGCATAGAGCCTGGTGAGGGTAGCTAGATCCTCCAGGGAGAGCGCTCCGTCTACCAGCAGTTGAACAGCGGGCTCCGCTCGATTAAAAAAGCGGTGGATTTCGTCAGCGCTGTTAAATTTAACAATTTGCCCACCGTCTCCCTGTTCGCTGAGATCGATCCACTCGCAGATGAGATCTTGGGTGATTAAACTAACCCGGGCTGAGCCATAGAGCTTTGCGCCGGTCAGGGTTGCCTCAGTCAAGTTGCTCTGATTCCACTGAGTCTGCGTCAGGTTGGCATAGCTCAGTTCGGCGTGGATAAAACTGGTCTCTGATAAATCAGCGCCGCAGAGGTTTGCCTGGGTCAGATTGGCCCCACTGAGCTTAGCGCCAGTGAGATCGGCTTCTTGGAGGTTAGCCCCAGTGAGATTGGTCCAGCGCAGGTTGGCCCCCCGCAGATTAGCCCCTGCCAAATTAGCTCGCTGCAGCTGGGCATGCCGGAGATCGGCCTCTTGAAAAACCACGCTACGCAAGTCAGCTCGGGCTAGATTGGTGGTTTGCAGGTTAGCCTGGGTCAGTCGGGAGCCCACTAGGCTGCTGTTTCGCAGGTCGGCCTGGCCTAAATTTGCGAAGGAAAGATCGCTCCAGCGGATTTGGGCCTCTCGCAGGTCAGCTTCACTCAGGTTGGCTCGCTTTAAGATGGTTTGACTGAGCTCACAGCGCATGGCCTCAGCCCGGATCATCGAACTCTCGGTGAGGTTAGCGCCGGTTAAAACGGAACGAATTAAATTGGCCACGTTGAGGTTAGCCTGAAATAGGTGGCTGTGGCTCAGATTGGCGGCGTTGAGTCGGGCGACGTTGAAATTGGTCTGACTCAGGTTGCAGTGGCTCAAATCAGCGCTGCTGAGGTTTGCGATCGCAAAATTAGCGGTTTGTAACAGACAGCCGGAGAGTTGAGCCCCCAGTAAATAGCTTTCACGCAAATCAATCGCCTGAAAGTTTCGTTCACCTTGCTGGTATCGCTTGATGAGTGCGAAGGTGTCTATGATGTTTTGACCAGGTAGGGTGCTCATGACTCAAGACGGGATGAAGGCCCTTTAGTGTTTAAGGTGCCCAAACTGAAGATTGATGCATGGGGGCAGCAGCCAGAATCATGAAAATTGGAATTGTTGGACTGGGGCTGATCGGCGGTTGTTTGGGGCTTGATCTGCGCCGAGCCGGTCACTGGGTCTATGGAGTCAGCCGCCGTCAGGTTACCTGCGCGTCAGCGTCAGCAATGGGTGCGGTGGATGCGGCTGGCCTCGATCTGGCTGCTCTGTCGACGATGGATCTCGTGTTTGTCTGTACTCCTATCACCGCCATTGAACCCATGGTGGCCCAGCTAGCCAAGGTGCTTTCTCCGGAGGCCATCATCACCGATGTGGGGTCTGTTAAAGCGTCCATTGTGGCTCCAGCGACCCAGCTGTGGCCACGATTTGTGGGGGGGCATCCCATGGCGGGCAAAGCTGAGGCGGGCATTGAGGCGGCTGAGGCCAGCGTGTTTCTGGGGCGGCCCTACGTGCTGACGCCGCTGCCTGAGACCGATGCCGATGCGATCTCGCAGGTCAGTCAGCTGGTTCAGCAGCTAGGTTCACATCTTTACGCTGCCACCCCTGCAAATCACGATCAGGCCGTTGCCTGGATTTCTCACCTGCCTGTGATGGTCAGCGCGAGCCTGATTCAAGGCTGTTTGAGCGAGCCCGACCTGACGATTAAAACGCTGGCCCAGCAGCTTGCGAGTTCTGGTTTTTGTGATACCAGCCGGGTCGGCGGCGGTAACCCAGAGTTAGGCTTGATGATGGCCCAGTACAATCAATCGGCGATACTCAGAGCACTGCTGGCCTATCGTCAGCAGCTAGATAGCTGTATTCAGGCTATTCAGCTTGAAGACTGGCCGTCACTGGTCGAGATGCTACAGCAAGCCCATGAGCAACGCCCCCAATATATCGATGAGCCCCCGCACCGAGCCTACTCGAATGCTTAGCCCAAACCTCAATCTTTGCCTGGTCGCTAAGAGCGCGGGTAAACCGAATCGCCCCTAGTTCCCATCGGCAATCATGACAGGCTCTTGATACAGCAGCGCTGTAAAGGTGACCGTCGAGCCCAGGCCCTCGCCCATGCTAATAAATTGCACTTTGCCGCCCATGGCTTCGATGAGCCGCTGCGAAATCGCCAGACCCAGGCCCGTACCGCCATACTGACGGGTGCGCTCGCCATCAACCTGACTAAACGTTTGAAAGAGACGATCCTGCTTTTCGAGGGAAACGCCAATGCCGGTATCGGCCACGCTAATTTTCACAAATCCTGGCCAGGTCTTTTCATTAAAATCGACGCTCTGGGATTTGATTTCGGCGCTGATGGTAATGCCGCCCTCTGGGGTAAATTTGATGGCATTGCCAACCAGATTTAGTAAGACCTGGAGCAAGCGCTGATAGTTGCCGTACAGTTTGATTTCATCGTGGGTCTGCGGCAGCGATAGCTTCAGATAAAGCCCTTTTTGCTCGGCTTGGGGGTGGGCAAAATTTTCAACCTGCTCAAACAGATCCTTGAGACTGACGGTGCTAAAGTCGATTTCCATCTTACCGGCTTCGATTTTAGCGATGTCCAAAACGTCATTGATCAAATCCAGCAGGTGTAGTGCTGACTTGTGGGATTCCTTTAAAAATTCTGTTTGCTCTTCTGGGTCGTCGGCCATCCCATCTAAAACGAGTCTCAAAAAGCCGAGCATGCCGTTCAGCGGTGTTCTCAATTCATGAGAGGTGTTGGCTAAAAACTCGCTTTTCAGTCGAGATGCCTCCTCTGCCTGAAGTTTGGCTTCTTCGAGCTCATCGTTTTTATCCAGGAGCTTTTCGTAGGCCTGTCTGAGCTCTAAGCCGAGATTCTGACTGGCTTCGAATAGCTTGGCATGGGCAATCGCGGTACCCACCTGATCGGTGAGCTCGTTGATGAGCTCAATTTCTAACGGGTGCCAGGTGCGGCCCGGTGGCTGCTGCAACAATAGAACGCTGTTGGGCTCTGACTGATAGCACGTTGCCATTGTGAGAACGCTGTAGGGCTGATGACCTTTGCCCCAATCAAAATCAGAAACCACCGGTTTCAGGGTTTCGATGGTTTCTCGAAAATCGGCTTTTTTAGAGAGCTCAAACGTGGTTCCTAAGCAGGGATGCAAATCGCTGCGATGATGTTCGGCCACGACTTTGAGGGTTTGCATTTCTTGGGAATAGTCGCAAACTAGGCAGCGATGCAGGTTTAATAGGGTCCCCAGCCCGTCTACTGTCTGCTGCCAAATGGTTTTGAGCTCAAGGGTTTTGCGAATATTTGAGGCGATGTGGGCAAGCAGCGCATGATAGTGGACCGCATCGCCTACTGACTTGTTAGCCAGCTCGTTTTGATGGGGAAGGTGGAGAGGATCGGGGGTTTTTAGGCGACGACCGACCCCGAGTACCTGGGGAGGTTCACCGTCATGGGGCTCGATTGGCCTTAGCACAAAGTCAAAACTAACGGGGTGATAGCCGCAGCGGATGACACATTGAAACTGCTCTGGTTGCTGAGACTCTAAAACGCGACGAACCCTCTCTAGGTAAGGCCCTACCGCCACCGGACCCAGCAGGACTTTAATGGGCTGTCCGATGCAGTTGCTGACGTCTAGGGTGTTTTGACAGGCTTGAGGCCACTCCAGCGACAAAATTTTACCGCTGGCTGTGTGGAGTATAGCACCACGAGCGCTGACACGGAAGGTACCAGCCGCATCAGTATCCTCGACCTTGATCGAGACATTCGTCCGCGCCTCGCGAAACAGACG
>JBCBZL010000147.1:0-11382 GCA_039815385.1 Cyanobacteria bacterium P01_A01_bin.114
CGACCACTGGTCACTGGCATCGGCAAACACGCTGCCCAGCACCACCAGCACCGGTAGCGCTACCAGCCCCGCTACCAGCCACACCACCAGAGTCCATGAAAGAGAACCGCCCCAGCGTGAGGGGGAAAAGGGCTTTGAGGGGGTTTGGAGGGACATGGGGGGAGGTGGGTGGAGAGGGTAATGGGTAGGGGGGGGTGGGTAGAGGGTAATGGGTAATGGGTAGAGGGTAATGGGTAATGGCAGTAGATTCAACATTGCTCCACTCTCCGCCCGCTGCCCTCTACTCTCCACCGTCTACCCACTACCCCAACTCCCGCAGCTCTTCTAAACTTATGATTTCTTGGGTAATTGTGTAAACTGCGCTGCCGATGCCGTCGGAGAAAATGCTGAGATACTGCACTGTTCCGTCTGGATCACGGGTATCGATAATCTCATACAGCTTGAGCCCGGTATTGTCGGCATCGTCCCGATGGGTGACCTGATATCCCTGGGCCTCGAGCTGGGCGACCAGGTCTTGGGCGGTCTGGCGGTAGCTGCCGATATTTTCGAGGCGGCGACAGTTTTGTAGGGCAAAGCAGCCCGCCGTGCTGCCGACTGGGTGGGGAAAATCATCTCGAAAAGGGATGACGATGCCTGCTTCGACTGTTGCAGGGCTGGGGGTGGGTGTGGGCTCGGGTGTGGGCTCGGGAGCAGGTTCAGACGTGGGCTCGGGGATAGGCTCTGGCGTGGTGGTAGGGGGCGGGGCGGGTTGCGGGGCGGCTGAGACGGGGGGTGAGGCGGCTGAGACGGGAGGTGGGGAAGGGGAAGATGGGGCAGTGCGAGGCGGTGAGGGGTGGGGTAAGGGCTTGGGCAGTGTAGAGATTGCGATCGCGCTTTCTGCAGAGTCGGGCGTAGCGCTTTCTGCCTGAGGCGGTTCAACCCTGGGCTGCCATGAAAATGGCAGCCGCATGAGTGCAACATGCAGCAGCAGCGAACCACCCAGCAGCCATATTGAACGAAATTTCCTAAGGCTTATCCCTCCGAGCGCTTTCATTGAGACGCTTCGTCGGGGCTAAAATGCTGGTTGACTAAGGTGGATACCTGTTTGGGGGTGACTCGGGTGTAGCGAGCCTTGTCTGGCATCACCACTACATTGGGACCTGCTTTGCACCGATCCATACAGCCGGTTAGTTTGATGCTGACAGACTGATCTAGACCAGCGTCTCCTAGGGCTGCTTCTAGGGCTTGACAGACGGCTTTGCTGCCTCGTTTGCGGCAGGCTGATTTTTGGCAGATCAAAACCTTGGCTTTCTTCTGCTTGGGCTGCTGACGGGGCGTCTCAGCAGCAGCCGTCGGGAATGGCAGAAGGCTTGCGGACGGCTGGACAATTTTCAATACTTCGCGGGCCTTGAGCTTAGGCTCGCCAGTCTCTTTATCCAAGGTTTGCTTGCCCACAGCCCGCACCCAGTCTCCAACGGCCAGATACCGAAAAAGCATCAGCTGCAGCGTTTTTTTTAGCTTGATTTGATAAGCACCCTCAGCAGTTTCTAGACACAGGTATTTGAAAGGTGATTTTTTGCCTGCTGCAAACCCCGCAAAACGCCCCTCTAGGCAAAATTCACCTTTCGCCACGCTGTTTTGGATTCCTTTTTGGATTCCTTTTGCAACTGACTGATGAGAGGGCTGTGAAGACGGTTTTACCTTAGACATTAGGCTCTAAATCCAGCGTGATTGACTATCTAAGTTGACTATCCATCATTCTAGACTATAACGCTGTCTTTATTGAGAATCTTTCTTGTAGGGTAAGGATTGAAAATCACCGATAAGATTGGCTTCACGCATACAATAGTTTCTTGCTATGGCTGTCTTTGGGCGCTAGCGAAGATCCGTGATCTGACGTCCCCCGTTCAGCTATCCCAATCAATCAATAAACTTTTCGAATCCTTCTTGCCATCGATTGCCATTTAGGGATAGACTTTTGATTGGAAAAATTGACAAAAAAAAGCCCCAGACTGGGGCTTTGTGTTGGATTCAAGATCTGACCGAGTAGAGGATTACTGCCCCTAGGCGCTATCCCAGGCGTAATCATCTTGCCCGGTTACTGGGCACTGGCACCGGGCAACCACAACCGGTTACCGGTAACCAGTAGTTATCAGGATGTGCCAATCTGTCCTACTGCCAATGTTTCTGATCAGGGAGGTGACTTGCTCTTAATCTCGGGCTCAAATGCCTTAGTTGTTATTGAACATAACCAGCGTGTCATTGGCCAGAAAGTGGCCCAGGTGGTAGGCCCGCTCTTCAGTTTTCAGCAAGATTGTTTCATACAGGTAGCGCGTGGCGCGATCGCCCAGGCTCTCAGCTTGGGCAGCCTGACGACGAATTACCTGGAGGATAGCTTGTTCTGCCTGCAAATCGTTTTCAACCATTTGACGACAGCGATAGATGCCATCGGGCTCAGGGGTAAAGCAGCACAGCTCAGCCAGCTTGCTGAAGCTAGCTGCCGGTACGCCCCCCAGGCCATCTAGCCGTTCACCCAGATCGTGAACATGATCGCGGGCCTGACCATAGGAGTCTTCGAAGTATTCATGTAGCTGTAAAAACTCTGCGCCTTCTACGACAAAGTGATGTTTTTGATACTGGAGATAAAGTGCTTGGAAACTTGCTAGGGCAACATTTAAGCCTTCACAAACGGGTGCCGTTACAGATGACTCTAGTAGGACGACGTTGTCAGCAACTTGACCAAAAGGCGTTACTAATGCAGATGGGTTAGCCATAATTTTCCCTAAGCGATTTCTGAAATCGTTTGCATTTTTTTCAAAGCCTTGACGACCCACTCGCTGTCTGACTCAATTTGCTTGACTCAATACGTAGCAGTGTAGTGGATCAATGGTTTTTGAAAAAGAAATTGATTTCTTGATTACTTCGTTAGTATAGCTTATTGAAAAAGCCCAAGCTCTTTATTTTTCAAGGTATCCAGTCAATTATTTGCAATATCTGTTCTCAATAAGCAATGACGATGATGTATCACTGCATTCCTCAAATTAAAGCAATATCACTGAATTCTAGTAACCTCCGCTATCTCGTCATAAATTCTCAGCGGCCACTTAATGAAACTGTTTTCTACTTACATTTTATTAATTCATTGAGAACTTATTAATTTAGCGGCGTCATCCCTAATGTTTGCTTATCAAGCTAATTAGAAGTCATTCTTACTTAGAAAAAATCTGTCAGTTTAATAAGGTTCTAGCGGTCGGGTTACAAGCACCTGTGCTGCAAAGACCCAAAAGCTTTTTGACAATAGCTTCTAAAACGAGCCTTGCCCCTATTTTTATGCCCCCTATTTTCTATAGCCGTTTTTCTATAGCCACTATCTTTGTAGAGCTCAATCTATGTCTTCACAATCCGCGTCACACTCAGAGTTCAATGCTCTCTTTGCAGTTCACTGTGCTGAGAGATGGCAGATATATTTTCGGCTTCAGGCGCTAGGTATTCCCTGCCGGTGTCAGGGATATTGCCCCCTTGAGGTAGAGGTGACGACGCCCCAAGCTGCCATTCAGCTCTGGAGTGTGGTGGCCTGTGCGTCTAAACCTCGGCTTGAGCTGGCCAGCCGTCTTGAGCGCTGCTGGCAGCTATCTATATAAGTAGACAAAATAAGTAGACAAACCTGATTGACTGACAAAGCCTTTCGCTTATAAGTTGGGTTGAACTCGTGAAACCCAACAAGATCAGGGCTTCGTTGGGTTACTCTGCGAGCAGGCGAAGCCTACGCAAAGCTCAACTGTCTGGCCTACAGGGGTGCTGTTGGCTTAGCCTGCGATCGCAACAGCACCCTGCAAAGCTTGATCCAGCCCGTCAGAAATTAATAGAGAAAAATTCCTATCAACTTAGTAGCCAGACCGATCGCTTATCGAGCCTCAGCCTTGCTGAATAGCCTGTTTTGATCTGGTTTACTGTTGATAGATAGACGTTTTCTTCCTCGTCATCCTTGAAGCGCCTTTGGGTATGTTAAGTTTTTTATTGATATTAATTGTCATTAGTTGCCAAAAGCGCCTCCTGTATTGCAATATATTCTCAACAAGAAAGCCGGGAATTTCTTCTTTCCCTATTTAGTGACTTGAGTATTTGCCTGTGTTGCCAACGACAGGCCTGAGTGGGGCGAGTTCGAATCTTTCTTGTTAATTGACGTTGTTAATGCACGCTGTTAGCGGAGACGATTAAGCCATGCAAGCCTATGGCAAAGCTGATGTGAAATATGACTGGTGGGCTGGGAATGCCCGCTTTGCTGAGCAGTCGGGATTGTTCATTGCAGCCCATGTTGGGCAAGCTGCCCTGATTACCTTTTGGGCGGGGGCGTTTACCCTGTTCGAGCTGTCTCAGTTTGACCCTACCTTGCCGATGGGTGAGCAGGGGCTGATCTTGTTGCCGCACCTGGCCACCCTAGGATTTGGGGTCGGCTCAGGCGGGGCTGTTGTGGATACCTATCCGCTGTTTGTGATTGGGGCGCTGCACCTGATTTCGTCAGCGGTGCTGGGGGCAGGTGCACTGTTCCATACGGTGAAAGGAGAGGCCGATTTGTCGCAGGCCAAGGGGCAAGCCCGCAAATTCCACTTTGATTGGGATGACCCTAAACAGTTGGGCCTAATTTTGGGGCACCATCTGCTGTTTTTAGGGATTGGCGCACTGTTGCTGGTCATGAAAGCCACCCACTGGGGTGGGCTATACGATGCGGCAATTGGTGAAGTTCGATTGGTGACCGCGCCCACTCTGGATCCAGCAACGATTTATGGCTATCAGACCCACTTTGCCTCAATTGATAATCTAGAAGATCTCGTGGGCGGCCATGCCTATGTGGGCACCTTGCTAATTCTTGGCGGAATTTGGCATATTCTTGTTCCCCCGCTAGGTTGGGCCAAAAAAGTGCTGATGTTCTCTGCTGAGGCAATTCTCTCCTATTCGCTAGGGGGAATTGCCCTAGCCGGGTTTGTGGCGGCTTACTTTTGTTCGGTCAACACCCTGGCTTACCCGGTTGAGTTCTATGGTCCGGGACTAGACTTTAAGCTGGGTATTACGCCCTACTTCGTTGATACGGTAGCGCTACCGCTGGGTGCCCACACGGCTCGGTGTTGGTTAGCCAACACCCACTTCTTTCTAGCCTTCTTTTTCTTGCAAGGGCATCTCTGGCACGCACTGCGAGCGATGGGGTTCGATTTTAATCGGGTTTCTGATGCGCTAGATGCGACTACGATGAACTCCTAGAGAGTCTCCAGCTTAGTTTTAGAGTTCCCATTGCCATGCCCAGTTACTGGTATGACTGAGTGATGGTTCTCCTCTCAGTAGCCTGGATCTTTTAAGTGAGATCCAGGTTTTTTTCTAGTAAGGGATTAGCAAACAAATAACATCCCGGCAGCCCTCACCCTAAATCCCTCTCCCAGTTTTGGGAGAGGGACTTTGAGCTAGGCGAATCTCTTCGTAGTGAAGAAATTCAGAATGGATAAAACCCTGAAAAAAAAGGCTTTACTCCCCTTCTCCCACGACTGGGAGAAGGGGCTGGGGGATGTAGAGCTTTGCTCTTCTCGAAGAGTGGGCTTCAGGATGCGGCTTAACTCTCCGACTTGTTACACGGTAGCCCAAAATTGGGAAGAGGGGCTGGGGGACGTAGAGCTTTGCTCTTCTCACAGAGTGGGCTAAGGGGATGTTATTAATGTGCAGTCGCCTAAGTGAGACCCAGGTATTTTTACTAGCAGGAGGGGGGTGGGTAATGGGTAATGGGCTATTGGCGGTTTTCGAACCAGGGACTAGTCACCAATAACAACACTTGGGTCCCTCAAAACCTCAAAACCCGAAACCTATTACCGGTTAACCAACCCCTATCACCTAACCCCTAACCCCTGTTTTCCTAACGACACATTCGGGCTGAGCGATCGCAGGGCAGCAATCCGAAATTTTGCGATTTGAGTCGGGGCTGTATCACCGCACGAAGCCATAACCGTCTGATGGGCGTCTTCGACAACGGTGGCCCACCAGCTCTGACGACCACCCGAAGGAGAGCGATAGGCAAAAAGAACCTGCCACTGCGCCTGATTTGTGCCGCCCTGTAAGATCTGGTAGCGGATTTGCTGATCTAGCCAAAACCATCCCTGGTTTCGCCAAAATGAATGTTCCAATATTTGTAGGGGGCCGGGTAGCAAACTCCAGCCGCGATACGTGGCCAGAAGCGATCGCCACTGGCCTGGAAGCTCCTCTGAAAGCTGATCTGGGCGTTGGACGTGAGATTGCAGCAGCAGGCGAAAGGTTTCTAAAGTGAGTCGCCCGTAGTAGCGGCCATCGGGGAGCGTTAAGAGAGTTGGTGCAAATCGATGGCCCCCAATGTGGCTAATCTGCCACAGTCTGACAGGGGCAGCAGGCGCTTGTCGATTATTCGGGCGATCATTTTGTAAATGGGTTTGCAAATATTGTTGGGCCTGTCGATAAAAAGGGTATCCATAGCGGCTGCAGCAGGCGTCGTATTGACCATGGGTACAAATGAATATATCTCGAGTAGATAGCTGCTCAGCCTTGGGGGGGAGAGACCGACTGGCGAAATACTGGGCTAGCTGAACAGCCGCTTCGTTGAGATCGTGCAGGCGGAGCTCGTAGGCCCGATACCCGGCTGTAAAGCCCTGGGGTCGCTGAAAAATTACTAGCCGAGGACGGCGGCGGTCTGTAGTGCTATCGCCCTTAATTAAGTAAAAACGGATGCCGCGACGCGCGTACTGTGGGTCTGCGATCATCGTCCGCAGCGTGTCGGGCAGGTATTTGGCCTGATCGATTGTCTTACCCCAGGGCGGTGGGCACTCAATCATGACAAAGCACTGAACCGTGGGTGCGGTGCCGATCAGAAGCTCATTTTGCCCACTGGGGCAGTCTGCACAAAATGAAACGCTCATCTCATTGAAGCTCTCCGTGTCGCCGTATCCTCCTTTCTTCGCGTCTTCCCTCAGTCGGAATTTCAAGCTTGACGCAGTACTTGGATGAAGGTCTCTAGGTCTATATATCCGAATTTAATGATACCAGTTCTCAATAGAAGTATCCGTAATCAATCATACTTATTCACCGGGCTGGATAAAACTGTTTGTATAAATGGACAAGATGTCTGAGGGGTTAGCCCTTTCGAACCGTCTGTTTTGGGCAATCTTTCGGTTAGATTTGCAAAACATGCGCCGCTGCGGTCGGGTATGCTAGCTACCTGGAAGCCCCTAAGTTGATGTTTAATAGTCAGAACAGGTGCATTGTAAACAGGATAAATTCCTATGAATTTTCGTTTTGGGATTGAGCATGAGGTTGGGTTTCTGCGCCCCGACGGTCAGTTTGCTGATTTTACCAACACCGAATTCGAAGAATTTGAGGCGATGGTGGCTCAGCTACCCCAATACGCTGATGACTATCCCCAGCTGAGAATTGGCGATGCCGGTATCAAGGTGAAGCGCTGGTATATTGAAGGCTTTGAGCGGTTTTCTGAAACCGGAACGCTGGTTGGCTGTGCGCCCAAGGGCATTGAGATTCGGACGACGATTCATGACAGCATTGAGGGTGCGATCGCAGAGCTGACCACCAGCTACCATCAGCTACAACAGGTTGCCCAGGCAGCCGGGTTTATCCCGGCCTTAACCAGCTTTAACCCCCATCAGCTCCGGTTTGAGCCGATTCCTCCCCTGAATACCTACGAACAGCAGCGGCGCAATAGCTCTCCCGAAAAACAAACAGCGGCCATTCCGATGATTACCTACGGGCCAGATCTCAATCTCTCTGCGACTGGCCTATCCACCGCTCAGCTAATTGAATGTGGCCAAAAGCTGACCTACTACAGCCCCTTTATCATCCCGTTTAGCTACAGCTCTCCTTTCTCGCAAAGCAGCTGCTGGGGCGGGCTATCGATGCGAACCTTTCAGCGAACAGGGCGTCGCCCAGCGGCGATGATCTTTTTAGAAAAGTCAACAGATCTGCTGGCGACCCAGCCATCGCTGACCAAGATTGCCCGACTCCCGGCAGAGATCGGGCGGATTGAGTTCAAGGCCTTTGATAGCTGCGGCGATTTTGCATTGTATAGCAGCTTACTAGCGTTGCTGAAGGGATTAATCCTTGACACTGGGCTCACTGGCCGGGCAGCCATCCCCGATACGGCCCTGCATCAGCGATCGGCGCAGCTTGGCTTTGCCGATGAAGAGATTTATATCACAGCTGCTGTGGCCCTAACGGCGGCAGAAAAAGCGTTAGCCTGCGATCGCGATCAGACTAAGCTAGCGCCTTTGAAGAAAATGTTATCAGAGCGAAAAAGCCCTGCTCAGACCATGATTGCTCAGTTTCAACAAAGGGAATCACTTCACCAGATTTTGAAAACTGCCTACTCACCTTAGGGACGCCGCTAGCTCTCGCCGTCGAAGTGGGCAGCCCTGGTATACAAAGGCATTAATCATGAATATTGCCCCTTTGCCGTGGGTATTTTAGCGAGCTTAACATTGCACAGTACTATCGAGAATTAAAATCAACAAAAGGAAAACTATGGCAAAAGTAGGGTTATTTTACGGATCAACCACCGGCAAAACTGCGGATGCGGCAGAACAGATCCAGGCTGCACTAGGGGGCGATGCGGTGGTCGATCTCCAAGAGATTTCAGATGTTGAGCCGAGCGCTCTGGCCAGCTATGACTGTCTCATCATCGGTAGCCCAACCTGGAATATTGGCGAACTTCAGGATGACTGGGCCGGTGTTATTGAAGATCTGGATGATATTGATTTTAGCGGCAAGACCGTGGCCTATTTTGGCACAGGCGATCAGGTTGGGTATGCCGACAACTTTATGGATGCTATCGGTATTTTAGAAGAGAAAATTTCGAGCCTGGGGGGTAAGACAGTCGGCTATTGGCCGACCGATGACTATGACTACAGCGAGTCTCTGGCGGTTCGCAATGGTAAGTTTTGCGGACTTGCGCTAGATGAAGACAACGAGTCTGACAAAACAGAGGCGCGAATTCAAGCCTGGGCCGCTCAGGTCAAGCAAGAGATGAGTTTATAAGGTACTCTGCCATGACTCTGTTTGCCTTGACCTTTTATGCCCTGACCTTTCACGCCCTGACCTTTCATGCCCTAACCGCAATGGGCAGCACCGCGGGTGTCTTAGGGGCTCTGCTGCTCTGCACATGGCGCTGCTGGAACGTGCTCCAGCAGGGCACTCACTATGTCAGGCAGCTGCATGATATTCCCTGTAGCCAGTGTGCTTACTTTACCGGAGACTATCGGCTGAAGTGCACGGTGAGCCCGACGGCTGCCCTGACCGAAGCTGCAATTGGCTGCCCAGATTACGAACCCACCTTCAGACAGCCTGCTGCAACGGGCTGTGGTGGTCTTGCCCGTCAGGCCTCTTCTTGCCCTCACGTCAGAGAGCTGATGAAGCGATGAAACGGTACTCTTTTTGATCAGGTAGAACATTCTTGGTCAGGTAGAACATTCTTGGTCAGGTAGAACACAATTGCTTCGCGAAATTTAGCTATGGATCCTCTCAATCCATATTGAGCCCATCTCTAGTTTTCAAGAGATGGGCTTTTTTGTGATCGAGCAACCTGCAAATATCTTGAAGTATCTGGCTAGCTTGACAGGGATCAATTACGTTAAATGCAGCCTATGTGGCGAAGTGCTGATTTAAGGGGTCCGCTGTGCGTCAGATTTGGGGTTTACGGTATTTCTGTCTATGGATTTTAGGGTGTGTTTTGGCAATAAGCCTGTCGCTGTCCTTTGTCAACGCGCCCCGCTTGGCTGCCCAGGCTCAAATTGGAGACACAGAGCAGCCTGAGGTGACTAAGCCGGTCAGTGATGAAGGCCCCCAATCGGGATCGAGTGGCATGCGCCCCTTCTCTGAACTGACGGCGGACCTTGAGAAGCAGGACGGCCTGTTCACGAGCTATCACGATCTCCAAACGGGTAAAGCCTATCTGGCTCTGCGCCCAGACCAGCTCAATCAAAACTTTTTGATCGCGGCCACCTTAGAGTCAGGCATTGGGGAGGCCGGGTTGTTTCGCGGCTGGCCGATCAATGACCTGCTGGTTCAGTTTCAAGAAACCTCGGGCGATCGTTTGCAGGTGGTGGTCCCCAATACTCACATCCGTAACCCCGGCGGCCAAACCTGGCAGCAGCGGCTGCTCGACAGCTCGTTTAGCGACTCGATTATTTTTGCGATTAAGGTAGTGAGCGTTGATCCTGAGTCTCAGGCCAAGCTGATTGACCTGTCAAATCTGCTTTTAGAGCAGGATCTTGCCAATCTAAAGAACAATCTGGGCTGGGGGACGCAGGGCTATCAGCGCCAGGCAGATTTGTCTAATATTACTCGCCTGAGCCCCTTTCCTAAAAACCTGGAAATTGGGACCACCGTCAGTTTCTTGTCGGACGGAGGCAACCCTAGCCCAATGGCAGCCTTATTCGGGATGTCTCTGCAGGGGCTTGCCGATCAGCGGGGCTTTACCTTAGGAATTCGATATAGTCTGTCGGCACTGCCGGAGCACCATGGCTATAAGCCGCGTTTGGCTGATGAACGAGTTGGCTATTTTCTCTCGGTGTTTCGGGCCCCGCTACGCCTGGGGCAAACCGATCCATTTGTGCGATATATTAACCGCTGGCATTTAGAAAAGCAGCATCCTGAGGCGGCGCTTTCACCCCCTAAAGACCCGATTGTTTTCTGGATTGAAAATACGGTGCCCCCAGACTATCGAGAGGCGCTAAAAAAGGGAGCCCTGCTGTGGAACCAGGCCTTTGAGCAAGCCGGTTTTGAGAACGCCGTTGAAGTCCAACAAATGCCCGATGATGCCGATTGGGACCCAGCAGACATTCGCTACAACGTGATCCGATGGTCTGATTCTCTGATATCTGGCGTTGCCGGATTAGGGCCTTCGCGGGTTAACCCGCTCACGGGGGAAATATTAGACGCAGACGTTGTGATTGACGCCAACACGATTAAATGGTTGCAACAGCAGTATCAGGCTGGTGGCTTAGAGGAATCGCCTGAGGCCGCCTTTTATTTGCAGCTGTGCGGGCAGCGATCGCAAACCTGGTATCTGCAGTGGCTGGCCCTGCAAAAGCTGGGTGAAGCGGGGCTGGAAATGGCCCAAAATCTCTCTAGGGAACCAGGTGCTGACGCGCTACTGTCTGACGATCGCTGCGCGGCCTACTTGGGAGAACAGCATACTGCCTTTGGCGCGCTGGCCCTGTCGGTGACGCCCGACCTAAAAGCCAGCCAGCCTACAGCCAGCCAGCTTGATGACTATATCCAGCAGTTTTTAGTCATGCTGACCGCCCACGAAGTGGGCCATACTCTGGGGCTGCGGCACAATTTTGCCGGTAGTCGTCTGTTGGCCCCTGAGGCGCTCAACGATCCAGA